>CALBNS010000090.1 GCA_937896665.1 uncultured Clostridia bacterium
CTGATCAGGAAACAGGACAGACAATCATCGCTGGTATGGGTGAGCTTCACCTTGAAATTATCGTAGACAGACTTTTGCGTGAATTCAAAGTAGAAGCTAACGTAGGTGCACCTCAGGTTGCTTACAAAGAATCATTCACAAAAGCAGTTGATGTTGATAGCAAGTATGCAAAACAATCAGGTGGACGTGGACAATACGGACACTGTAAAGTTAGATTTGAGCCAACAGACGTTAACGGCGAGCAGACATTCTTCTTCGAATCAGAAGTTGTTGGTGGTGCTATTCCGAAGGAATACATTCCAAAAGTCGGTGAAGGTATCGAAGCTGCCATGAAGTCAGGTACACTTGGTGGATTCCCGGTAGTAGGTATTAAAGCTACTGTATACGATGGTTCTTACCATGAAGTCGATTCAAGTGAAATGGCATTCCACATTGCTGGTTCTATGGCATTCAAAGATGCTATGGCAAAAGCAGCTCCAGTTCTTCTTGAGCCAATCATGAAGGTTGAAGTAACAATGCCTGAAGAATATATGGGTGATGTTATCGGTGATATCAACTCACGTCGTGGACGTATCGAAGGTATGGACGACTTGGGCGGTGGAAAGATTGTAAGAGGTTACGTTCCATTGTCTGAAATGTTCGGATATTCTACAGACTTACGTTCAAGAACTCAGGGACGTGGTAACTACTCTATGTTCTTTGAAAAATATGAACCGGTTCCAAAGAGTGTTCAGGAAAAAGTATTATCAAGTAAATAAGAATTTCTAGAACAAAAAATATAAAAGACTTGAAAAACTCTACGATTTGCAATATAATCAGAGATAACTGAGTGAAAACTAAAAATTTGCCCCTCACGAAAGAGGGGCGCTATAATAAGGAGGATTATTCAAAATGGCTAAAGCTAAATTTGAAAGAACAAAACCACATGCTAACATTGGTACAATCGGACACGTTGACCATGGTAAGACAACTTTAACAGCTGCTATCACAAAAACTCTTTCTGAAAGAGTAGCTGGTAACGCAGCAGTAGATTTCGAAAACATTGACAAAGCTCCAGAAGAAAGAGAACGTGGTATCACAATTTCTACAGCTCACGTTGAATACGAAACAGAAAAACGTCACTATGCACACGTTGACTGTCCAGGACATGCTGACTACGTTAAGAACATGATCACTGGTGCTGCTCAGATGGATGGTGCTATCCTTGTAGTAGCTGCTACAGACGGTGTTATGGCTCAGACAAGAGAACATATCTTACTTTCTCGTCAGGTAGGTGTTCCTTACATCGTAGTATTCATGAACAAATGTGACATGGTAGACGATGAAGAATTATTAGAATTAGTAGAAATGGAAATTCGTGAATTATTAGACGAATATGAATTCCCAGGTGATGATACACCAATCGTTCAGGGTTCTGCTCTTAAAGCTCTTGAAGATCCAAACGGAGAATGGGGCGACAAAATTATGGAACTTATGGATGCAGTTGACAGCTACATTCCAGATCCAGAACGTGCTACAGACAAACCATTCTTGATGCCGGTAGAAGACGTATTCTCAATCACAGGTCGTGGTACAGTTGCTACAGGTAGAGTAGAACGTGGTACATTACACGTATCTGACGAAGTTGAAATCGTTGGTATCAGCGAAGAAACACGTAAAGTAGTTGTAACAGGTATCGAAATGTTCCGTAAACTTCTTGACGAAGCTCAAGCTGGTGATAACATCGGTGCATTACTTCGTGGTGTTCAAAGAACAGAAATCGAAAGAGGACAATGTTTATGTAAACCAGGCAGTGTTAAATGCCACAGCAAATTCACATCTCAGGTTTACGTATTAACAAAAGATGAAGGTGGACGTCATACACCATTCTTCAACAACTACAGACCACAGTTCTACTTCAGAACAACTGACGTAACAGGTATCTGCGGACTTCCAGAAGGAACAGAAATGTGTATGCCTGGTGACCACATCGAAATGACATGCGAACTTATTCATCCAGTAGCTATGGAAGAAGGTTTACGTTTCGCTATCCGTGAAGGTGGACGTACAGTAGGTTCAGGTGTTGTTAAAGAAATCATCGAATAGTCCAGATAAGCAGACTGAAAAAGCATAATTAAATGAGGCTTTGTGATTTCACAAAAGCCTCATTTTTTATGCTTTGGAAGATGCAACGGGCACGAGGAAACGCTGCGCGTTCTTCCTCGTATCTTTTTGCTTATTTATACGGCACAAAGAATTGTTAATTTTTTCAAATTGCAGATTTTTCCTAACAATGGTAGTATATAACCAGAGCGTTTTCCTAATGGCTATGAGGTCGTTAGAGATTAGGAGTATAAAAAGGATGGAGGAACACGAGAAATGAAACGGTTTTTAGACTGTACAGCATCTGATTTTGAAAAGATGAATAAGAAAGAACTTTTAGAGGCAATTGCAACGAGCGAAGGCAGAATTCTTGTATGTGAAACGATTGGGGTAATTCAACCAATGCTTGGCGACGTGACGAATGCAGAGTTTGTGGCATCTATGGGTGCTGATATTATTCTGTTAAATATCTTTGATGTGAATAATCCTATTATTCAGGGCTTGCCGGAGACAGCACCAGAGGATGTAATCAGAAAAGTGAAAGAACTCACCGGAAGACCTGTTGGAATCAATCTTGAGCCTTTGGAACAGGGTGTGGAAAGTGGTGTAGAGACCTTAGATATGTGGAAACTTTCTTCAGGACGGGCGGCCACTTTAGAAAATGCTAAGAAGGCAGTAGAAATGGGAGTGAATTTCATTGTACTTACAGGAAATCCGGGCATTGGTGTGACGAATGCTGCAATTATTGACACCTTGAAATTATACAGAGAACATCTGGGTGATGATGTGGTGTTGATTGCAGGGAAAATGCATGCATCAGGTATTGTTTCAGAAGGCGGCGAGCATATTCTGACAGAAGAAGATGTGAAAGCATTTGCAGAGGCGGGAGCAGATATTATTCTTATGCCGGCACCTGGGACGGTTCCAGGAATCACAATGGAGTATATTAGAGGATTGGTATCCTGTGCACATAGGCTAGGGAAGATGACATTGACGGCAATCGGTACTTCACAAGAAGGTGCAGATGTGGCAACAATTCGTGAAATTGCGTTGATGTGTAAGATGACAGGGGCAGATATGCATCATTTGGGAGATGCCGGATATGGCGGAATGTCCCTTCCAGAAAATATTCTGGAGTACGGCAAAGTAATTCGTGGAATTCGACATACTTACCACAGAATGGCAGTATCTATTCGCAGATAGGATGGATTATGAAAGGGCGGTACGTGACCGGTTTGTCCGGCATGCACCGCCCTTTTCATTCATTTCCTAAGCTAATTGTTCTAAGTATTTTTTTAATATCTTTTCAACTGAATCGGTCATATAGTCGGCACATGCTGCGACCTCAGGAGAAGCAGTTGCCATGGCATAGCTTGTTCCAGCCGTTCTAAGCATTTCCATGTCATTTTGCTGATCCCCAAACGCCATAGAATCTGCAACATCAATCTGTAATTCATTAAGTAAAGTTTTGAGTGCAGTTCCCTTATTGGAATGGAATGGTACGAAATCGATCCAACTATTTCCGGCATTTACTACATTGACTTCTTTATCGAAAATCTCTCTACAGTATTGCATCGTTTGTTGTGTGGCTCGCGTGTCATAGACAGCAACCTTAATAATAGGTTCTGTGATAGAACAAAGGTCTTTGATTACAGATGTTTCATTATGATAGACATATCGAATTAAATCATAAAATTCTTTGTCTCCATCTTCGACATAACACGTATTCACACAGGAAACAAGTGTCTTGCAGTTTGGAAGATTTTTCGTGTATTTGATAATGCGAAGTGCAAGGTCATGATTAATTTCGGAAGTCGAAATTAATTTGTTATTATGAACACAGATTGCTCCATTTTCCGCGATATATGAGATCTCATCCGCAACCGGTCCGAATAAATTACGGAGGCTTGCTACCTGTCTGCCGCTTGCAGCCGTAAAGTGTACTCCATGTTTCTTAAGGGCTAAAATCAAATCATATACTTCTGGGTTCAGCTTCTGAGCTCCATTAATTAATAGTGTTCCATCTAAGTCACTAGCGATTAGCTTTATCATGTTGGTGTTCCTCCTATTACGACTAAGTATAACATGTTTTGTAAGCTACGAAAAGTACAAAATCACCAATTCCCATTCCATTACATATACTAATATCGAAGTATTCAAAAGGGGTAACTACCATGCCATATTCGATTATGCTAGATGCCGGGCACGGAGGACGTGATCCTGGTGCGGTATATCAGGGACGCCGGGAGAAAGACGATACGTTAAATCTGGTATTTGCAATTGGCGAAATCCTGCAAAATAATGGAATTGATGTTGAATACACAAGAACAACTGATGTTTATGAATCGCCATTTCAGAAAGCGCAGGAGGCAAATGAAGCGGGAGTTGATTTCTTCATATCTATTCACCGAAATTCATTGCCTACAGCAAATGCAGCATCGGGTGTTGAAAGTCTTGTATATAATAAAGAAGGAATCAAATATGAGATGGCACAGAATATCAATGCACAGCTTGAGACAGTGGGATTTGTGAATCTTGGAGTACAGGCAAGGCCGAATCTGGTGGTACTTAGACGTACAAAGATGCCAGCAGTGTTGGTAGAAGTCGGATTTATCAATTCGGATGTGGATAACAATTTGTTTGATAACAATTTTCAGGATATTGCACAGGCAATTGCGATAGGGATTCTGGATACGCTCAATACAGAAAATTCTTCGGGAAATCAGAGATACGCAGTGCAGACAGGTGCGTTTCGCAACAGGATGTATGCCGAACGTTTGCAGGAAGAATTGCGTGAAATGGATTTTCCGGCACGGATTGAGCAGGAAAGTGGCTTTTATCGTGTGAGAGTAGGTGATTTTGCTGATTTGGAAGACGCGGCAGAAATGGAGCAAAGATTAAAAAGGGCTGGCTATCAGACGGTAATCGTGACATAATAAAGATACGACAGAAAAACGGAGGTAACTATGAAAGAGAAATTACAATTTTTAGAAAAATTACAAGGGCTGCTTACATTGGCAAAGAAAAACGAGCAAAAAATTACCATCGAGGAGGTACAGCAGTATTTCCAGGAAGAAGTGTTGAACGAGGAACAGCTTGCATTAGTCTTCGACTATCTTTTATCACAAAAGATAGTCGTAAAAGGCTATTTGAAAATGGAGTCCCATGAAGAGGAAAAGGATGATTTTTCAGAGGAAGAGAAGGTCTATCTAAAAGAGTACCTGAAGGAAATAGCGGTTGTAGCCGAAGAGGTAGAAGGCGAACGCGAGATATTGTTCGCAAAGATGATTGCCGGAGATGGCGCTGCAAAGACCCGTCTGACGGAAATCTATCTGAAAGAAGTAGTTGAGATTGCAAAAGAAATGCATCACCCGGATATGTTTCTCGGTGATTTAGTGCAAGAGGGAAACGTAGGACTTATTGTAGGGATTGCTGCACTTAAAGACCAGAACAATGCACATGAAACAATTCTCGCAGAAATCAGACAAGCCATGCAGGCTCTTCTGGAAGAACAGGCAGATGCAAAAAGCAAGGATGAAAAGATGGTAAAGAAAGTCACCATGCTGAACGAAAGTATCCAGACCTTGACACAGGACCTTGGAAGAAAGGTTTCGATAGACGAACTCGCCGTATACACGGGTATGACGGAAGAAGAAATCGAAGATACATTAAGATTGCTTGGTGAGGACGCTGAAGAAGAGGAAGAGACAGATGAATAGTATTTTACAAAATTACCAAAAATAAATGAAAATTCTGGGAAATTTTATTGAACTTTTTCACAAAATCTTCTACAATATAGACAGACTGTAAAAGTGTAAGTAATAAAAAATAGGAGGAGCATATGAAAAGGAAAAATTTCAAACGAATTGCAGCAGCAACCTTGGCATTGATGATGATTGCACCAAGTGCCAGCAATTTAGCTGCGGTACAAGCACAAGAAGTTCAGGTTCGGACACAGTCTCAGACACAGATGTCGTCGGAAAAAGAAGTAGTGTATGTTAATACATACAGTGATGCTACAGCACGTGAACAGAATTTTGATGCAAACTGGAAGTTCTACTTAGGAAGTGCAAGTGGAGCGGAAAGTACAACTTTTGATGACTCGAAGTGGGAAAATATTTCACTTCCACACGACTATAGTATTGAGCAAGAATACTCAAAATCTATGGAAGCTGAGAGTGGATACCTTCCGGGTGGTACCGGATGGTATAGAAAACACTTTGTGGTATCAGAAGAACTTAGGGGAAAGGAATTGCGTATTGACTTTGGTGGCGTTTATATGAACGCTACAGTATGGGTAAATGGTGAACAATTAGGTACACATCCATACGGATACACACCATTCTCATTTGATATTACAGACTACGTACAATTCGGAGAGGAAAATGTGATTACTGTAAAGGTAGATCATCAGACACCATCAAGCAGATGGTATTCAGGAAGTGGTATTTACCGTAGTGTAAACCTTACAGTTACCAATCCGGTACACGTAGACCTTTATGGTACAAAGATTGAAACACCTAATTTGGAAACAGAAAAAGGTGGAACAGTTAACATGACAGTTAAGGCAACGGTTGCAAATGCAAGTGAAGAAGCAAAAAATGTTGTTTTAACACATACGATTTATGAAAAGGGTACTACTGACAGCATTGGTACTGTTACAACAACAGCTCAATCTGTAGCAGCAGGACAGAAAGCAGACATTACTGCCACTCTCCCGGCTACAAATCCAAGCTTATGGGATACAAAAAATCCAAACCTTTATACTGTAACTACAGAAGTGAAGGTGGGGGACACGGTAGTAGATACATACGACACAGAATACGGTTTCCGTTATATTACACTTAATACAGAAACAGGATTTTACCTTAATGGTGAAAAACTGAAATTAAAAGGTGTTTGTATGCACCATGATCAAGGCTCTCTTGGTTCAGAAGCTCACTATCGAGCAATCGAACGTCAAGTGGAAATCCTACAGGCAATGGGGTGTAACTCTATCCGTGTTACTCATAACCCTGCAGCTGATGAATTAATTGAAATCTGTAATAAAAAAGGTATCCTTGTTATTGATGAACTTTTTGATGGCTGGATGTACGCAAAGAATGGCAACTCCAACGATTACGCAAAATGGTTCTCAAAAAACATCGAAAGTGGCAACGAGATTATTGGCGCAGAAGATGGTATGACATGGGCGAAGTTTGATTTAACAGCTACAATCAAACGTGGACAAAATTCACCATCCGTTATCATGTACTCTCTTGGTAATGAAATCCAGGAAGGCGCCGGTGGAAGCGGATATGCTGCAATGGCAGACAATTTGATTGCATGGGCAAGAGCGATTGATACCACAAAGCCGCTTACAATCGGAAGTAACGCAGTAAAGAACGGTGGAGGCGAACATATTCAGATTGGCAATAAGCTAACAGCAGTTGGCGGTATGTCAGGAACAAACTACTCAGGTGGTGCAAGCTATGATAGTTTACATCGTGCATATCCAGACTGGTTCTTATATGGTTCTGAAACAGCATCCTCAGTAAACAGCCGTGGTGTTTACTATAAAACAAACGGAAGTAATTCAAATCAGGATTTGACATCATATGATGAATCGAAAGTAGGCTGGGGTGCATTGGCAAGTGAGGCTTGGTATGATGTAATTACAAGAGACTTTGTGGCTGGTGAATATGTATGGACAGGCTTTGACTATATTGGGGAGCCAACTCCTTGGAATGGTACTTCCTCTGGTGCGCAAGGCACATGGCCGTCACCTAAGAACTCATTCTTCGGTATCATTGACACAGCAGGTATTCCAAAAGACAGCTACTACTTATATCAGAGCCAATGGAATGACGATGTGAATACATTACACATTCTTCCGGCTTGGAATGAGAACGTGGTGGCAAAAGATGCTAGTGGCAAAGTTCCTGTAGTGGTATATTCCGACGCAGCTTCAGTAGAGTTATTCTTTAAAGAAGCAGGAAGTGATACAGCAACATCACTAGGCAAGAAAACATTTACAGAAAAGACAACAGGTGCAGGCTACACCTATCAGATTTATGAAGGTGAAGGCAAGGACGGCACTACACATAAAAACTTATACCTGAAATGGCAGGTTCCATACGCTGATGGTGAAGTGTATGCAGTTGCATATGATAAATCAGGAGACGTGATTTCTAATACAGAAGGACGTTCAAGCGTAAAAACAACAGGTGTTGAGGCACAATTAGAAGCAGTAGTTGATCGTACTGAAATCACAGCAGACGGTAGAGATCTTGCTTATATCCAAGTTGATGTGACTGATGCAGATGGAAACATCGTTCCAGATGCAGATGACCGTGTGACATTCAAAGTAGAAGGCGAAGGTGTTCTAGTTGGTGTGGACAATGGTAATCAGACAGACCACGATTCATATCAGGCAAATAACCGTAAAGCATATAACGGCTCATTGATTGCGATCGTACAGTCAACGAAGAATGCCGGAACAATTCAAGTTACAGCAACAGCAGACGGATTAGCGTCTGATACAGTTACTGTGAAGACAACAGCAGTAGAATCAGAAGAAACAGTAAAACAAGTAGATAGTTTCTTTATGTCAAAGAACTATTATGTAAAAGTTGGAACTAGACCTACATTACCAACAGAAGTTGAAACACGTTACACAGATGGAACAGAAGCTAGCCAGGCAGTAGTATGGGATACAATCGAAGCTTCCGATGTAGAAGCAGTTGGTTCATTCACAGTAACAGGTAAGGTAAGTGATCTTTATACAGTATCTGTTATCGTAAATGTAATTGATGAAGTTGGTGGATTATTAAACTACTCGACAACAGTGTCAAAAGGCGAGAAACCAATTCTTCCAGATGCAAGACCGGCAGTTATGGTTGATGGAACAATTTTGGCAGCATCATTCCCTGTAGAGTGGGATGCAGTAGCAGACAAGGCTTATGATACAGTGGGAAGTGTTACTGTAAATGGAACTGCAGATGTGCTTGGAACAGAACTTCCAGTTACAGCTACAGTTCGTGTACAAGAAGAGACAATTACAATTGGCGATAGCGTATCTGGAGCAGGAAAATTAAGCCAGAATATTGAAGGTTCTGATACTTTAGAGGCTATCAAAGATGGAAGTACAACAATTAGTGACAATAATGCCGGTGGTGCTAATCCAACCGCATGGAGCAACTGGAGTGCATCTCAGAAAGGGAACAACAAGGCGGAAATCACATTTGAATACGATACACAGCAGAGAATTGGTCAAATCGTCATTCATTTTGCATGTGATAGTGGCAGTATGAGATATCCGGATGCAGGTACAACAGAGATTTATGTTTCTGAAACAGGAGCAGCGGATAGCTGGACAAAAGTCAACGCGACAGAAACTATCGGAAGTGAAAACGGACGTGTAAAACCATACACATATGATTTTACACCGTTTACAGCAACATTTGTTAAGTTCTGTCTGACAAATGCAGATGTTCAGACAGGTTCACAATGGAAACCATGTACAGCTATTACAGAAGTGGAACTTAAGAAAGCACAAGGTACTTTCGTTGTCAACACAACAGCGAAACTTGCTTCATTAACAGTAAATGAAGCAGAAGTAACAGAAGCTCAATTAGCTTTAGGCATATATTACACATTGGATGAAACAGCAAATGTAACAGCAGTAGGAAAAGATAATGCAGCAGTTACGGTTCTTCCGGTACACAACCATGAAATTCTTATCATTGTAGAATCAGAAGACCATAACACCAGAAGTACATTTACAATTAAGCTAGGACAGGAAGCTCCGCTTGATCCGGCAGATGCAAGTAAAGATTATCCTGTATCTAAATTAACTGCAACAGCAGGAAGCGCACAGACAGGATATGCATCAGAAGGCCCTGCTAACTTAGCTTTAGATGGCAATCCAAGTACACATTATCATAGTTCATGGAATCCAAAAGCTACAAATGATCAGTTATGGGTTACATTAGAACTTGAGGAAGCAACAAGACTTACAGCACTTCGCTATTTGCCAAGAAGTGGTCCTAATAATGGTACAGTTACAAAATATGAGATTTCATACAGTATGGATGGAGCAGATTGGAAGAAGATTGCGTCAGGTGACTGGGCGGTGGATAAAGATTGGAAACTCGCTCAATTTGATTCTGTTGTAGAAGCAAAATATGTGAAACTCTTTGCAGTTGATTCTGTTGGAGATAATGGAGGAAGACACATGAGTGCGGCAGAACTTCGTTTAGTAGTAGCGGGAAGTACAAGTACTCCGGATCCAGATCCACAGCCGCCGGTAGATACTCCAGATGCAGATGATGACTCTAGAGATATTCCGGTTTCTGTATTGACAGCTACAGCAGGCAGTGCACAGACACTTTCCGGAAACAATACAACAGAAGGTCCAGCTAACTTAGCTTTAGATGGTAATACGGGCACATTGTGGCACAGCTTGTGGGCCGGAGACAACAGAGAAAACTTATGGATTCAATTTGAATTAAGTGAAGACTATCAGGTTGACGGGTTAAGATACCTTCCACGTGCTAATGCAGGCGGTAGGGATGCATTCGGAACGATTACATCATATAAGATTCAGGTAAGTAATGATGGTACTGATTGGACTGATGCAACTACAGGAGATTGGGCAAATGACAATACATGGAAGATTGCAACATTTGATGCGACCAATGCAAAATATGTTCGCTTAGTTGCAGTAGCATCTGTTAGTGACGCAAGACAATTTGCATCAGCAGCTGAGATTCGTTTGACAGGTGTAGAAGATGCAATTCCAGAGTGTCAACATACAAATACAGAACTTCAGGGTAAAGTAGAAGCGACATGTACAACAAAAGGCTATACAGGTGATACTGTATGTACAGATTGTAATGAAACAATCACTATAGGTAGAGAAGTTGCAGCAACAGGTCATGCGTATGGTGAGTGGACAGTGACAATAGCAGCAACATGTACAGAAAAGGGTGTTGAAACTAGAGTATGTGCAAATGATGCTTCGCATACAGAAACAAGAGAAATTGCAGCAGAAGGTCATAAATATGGTGACTGGGTAGTGATAAAGGATGCAACAACAGAAGAAGAAGGCTTAAAAGAAAAGACATGTTCTGTATGTAAAGATAAAATTAGCGAGGTAATTCCAAAACTTCCAGTAGTACCAGAGGATTCAAAAGATAAGGAAGTAGTTCAGAAATATTATGAAGAATGTTTGAAGTACTATACTGAAGAAACATTTGGTGCTACAGCAAGCTGGTCAAAATATCTTAAAGCAATGGAAGATTTAAAAACTATATTGGCTGATAAAGAAGCAACGACAGCTGAAATTGCGGAGGCAATGAAGGCAGTAGAAGCATTGGCAAAGGATATTGTTGATGAGAAGAAAGAAATTGAGAAAGAACCTGTAAAACCAGGAGAGCCAGATAAGAAGCCAAACGGTTCAGAAGATAAGAATGATTCACCAACAACCGGTGACAATGCGATGGTATTCCCAATTATACTTATGGCAGCATATGCTGTAATGTGCGTAGTAGTTCTTTTGAAAAAAAGAGTGAATCGCTAAGAGAAATTATAATTGAATAATTCAAATATGAAATTCACTATATCTCAACCACCAATCGGTGGTTGAGATATAGTGGTATAAAAGAAAAGGAGGGAAAGAATGAAAAGCAAGACTATGAAAAAAATTTTGGCGGGGGCAATGGCATTAGCAATGGTAGCTGTTTCGTTGCAACTACCTCAGCGTAGCGTACAGGCTGCTCCGACAAAGAGTGGTAATCCGTTGAGATTGTGGTATGATGAGCCAGCTTCGCAAGGAACTAACATTCTTTCAGCAGGCGCTAATTATAGTGACAATGATGGAAGTAACAGATGGCAGCAACAGACATTGCCAATCGGAAATGGTGACATGGGTGCCAATGTTTACGGTGAGATTGTCAGTGAACATTTGACATTCAATGAAAAGACGCTTTGGAAAGGTGGGCCAAGTGACAGCCGTCCGAACTACATGGGTGGTAACCTAAGTGAGAAAGGGCAGGATGGTACCATTATGAAGCGGGTTCAACAGTTGTTCTTGCAAGGAAATAGTAGCCAGGCAAGTGCTCTTTGTGGAACATATTTAGTTGGTAGTAGCGAGGGTTATGGTTCATACCAACCATGGGGTGACATTTACTTTGACTATAAAGATATTACAGAAGGAAATGTTACAAACTACCAGAGAGACTTAGACTTAAAGACAGCAATCTCTTCTGTATCATTCACAGAAAATGAAACTGACTATACAAGAGAATACTTCATCAGTCATGATGATAACGTATTAGTTGCACGTTTGACAGCAGAAGGTGCTGCAAGATTAAATCTTGATGTTCGTTTCACATCAAGACAAAATGGAACAACAGTTGCAGAAGACAACAACACATTGAAATTATGTGGAAAGTTAACTGATAACCAGTTAAAATATGCATCATATTTAAAAGTAGTTACTGATGACGGTACTGTAACAGGTTCTGGAGATAAACTTACAGTTGCAGATGCAAGTGCAATTACTGTATATCTTTCAGCAGCTACAGATTACGAGAATACATTCTATAACGAAGATAAGACAGAAGACTACTACTATCGTACAGGCGAGACAGATGCAGAGGTTGCTGCCCGCGTAAAAGAAGATGTTGATAGTGCAGTTCAAAAGGGATATGCAGATGTAAAAGCAGATCACCTTACAGATTATCAAGGATTATTTAACCGTGTATCTTTAGACATCGGACAAACAGTATCAGAAAAGACAACAGATCAATTATTAGCAACATACAAAAATGGTACAGCTAGTGAAGGTGAACAACGTCAATTAGAGAATATGTTATTCCAATACGGAAGATATCTGACAATTGCATCTTCTAGAGAGGATTCACAATTACCGTCAAATCTTCAGGGGGTTTGGAACTTCTTATATAACCCACCTTGGGCTTCGGATTATCATATGAACGTTAACCTTCAAATGAATTATTGGCCAACATATTCTACAAACCTTGCAGAATGTGCCAAACCATTGATTGACTATGTGGATTCTTTGAGAGAGCCGGGTCGTATTACAGCAGCTATCTATGCAGGTGTTAAGAGTGAAGCAGGAGAAGAGAATGGCTTTATGGCTCACACACAGAACACACCATTTGGATGGACTTGTCCGGGATGGGTATTTGACTGGGGATGGTCTCCGGCAGCGGTACCATGGATTCTTCAAAACTGTTGGGAATACTATGAGTTTACCGGAGATGTAGACTTTATGAGACAATACATCTATCCAATGTTAAAAGAAGAAGCAATATTCTATGATGCAACATTAGTAGAAGATGCAGACGGTAAACTAGTATCAGCTCCAAGTTACTCACCGGAACATGGTCCAAGGACTGCAGGTAATACGTATGAACAATCATTGACATGGCAGTTATATGAAGATGCAATTACAGCAGCCACCATCTTAGGCGAGGATGCCGATAAAGTTGCAGTGTGGAAAGCAAATCAGGCTAACTTAAAAGGACCTATCGAGATTGGCGAAAGTGGTCAAATCAAAGAATGGTATAATGAAACAACATTCAATAAAGATGAAAATGGAAATAACATGGGTGAAGGATATGGACATAGGCATCTTTCGCACGTCTTAGGGTTATTCCCTGGTGACTTGATTGCCCGGAATGAAGAGTGGTTAGCAGCCGCTCGTGTAACAATGGAAAACCGTACAGACAACAGTACTGGCTGGGGTATGGGACAACGTATCAATACATGGGCAAGACTTGGCGATGGCAATAAAGCTCATGAATTAATTCAGAACCTATTCAAAGGCGGTATTTATCCAAACCTTTGGGATGCACATGCACCATTCCAAATTGATGGTAACTTTGGTATGACATCTGGTGTAGCTGAGATGTTATTACAGAGCAACATGGGATATATTAATCTGCTTCCGGCACTTCCAGATGCATGGGCTGATGGTAGTGTAGAAGGTTTAGTAGCTCGTGGAAATTTTGAAGTTGATATGACTTGGGAAAATACAAATCTTACAAGTGCAACAATTCTTTCTAAGAATGGAGGAACATGTAAGATTGGATATCCAACAATCAAAGAAGCAAAAGTGTTAGATGAGAATAAGCAGGAAGTACAAGTGACTGTTGTAGGAGATCAAATCAGTTTTGCAACAGAAGCTAATAAGACTTACACAATTGCAGAGATTCCTGAAAAACCAATTGAAGCACCAACAAATATTTCAGCATTCTATGTTAAAAATGAAGCTGTAATTGACTTTGATGAGGTTTTTGGTGCAACATCATATGAAGTTTATGCTTCAACAAATGACGCAGACTATGAAAAAATTGCAACAGTAACAGAACCAACTTATACAGACAGCGCATTTGCAGCAGGAAAAACCTACAAGGTTGCATCAGTAAATGCTAATGGCGTAGGTGGAAAATCTGCTAAGGTTACACCAGTAGAACTTACAGTAACTTCTAAGATTGATGACCGTGATGACAGAATCAATTATTCATCAGGATGGGGCAACTGGGACCCACAGGATGGACAGTATTTGGAAACAGAAAAATACTGTACTACAGCAAATTCTACAGCAGAATTCTATTTCTACGGTAATGCAGTTCGTATTATTGGTATGAAGAATACAGACTGTGGTAAATTTGATTTTTATGTTGATGGAGAATTAGTAAGCGAAGTTAACACATACAATGGCTCTTGCATGCGTCAACAGACTCTTGCAGAAAAAGCAAATCTGACAGAGGGAATCCACAAAGTGAAATTAGTTGTTAAGACAAGCAAAGTCTCATTAGACGCATTTGAGTTTGATGCAGCAGTTGTAGCAACAGGCGTACAAATTTCATGTGATAGCGATTCAATGAATATGAATGCTTCAACAACAATGCAGATGACAGCTGGCTACACACCATCAGGTGCAACAGGAGCAGGATTCAATTGGTCTGTTGATAATACAGATGTTGCGACAATCGACGCAAATGGTTTGTTGACAGCAAAGAAAACGGGAACAGTAGTTGTAACAGCAACAGACAAAACAGATAACAATTTAACAGCTACTAAGACAGTTACAATCAAGAAAGAAACGGCAGTAGTAAAATATGATGACCGTGATTCTAGCATTACATATGATGCAAACTGGAGTACATGGGATGAAGGAAAGCATTACCAGGGTACAGAAACAGAAACAACACGTGACGGAGCAAGCTTCACATTTAAGTTTACAGGTACAGGTATTGCATTATACTGTATGAAACTTGAAAAGTCTGGAAGTACAGGTGGAGCTCAGTTAGCAGTTGTTATCGATGGTGGAGAAGCAGTGAATGTTTCTACTTTCACAGACGTGAAGGGAAGCGAACCACAACAGAAAGTATTTGAAAACTTACAACTTCAAAATGGTGAACATACTGTAACAGTTACAGTGAATGGAGTTGCTCAAGATGCAGCAGACGCAGGAGTAACTCATCCTAAGGTATGCTTCGATTATTATGAAGTAACGGTAGCTGGCGAAGAAGAATGTACACATGCAAATACAGAGGTTCGTGATAAAGTAGAATCAACATGTACAGAAAAAGGATATACAGGTGATGTTGTTTGTACAGATTGTCAGACGGTTATCACGCCAGGTACAGAAACTCAAGCAAAAGGACATACAGAAGTAACGGTAGCAGGAAAAGCAGCGACATGTACAGAAAAAGGACTTACAGATGGTAAGAAATGTTCAGTATGTAATACAGTGATTACAGCACAGGAAGAAATTCCGGCAAAAGGTCATACATATGGTGACTGGGAAGTTGTAAAAGAAGCTACTACAAAAGAAGAAGGTTCAAAAGAAAAGACATGTTCTGCATGTGGCGATAAGGTTACAGAGACGATTCCAAAACTTCCTGCAACAGCAGAAGACAAAGAAGATATTCAGAAATATTATGAGGATTGTCTGAGCTACTATAGCGAAGAAAAATATAGTGCTGCAGCTAGCTGGTCAAAATATGTTACAGCAATGGAAACTTTAAAAGCAGTATTGGCTGATGATACAGCGACTGTGGACGAAGTTGCAAATGCAGTGGCAGCAGTAGAAGCGGCAACAGAAGCTATCAAAGTTGAAGTTGAGCAGGTACCTGTAAAACCAGAACAACCGGTAAAACCAGGAACACCTGAGAAACCGGAACAAAAACCAACAACTTCAGAGGATAAGAATGATTCACCTACAACCGGTGATAAGGCATCAGTTATGCCGATTATCATTGTAATGCTTGTTGCAGTAGCAGTAATTGCAGGAATTGTTTTCGTAAAAAAGAAAAGAAAATAGTTTCTTGAATGAGGTAAAGATTTAAAGGGTGGTACGCATTGTACCACTCTTTTTATGCGCACGGGAGACATTTTTGAGAAAATTAAACCCTGACTATTCGAAGTTAAATAGTCAGGGCTACTTTATGACTTCATTTATAACTCGGAATCGTTATCGGCATTATTTCCTTCATAGAATCCTTCTGGTAAGTAGATGTGAACCTTTTCTACTCGGTTTTTATTTAAAGAATCTACAACAAGACGGATGTTTTGTTCAGTTATGATTTCGTCATCTTTTTCTGGTAAACGGTCAAGCTGTTCGATGATAAAACCACCGAGTGAATCATATTCTTCTGATTCTAACTCTAAGTCGAGTCTGTCGTTTAAATCGTCAAGATTTACAGAGCCTTCTACAATATATTCATGCTCGTTAATCTTTAAAAACATCTCTTCCTCATTCTCGTCATATTCGTCACGAATCTCACCAACGATCTCTTCTAAAATATCCTCTAAAGTGATAAGACCGGCTGTCTCGCCGTATTCATCCAACACAATTGCAATATTGAAGGAAGCCTTTCTCATCTCAACAAGTAGTTCGGAAATGTTCTTGTATTCATAAGTAAAGTAGGCTTCGCGCAAGATATCACGTATCTGGAAGTCCTTTTTGTTGCCAAACAAAAGCAGATCTTTCATATTAATTGTACCGATAACATTGTCGGTATTATCTTCATAAATTGGAAGACGGGTGAACTTGTTTTCTTGAAAAATTTCAATCAGTTCCTCGTATGAATTATTCACATTGGCAAATACCATATTTACACGTGGAACCATAACATCTTTTGCCTTTGCATCACCTAAATCAAACACATTATAAATCATCTCTTTTTCTTCTGATTCGATGACACCGTCTTCGTGGCTTACGTCCACGATTGTACGAAGCTCAGTTTCTGTCATAGCATTGGATTTGGCTTTGGGGTCTATTCTTAACAGAAAAAGTATTACACGCGACATTCCGTTAATCACGATAATGACTGGCGTAAGTATCACAGTGATAAAATGAATCGGATGTGCATAAGATAAAGAAAGTTTTTCTGAATGAATAGTTGCCACAGTCTTTGGAGTAATCTCACCGAAAATCAAAATTGCTACAGTTAGTATTCCGGTTGCGATTGCAACCGCTGAACCTCCTAAACTGTAAGCAATACTCGTCGCAAGCGATGATGCGGAAAGATTTACAATATTATTTCCAATCAATATTGCGCTTAGCAACTTGCCCGGATCCTCTGTAAGCCTTAGAACTGTTGCAGCCCGTTTATTTCCCTCTTCTGCTAAAGAACGTAAACGAATCTTGTTCACGGTTGTTAGACACGTCTCTGCAGATGAGAAGAAAGCAGATAAACCTAATAAAAAAATTAACACTATAATTTGTATGACGTCACTCGAGTCCAATTATACTTCACTCCTTCTTTTTGGTAAAAATTTATATATACTTATTCAATATACCTCATTTCAAAGGAATTTGCAAGTGCCCGTTGAATTTGAGCAGAGTTTGTTGTATGATGTGGAATGTAACACATAGAATAAGAAGAAACGATCGTGGAGAAGTATAGATGAACTTAGAGTTTGATAAAAAGATATGTAATATTATAGAAGAAAATCGTATATATAAGAATGAACCGATGAAGAAGCACACTACATTTCGTGTTGGTGGACAGGCAGATTATTATATAATCACAAAAACAAATGAGGAAATAAGAGAAGTGGTGCAGCTTTGCAGGCAGGAGCAAGTGCCATATTATGTGATTGGGAATGGAAGCAATCTGTTGGTAAGTGATGCAGGTTATCGTGGTGTCATTATTCAAATCTATAAAGGAATGGATGCTGTTGCGATAGAAGGAGATATCATACGGGCTCAAGCGGGTGCTTTGCTTTCGCGGATCGGCAATGCTGCGTTGGAAGCGGGCTTGGAAGGATTTGAATTCGCATCTGGCATTCCTGGTACAGTCGGTGGGGCAGTTATGATGAATGCAGGCGCGTATGGCGGAGAGATGAAAGATATCCTTTTGGAAGCTACGGTCCTGACACCGGATGGAGAAATTCTTGTTTTGAAAAATCAAGAGTTAGAGTTGGGATATCGGACCAGTATTGTGGCAAGGAACAATTATATTGTTCTGGAGGCATCAATACAGTTAAAAAAAGGAGACAAAGATGCAATCAAGGAAAGAATGAATGAATTAAAAGAAAAGCGTGTTAGCAAACAACCATTAGAGTATCCAAGTGCCGGAAGTACATTTAAAAGACCAGAAGGATATTTTGCTGGGAAGTTAATAGAAGATGCGGGACTCAGAGGATTTCAGGTTGGCGGTGCCCAGGTGTCAGAAAAGCATTGTGGTTTTGTGATTAACAAAGGTGAGGCTACGGCGGCTGATGTGATGGAACTTATGGAACAGGTTTCTGATAGAGTGGAAAAGATGGCAGGAGTACGGCTGGAGCCGGAAGTGAAGATGCTAGGAGAGTTCTAGAAAGTCAGATTAATGAGAAGGATATACGGATATAAGATATGAAACAGGAAATTACGTTTTCAGCCAGGGTAAAAGAGGAATTATCCAGACATTGGACGGATGCCAGACATTGTCAGATTGCGGAGATTTCTGCAATTATCAGTATATGTGGCAAGGTGGCAATCGACAGTTATGAACATTATTCGATAAAAGTGCATACGGAAAATGTTTCTGTTGCAAGAAAGTACTTTACATTAATTCAAAAAACATTTAATATGAAAGCTGAGGTTCGTGTTTTGAGAAACTGTGCAAGGGATACGGTCTCTTATGCAGTTTTTATTACTAAACATGAAGACTCGATAAGAATTCTGCAGGCAGCAAAGATGATTGATCATGAGGGCGAGATATCAGAGGAATTATCGATGATGAAAAATCTGGTGTTGCAGCATACTTGCTGTAAGCGGGCATTTATCCGGGGCGCTTTTTTGACGACGGGTTCTATGAGTAACCCGGAAAAGTCGTATCATTTTGAGATTGTCTGTGCTACGCGTGGGAAAGCTGAGCAATTAAAGGCAGTGATTAACAGCTTCGGAATGGATTCGAAAGTGATACTTCGCAAGAAATCATATGTTGTGTACTTAAAAGAGGGCGCACAGATTGTAGATGCTTTGAATGTTATGGAAGCGCCGGTCGCATTGATGGAGCTGGAGAACATCCGGATTCTAAAAGAAATGCGTAACACCGTGAACCGTAAGGTGAATTGTGAAACGGCCAATATTAACAAAACGGTATGTGCAGCGGTGAAGCAGGTGGAAGACATAATGTATATCAGAGATACGATAGGTCTTCATAAGCTGCCGGAAAATCTGGAAGAAATTGCGAGACTTCGGTTGGAACACAGGGATGCGACATTGAAAGAGTTGGGAAATTTGTTGTCGATACCGGTTGGAAAGTCTGGTGTGAACCATAGACTGCGAAAATTAAGTGATATGGCAGAAAAGCTAAGGGAAAATAAGGAGGAACTGAAATGATTAGAAGAGAGGTAACGATTAGCCGTGAGGGTGGATTAGAGGCGAGACCAATTGCGATGTTAGTACAAAAAGCAAGTCAGTTTGCAAGTACTGTACATATTGAGTCAAATGCAAGAAAAATTAATGCCAAAAGTATTATGGGCATGATGTCTCTGAGTGTTTGCGGTGGTGACGAAATTGTGGTTGTTACCGATGGTACAGATGAAGAAGCAGCAGCGAACGAGATAGAATTATATTTGAACAGTATATAAAAAAGTGTCTTTGACACTTTTTTATTATACTAAGAAAAAGAGCAGTGAAGGAGGAATACAGGATGAAGAGAATGATGTTTGTATATAATCCAAATGCCGGAAAAGGTCTGGTAAAGACAAAATTATCTGATATTATAGATATTTTTGTAAAGTCAGGCTATGAAGTGGTGATTTACCCTACGCAGAGTTATCGGGATGCTTATAAAAAAATATGCACCATAGAAGATTCATATGATTTGGTGGTGTGTAGTGGTGGAGATGGTACGCTTGATGAGGTGGTAAGCGGCATGATGAGGCGTGAAAAGAGAATTCCAATAGGTTATATTCCGGCAGGCACTACGAATGATTTTGCAAATAGTCTTCATATTTCCAGGGATATTCTGCGTGCGGCTGATATGTCTGTAAACGGCACTCCGTTTTCTTGTGATGTGGGCAGATTTAATGATGAAACTTTTGTATATATTGCAGCATTTGGATTGTTTACAGATGTTGCTTATCAGACGAAGCAAAACATGAAAAATCTTCTGGGACACATGGCTTATGTGCTGGAAGGTGCAAAGCGTTTGTCTAATATTCCTTCATATCACATTAAAGTAACCTGTGGTAACGAGATTGTTGAAGAAGAATTTATGGTAGGAATGGTAACAAATTCAAAATCAGTTGCAGGATTTCGTGGTATGATAGGAAAAAATGTAGTGTTTGATGATGGCGAGTTTGAGGTGACCTTGATTAAAAGGCCAAGAAGTCCGAAGGCATTGCAGGAGATTATTACTGCATTGTTGACGGGACAGATTGATACAAAACATATGCATATATTTAAGACAGGGGAGATTTCATTTGAAAGCCAGATGGAAATCCCGTGGACTTTAGATGGCGAATTTGGCGGACAACACGATTTTGTACAGATTCGCAATGAAAAGCAGGCTCTTCAGATTATGATAGATCCGGAACAGCTGGATAAACTCCAGTATAATCCGTGCTCTTTAACATAAGACGAAACAAGGAATAGATAAAAATAAGCGAGGATTAACAACATGGAGAAGAGAGAAAAATTTTCATCGAGGCTGGGATTTATTTTGATTTCAGCAGGATGTGCAATTGGTCTTGGCAATGTATGGAGATTTCCTTATGTTACGGGGCAGTATGGAGGCGGTGCATTTGTATTAATGTATCTGTTCTTTTTATTTATAATGGGGCTGCCGATTATGACGATGGAATTTGCGGTGGGACGTGCCAGTCAAAGAAGTATAGCCAGGTCTTTCGACGTATTAGAACCAAAAGGAAGTAAATGGCATTTTCATAAATATTTTGGTATAGTAGGCAATTATCTTTTGATGATGTTTTACACGACCATTGGCGGTTGGATGCTTGCATACTTTGTAAAAATGTTGAAAGGTGATTTTGAGGGCGCGGGAATCACACAGATTGAACAAATATATAGTAGTCTGACATCGAATAGGGATGAGATGATTCTGTGGATGTTTATAATCACAATTTTAGGACTTTTGGTATGTTCCATGGGACTTGAAAAGGGTGTAGAGAAGATTACAAAAGCAATGATGGTCAGTTTACTTTTTATAATGCTTATCCTAATTGTACGTGCAGTGACACTTCCCAAAGCGCTGGAAGGGATTTCTTTCTATTTGAAACCGGATTTTATGAAGATTAAGGAAGCTGGCCTGAGTACAGTAGTATTTGCTGCAATGGGACAGGCATTCTTTACGCTTAGTATCGGTATTGGATCGATTGCGATTTTCGGTAGCTATATCGGGAAAGAAAGAGCGCTTGCCGGTGAGGCAATTCATGTTACATTGTTGGATACAAGTGTAGCACTGATGTCAGGACTCGTGATTTTTCCAGCATGTTTTGCATTTGGAATTAACCCGGGACAGGGACCGGGGCTTGTATTCTTAACCTTGCCAAATGTATTTAACGAGATGATGGGAGGACGCTTCTGGGGAACATTGTTCTTCCTGTTTATGACATTTGCAGCATTGTCTACAGTAATAGCAGTATTCCAGAACATTATTACATGTTTCCGGGATTTATATGGATGGTCATTGAAAAAATCAACTATGATTAATGGACTTGCACTGATAATTTTAGGATTACCGTGCATTCTTGGTTTGACTGATTGGTCGCATATCCGGCTGTTGGACAAGAATATTATGGATTTTGAAGATTTCCTCGTGAGTAACAATCTGCTACCAATTGGTTCACTAATATATTTGCTATTTTGTGTAACAAGATACGGTTGGGGATGGGATAACTTCATTAAGGAGGCCAATACCGGTTCTGGTATGAAATTTCCAAATAGCAAAGGATTGAAATTCTATTTGAAATTTATTCTACCACTTATTGTATTGTATATTTTCGTTCAAGGATATTGGACAATGATAAAAGGATAAAAACTTAAAAAAGTACTTGTATATTCTTTGAAAATGTTATAGAATATACAGGTACAAGATATATGGCCCGTTGGTCAAGCGGTCAAGACGCTAGCCTCTCACGCTGGAATCAGGGGTTCGATTCCCCTACGGGTCATTATAAGGAAGGACGAGGAGTTTGTTTCTTCGTCTTTTTTATATTTTAGGAGAATAGTCCTTTTTCAGAAAGTGTAAGAAAACTATTTATTTTTTGAGTAAAATGGTTTATAATGATATACGGTTATGAACACTAAGAAAAAATCGGAGGGATGTAATTATGTTAGTATCAGCAAAAGAAATGCTTCAAAAAGCAAAAGCAGGTCACTATGCAGTAGGACAATTTAACATTAACAACTTAGAGTGGACGAAATCTATTTTACTTACAGCTCAAGAATGTAACTCACCAGTTATTCTTGGAGTTTCTGAAGGTGCTGGAAAATATATGGCAGGCTACAAAACAGTTGTAGGTATGGTTAATGGTATGTTAGAAGAACTTAACATCACTGTTCCAGTAGCACTTCACTTAGACCACGGTAGCTACGATGGATGTATGAAATGTATCGAAGCTGGTTTTTCTTCAATCATGTTTGATGGTTCACACTATCCAATCGAAGAGAACGTTGCTAAGACACAGGAATTAGTTAAAATCTGTGCAGAAAAAGGAATGTCCCTTGAAGCAGAAGTTGGTGCAATCGGTGGGGAAGAAGACGGTGTAGTAGGTAAAGGCGAATGTGCAGATCCTAATGAATGTAAAGCAATCGCTGATTTAGGTGTTGACATGTTAGCAGCAGGTATCGGTAACATTCACGGAAAATATCCTGCAAACTGGGAAGGATTAAGCTTCGAAACATTAGACGCAATCCAACAGTTAACAGGAGAAATGCCATTAGTACTTCACGGTGGTACAGGTATTCCTTCAGACATGATCAAAAAAGCAATCGATTTAGGTGTTGCTAAGATCAACGTTAACACAGAATGCCAGTTAGCATTTGCAGCAGCAACTCGTGAATATGTAGAAGCTGGAAAAGATTTACAGGGAAAAGGATTTGACCCACGTAAATTATTAGCTCCAGGTGCTGAAGCAATCAAAGCTACTGTAAAAGAGAAAATGGAATTATTCGGATCAGTTAATAAAGCATAATTTGTACTTAGTAAAAGGCGGTAGACAATCTCTACCGTCTTTATTTTTCTTGCATTTTTGAGCGAAATAGAGTATTTTAAAGGGGTATATCATACTAGATGATAATTTGGAATGTGAAAATAGTGGGAAAGGATGAAACTATGAGCGAACTGATGAATGTGGCAGAGATTTTTGGCGAGAATGTGTTTAACGATTCGGTCATGCAGGCTCGTTTGCCGAAAAAGGTATATAAAGAGTTAAAGGAGACAATTCAGGAAGGAAAAGAACTGGAGGCTTCAATTGCAGATGTTGTGGCACATGAGATGAAGGAGTGGGCGATTGAAAAAGGAGCGACCCACTATTCGCACTGGTTCCAGCCGCTTACAGGTGCGACAGCGGAAAAGCATGATTCATTTATTTCTGCGCCGAAATCGGATGGAAAGGTATTGATGGAATTTTCGGGGAAAGAATTAATTAAGGGGGAACCTGATGCTTCATCTTTTCCATCGGGCGGACTTCGTGCTACATTTGAAGCCAGAGGGTATACTGCATGGGATTGTACATCACCTGCATTTATTAAAAAGGACGCGAGTGGAGCAGGAGCGATTCTTTATATCCCGACTGCGTTCTGTTCTTATACCGGCGAGTCATTAGACCAGAAGACGCCGCTGCTTCGTTCTATGGAAGCAATTAATAAGCAGGCACTCAGACTTGTCCGCCTGTTTGGTAACACCACTTCTCAGAAGGTAACACCTTCAGTAGGTGCGGAACAGGAGTATTTCCTCGTGGACAGAGATAAATATTTAAAACGAAAAGATTTGATTTTTACCGGAAGAACTTTGTTCGGTGCGATGCCTCCGAAAGGACAAGAGTTGGATGACCACTATTTTGGGGCAATCAGAGACCGTATTGCATTGTTTATGAAAGATGTGAATGAAGAACTTTGGAAATTAGGAGTGTCGGCCAAGACACAGCACAATGAGGTTGCTCCGGGACAGCATGAGCTTGCCCCGATATATGCACAATGTAACGTGGCCGTAGACCACAACCAGCTGGTAATGGAGACATTGAAGCAGGTTGCTTATCGACACAACCTGCACTGCTTGCTACATGAAAAACCATTTGCAGGAGTCAATGGTTCTGGTAAGCATAATAACTGGTCGCTGACTACAGATGATGGAATTAATCTGCTGGATCCTGGGAAAACACCACACGAGAATATTCAGTTCCTGCTTGTGATGACTTGTATATTAAAAGCAGTTGACACACATGCGGAGTTGCTTCGCGAGTCAGCAGCAGATGTGGGGAATGACCATAGATTAGGGGCGAATGAAGCTCCACCGGCAATCATTTCGGTGTATCTTGGAGAACAGCTGGAAGACGTGCTTTGGCAGTTAATCAGTACGGGTTCTGCAACACACAGCTTGAAAGGCGGCAAATTAGAAACTGGAGTGCGTACACTTCCGGATTTTTCAAAGGATGCGACAGATAGAAACAGAACATCACCGTTTGCGTTCACAGGAAATAAATTTGAGTTCCGTATGGTGGGCTCAAGAGATTCAGTGGCTGACCCGAATATTGTACTTAACACAATTGTTGCTGAAGCGTTTGGGGAGGCCTGTGAAATTCTGGAGGACGCAGAAGATTTTGATATGGCAGTGCATGATCTGATCAAGAAGTATGCTTCAGAACATCAGAGAATTGTATTTAACGGCAACGGTTATTCTGACGAATGGATAAAAGAGGCCGAAAGGAGAGGATTGCCGAATATCAAGACGACAGTAGAATCAATTGGCTGCCTGACGACAGAAAAGACCGTAAATTTGTTTGAAAAGTTCGGTGTATTTACAAAAGCAGAATTGGAGTCGCGTGCGGAGATTAAGTACGAGACATATGCCAAAGCCATTAATATAGAAGCGAGAGCTATGATTGATATTGCAAGCAAACATATCATTCCTGCTGTTATCAAGTACATCACTTCCCTTGCAACATCTATCAATCAGGTACGTGAAGCTTGCGATGCTGCAAACGTGGATGTACAGAATGAATTATTACAGGAGTCATCAGCATTGCTTGCTGAGACAAGAAGTGCATTGAAGAAACTGATTGAAGTGACAGACTGTGCTGCAATCAAGGAGGAAGGAATTGAACAGGCTGAATTCTTTAAAGATGAAGTCGTTCCTGTGATGGAAGGATTGAGAACACCGGTAGATAAGCTGGAGATGATTGTCAATAAGGAAATGTGGCCGATGCCTTCTTATGGCGATTTGTTGTTTGAGGTGTAATCATACATATATGGAAGAAAAGGTGCAGGAATGCACCTTTTTAGTTGGTTTAGAAAAGTAAAAAGACTAGTGGGGGAGCCACTAGCCTTTTTGAGGGGAGTATAAATAATTAATAAGGGGTTGTAGAAAATGCTTTCTACATTGCACAGTATATTACAAATTTGGAAAAAAATCAAGCAAAAATTAAAATTTTCTTAAAAATTAGAAAATTCGTTTTTGTGTATAAAAAAATCGAAGAAAGAGATAATAGAAGTGTACCAATTAAATATCAGGAGGAATAGAATTATGAACAAAAATAATAATTCATCGTACAACAATTCAAACAATAACAATGCATCAGGCAGCAACTGTGTAAACTATGGTGGTTCACAGAACGAAAGCAAAAACGCACAAAACAACTCTAACAAAAATGCAAACAACAATTCTTCAAAGAATAAATCAAATGCTTCAGATTATTCTTCATCTAGCCAGAACAACAGATACTAGACAGCAGGGGCAGGCATAAGCAAAGCAAGGAAGGAACCTTTTTTAGGGTTCCTTCTTTTGATATTTGGGTTGACAGTATTCAGGCTTGCACGTAATATAAAGAATATAGGTACAGGAGGAGAAAAATGGATAGAATTGAACTGATAGCACCTTGCCATTTTGGGCTTGAAGCTGTGTTGAAGAGAGAAGTGCAGGATTTGGGATATGAAATAGCTAGTGTGGAAGACGGAAGGGTATCATTTTACGGAGATGTTTCCGCTATCTGCAGAGCGAATATATTTTTGAGGACGGCAGAACGTGTATTGCTAAAAGTGGGCAGTTTTAAGGCTGTTACATTTGATGAATTATTTGAAAATACGAAAAAAATTCCGTGGGAGATTTATATCCCGAAAGACGGAAAATTCTGGGTGGCTAAAGCGGCTTCTGTAAAGAGCAAATTGTTCAGCCCTTCTGATATTCAGTCGATTATGAAAAAAGCGATGGTAAATCGTATGCGGGAACATTACCATATCGACTGGTTTGAGGAGAGTGGTGCTTCTTATCCGATTCGTGTGTTTCTCATGAAAGATATAGTGACGGTCGGGATTGATACATCTGGGGTGTCATTGCATAAACGTGGCTACAGACAGCTGTCAAGTAAGGCACCAATTACAGAAACATTGGCAGCCGCATTGATTATGCTGACTCCATGGAAGAAAGATAGAATTCTGGTAGACCCATTCTGCGGAAGTGGTACATTTCCAATTGAAGCGGCAATGATCGCTGCAAATATTGCTCCTGGTATGAACCGCTCCTTTCTGGCGGAGGAATGGACGAATCTGATCCCGAAAAAATCATGGTATGATGCGATTGATGAAGCAAATAATATGATAGAAGATGATATTGACGTGGATATTCAGGGCTATGATATTGATGCTGATGTAGTGCGTGCTGCACGAGAAAATGCGCGTGATGCAGGTGTGGAGCATCTGATTCATTTTCAGGAACGTGCGGTGAAGGATTTAAGACATCCGAAAAAATATGGATTTATCATCACAAATCCCCCGTATGGTGAGCGTTTGGAGGAAAAAGAGAATCTGCCGGGGCTGTATCGTGAATTTGGCGAGAGCTTTCAAAAATTAGACAGTTGGTCCGCTTACATGATTACAAGCTATGAAGATACAGAAAGATACTTTGGAAGAAAGGCAGATAAAAACAGAAAGATTTATAATGGTATGTTGAGAACATATTTTTATCAGTTTTTGGGACCGAAGCCGCCAAAACCGAAAAAATAGAAAAGAGGAACTTCGATATGGAACAAAAGATTATATTTGCAACAGGTAATGAGAACAAAATGAAAGAAATCCGAATGATTTTGGCTGATTTGGGTATGCCGATACAGTCCATGAAACAAGCAGGGATTGCAGTTAATGTTGTGGAAGATGGAAGTACGTTTGAGGAAAATGCGTTGATTAAAGCGACTGAGATTGCAAAGGTTGCACCGGACTGCATAGTTTTGGCAGATGATTCGGGGCTTGAGATTGATTATTTGAATAAAGAACCGGGAATATATTCTGCTCGTTATGCGGGCGAAGATACATCTTATGACATTAAGAACAATCTTTTATTACAACGTCTGGAAGGTGTGCCGGATGAGAAGCGAACAGCAAGATTTGTCTGTGCTGTGGCTGCGGCATTTCCGGATGGAACCACAGAGGTTGTGAGAGGGACGATAGAGGGACGCATAGGTTATTCGCAGGAAGGAGAAAATGGATTTGGATATGATCCGATTTTCTATGTTCCAGAATATGGATGCACAACAGCTCAGATGGATCCTGACAAAAAGAATGAATTGAGCCATAGGGGAAATGCATTGCGTGCGATGCGGGCAATTATGGAGAAGAAGATATGAGAATACTAATTGTAAGCGATACACATGGCAGAACCGGCAATTTAGAACTTGTAAAGGAACATGTAGGGCAGATTGATATGTTGTTGCATTTGGGTGATGTGGAAGGTGCTGAACATAATATAGAAGAAATGTTCTTGTGTCCAATTCATATGGTTGCGGGGAATAATGATTTCTTTTCGTATCTTCCTAATGAAAAAGAGATTGAAATCGGGAAATACCGTATTTTTATGACACATGGACATCACTATTATGTGTCTATGGATACCCGACTTTTGAAACAGGAGGGGCGGGCACGTGGTGTGGATATTGTCATGTATGGGCATACACACCGTCCGGATATCGATTATAGCAGTGATGTGCTTGCAATTAATCCGGGAAGTCTTTCATTTCCAAGGCAGGAGGGCAGAAAGGCGACGTATATCTTGATGGAAATGGATGATGCAGGAGAGGCGGAATTCACTCTGCATTATGTCTAGAATTAAATAAAAAAATAAATGAAAAAATTAAAAAAGTTGTTGACATTTCCGCTGACACATAATATAATAACGATTGTGTCACGGAGATGTGGCAAAAAGCAATAACGGGGTGTGGCTCAGCTTGGCTAGAGCGCCTGGTTTGGGACCAGGAGGTCGCAGGTTCGAATCCTGTCACCCCGACTTTGCGGGTGTAGTTCAATGGTAGAACACTAGCCTTCCAAGCTAGATACGTGGGTTCGATTCCCATCACCCGCTTTCTTAAGCGATATGCTTAGGATTTAGAATTGAATGTGTGTTTGTAGCTCAGCTGGATAGAGCAACGGCCTTCTAAGCCGTGGGTCGGGGGTTCGAATCCCTTCAAGCACGCTTTATGGTGGGTATGGTGCAGTTGGTTAGCGCGCCAGATTGTGGTTCTGGATGTCGTGGGTTCGAGTCCCACTATCCACCCTTTTTTATTGGGCTATCGCCAAGCGGTAAGGCACAGGACTTTGACTCCTGCAGTCGTTGGTTCGAATCCAACTAGCCCAGGTATGGAGCATTAGCTCAGTCGGTAGAGCACTTGACTTTTAATCAAGTTGTCCGGGGTTCGAATCCCCGATGCTTCACTTATGAAATGTTTAAAGTGTTGATTTTCAACACTTTTGCTTTTTATAATACTGATATCATTAAGTGGATATTGCTTTATGCGGATGTGGCGGAACTGGCAGACGCGCTAGACTTAGGATCTAGTGGGAGACCGTGCAGGTTCGATTCCTGTCATCCGCAGGCGTAAGGTCGCAATTCCTTGAGAAATCAAGGTTTGCGATCTTATTTTTGTATATAGAAATTATTTCATATAAAAATAAAATAACTTCATATAATATATCAATCCCATTTAAGAAAGGTATATTTATGATTTCAAATAACCCCTATTCCGGTTTCTTTATGAGTTTTATCTCGATTCTCAGGCAGCCTCCGCATGCTGTGGCAGCAATTGAGGGGAGCGACAAAAATGCTCAGATTCATGGGGAAGCACAGTTTTATCAGACTAGGTATGGAGTGCTTGTCGCATGTGAAGTAGCAGGCTTGCCAAAAGCGGATGAAATATGTGAGAGTCCTATTTTTGCATTTCATATACACGAAGGAGAAAGATGTAGTGGAAACGAGCAAGATCCATTTGCAGATGCAATGACGCATTATAATCCAAATGGCTGCGCCCATCCATATCATGCCGGTGATTTACCCCCGTTGTTTGGAAATAATGGTTATGCACTGCAAATCTTTTTGACTGACCGGTTTGCAGTACATGAGGTCATAGGAAAAACCATTATTATTCATGCCAAGCCGGATGATTTCACGACGCAGCCTGCAGGAAATTCAGGAGAGAAAATAGCCTGTGGGCAGATTAAAGAAATTCGACAGGAAAATATAAGGTCTGTGAAGTGAGCGCTTCACAGACCTTATTATACTTAAAACTATTTTATTTATCGAACATCTGCTGCTTCTGAATATCAGGGAAGGCAGAGTACATCGGCATCTCTTTTGAACCTTTAAAGGTTCTCCGTACATAGTTGTTGGTAATCTGTCTGACTGTACCGGATAATGCAAGCACGCCGATCAAGTTTGGTATCATCATCAGACCATTGAATGTATCGGAAAGTTGCCATGCAAGATCTAGAGTCATGGTACAGCCGAAGTAAACCATAATGATAAAAACTACCTTGTAGATATTCACTGATTTGGTGCCGAATAAGTATTCAAATGCTTTTGTACCGTAGTGGCTCCAGCCTAGTGCAGTTGAGTAAGCAAACAAAAGAATCGCAATTGCGATAAATTTCGGACCAAGAGAACCAAATACTGTGCCGAATGCTTCGCCTACAAGCCCAGAGCCTTCTGTTGATGAAACCATCATACCCGTTTCTAAATCTACAAGACCCGTAGAAAGGATACAGAAAGCAGTCAATGTACACACTACAATCGTATCGGCAAATACTTCGAAAATTCCCCACATCCCTTGTTTTACCGGCTCTTTTACGTTGGAATTCGAGTGAACCATAACAGAAGAGCCAAGTCCGGCCTCGTTTGAAAATGCACCACGCTTAAAGCCCCAGCTGATTGCCCGGCTCATACCGTAACCGATGATACCGCCACCGGCTGATTTGAAGGCAAAAGCACCTCTGAAGATGGCATCAAACACTTCACCAAACATATCGATGTGCGTGATACAAATGATCAGGGCTCCAATCATGTAAAGGCTTGCCATAAAAGGAACTAGCTTTTCAGTAACGGCAGCCACACGTTTCAAACCGCCTAAAATAACAAATGCAGTCAGAACCATGAGTAAAATTCCAGTAATATATGTAGGAATATTAAAAGCTGATTTCAGGTTACCTGAAATAGAATTTACCTGACTCATATTGCCGATACCAAAACTTGCTAACAGGCAGAAACAGCTAAATAACACAGCTAGAATGCTACCGATTACTTTGAAACCTTGTTTTGTACCAAGTCCGTCTCTTAAGTAATACATGGCACCTCCGCACCATTCGCCTTTTTCATTTTTTCGACGATAAAAAATACCAAGTACGTTTTCTGAGTAGTTTGTCATCATACCAAAAATTGCCATGACCCACATCCAGAAGATAGCTCCCGGTCCACCGGAAATAATTGCAGTGGCAACACCTACGATGTTGCCGGTACCGATTGTAGCGGCAAGAGCAGTACACAGACTTTGAAACTGTGAAATTGATTTGTCGTTTTTGTCCGTGTGCGCTGTGATATGTCTGTCGAAAAAAACAGCCCCGATGGTGTTTTTGCACCAGTGAGGAATATGGCTGAACTGAAAACCTTTGTTTACCAAGGTCATCACCACACCTGTGATGAATAGCAGTGCAATTCCAAATGTTCCCCATACGACACCATTCACAGCATCATTGAGTTTTGTAATGGTTTCTAACATGAAAAATCCTCCGTTTCTATTCATTTGCACTTTCGTGCTTTACAAAAATAAATTATACGCGAAATTTTATCATTTATGACAAAAAAACACAAGTAAAATATTAACAATTATTTCTTTCAAGAGATTTGCTTGACAGACAAAAATAAGAAAATTATACTTCAATGTAGAGCAAAAGAGTTTGAAGGAGAAGTGGCAGAATGGAAAGAGGATTAGAAGGTGCGGTAGAACAGGTACAGAAGCAGAACGAAGCTGGATTGAATTATATTTATTCTAAGACTTATAATTTTGTTTATCTGCGTGCTAAGACCATTTTAAAAAATGAAGAGGATGTAAGGAAACTGATGCAGCAGGTGTACCAGCAGGCGTTTGAATTCTCCGATGAGCTGATGGAAGATAATGTGTACGAGTGGCTCGGGAAAAATACATATGAGATTGGCCGACGTTGGTATCGGAAGAAAAAGGCACGTGAGATGCAGTATCTTGAGATGGAAAATAGTGAGATGCATTCCCGCAAGGCAGAGGGGACAGAAACGGCTCAGAAGATTATCTGTGAGGCATTGGAACAACTGCCGGATTTGTATCATGCAACAGTATTTGCTTTTTATTATGATTATATGAAAGTGGAAGATATTGCAGTAATAATGGACTGTACACCTGGTGTGATTATGAATCGTCTGAACTATGCGAGAAAATATATTCAAAAGGCAATTGAAAATTATTATGAAGAGAACAAAGACTCCAATGTAAAGATTACATTTTCTGTGAATGAATTATGTACTGCATTGCGTAAATGGTCGGTTGATAACTGTCTTGGAATGGCAGCGGCACAAAATGTATATTACAATATATGTAAAGAATTGAAATTGCATGCAGGCTCAATTTATTTAGAAGGTAAAGAATTTGCAGGTGTAAATAATACGATTGTATATCATAGGCAGGATGGATTAGAAAGCATTTGCGAAGAGATTCAGCGATATATCAAAAAGGAAGCTATAGACAAGAAAAAACTTCTTTTGGGTGTAGCAATTGGTACAGCAGTTCTTGTCGTGGTTATTGTGGCAGCTGGTCTTTTGAGAAAATCTGACAAGAAGGAAGAGACACAGATACCTGAGAATTTACAAAGTGATGTACAGAATAAGGAAAATCTGCAGTCGGACACAAATGTGTCACAAGGCCAGGAAGAGGGAAACACAAATAATAACACGGAGATACCAGATAATATGGTAGACGTAGGTGATTTGGAACAAGACAACCAGAATTCACAAGTGGATTCCGAGTATATTTTCCCGAACAGTAATACAGAGAAACTCACGAGAGAGGAACTTTTGAGACATACGAAAGAAGAACTTCGTTTGGGAAGAAATGAAATCTATGCGAGACATGGAATGATTTTTGGGGAGGAAGAGTTGGATAATTACTTTGGCAGCAAGTCATGGTATACACCTTCGGTAGATATTGGCGAATTCTATGATAAGGTAGAAATGAGTCTGGTGGAAGAAGAAAATATAAACTTGATCCGTGAAGTAGAGAGTGGAATGTAATGAGAAGTATAGAGAAGTATAGAGAGTAAGGAACTCTGTGAATGAGTTTTCTTACTCTTTTTGGTTAGTTGTCACTGTTATTTCCGTCTAACCATTTGCAAACATAGTAGCTAACTATTTCTGCCATAAAGGAAATCAAAAAGGATATAAGTAGTTCTGCCAAGCCAACCCCCCCTTCTGTTGCCAGGCTGGGTGCGACAACTTGTTTAGTATATCATACCAATAAAAAAATAACTATAATAAAAGTTGAATAATAAAATTGCAATTTTAAGAAAAGAATTTTAAATACAAAATCATGAAAAAAGAATAAAAAACTAATTATTTATTGACAAGAAATATAAAAACAGATAAAATAGACTTGTAATATATTGAAAATACATAAGGTATGTGGTCAGTTGGAACATTTATAATTGATGATTTAATACAGAAGATTGATTATATAATTTTTCGTATTATGTTATTTAGGAGGTGATGTGAAATGATAATAGGAATTAGTCTATATAGTTCAATATGCTATAATAATTCTGTTTATTTTTGGCATCATAGACTGAGCAGAGCTAGCATAGAAAACATATAGGCTATACTAAAGATTACAGTTGACTTATATGTTTTTTTTGTGGAGTGCAAAAAATTATTATCTAAGGAGGTATTAATCATGAATAAAAAAATTAGAAGAATACTTAGTATTGTAATTGCTTTTATCCTGTTGATATCTAGTGGATCTGTTACTGTATTAGCTAGTGAGAATGATTTAGGTTTATCTCAGGAACAACTTTACGTTCATCTGTATGAAGCAATATACTTGGAAACAAATCGTCCAGAGTCTGATTTTTACAAATTAGATACATCGCAACTTAATTTTGGGAATACATTGAATACGTATTATTATGATAATAATTCTGTTATCACTACAGAAGCGATTTATATTCCTGTTTTTTATGAAAATGAATTATTTTTCATTGCACATATGATTTATTCGGATAATATCCTTGTCGGAGTTGAGTTATCGAAAGATCTAGTTGAACCGCTAAACGAATATGTTAATTGTAATATAGGAGTTGTTTTTGATTCAAACAATACCTATGTTAGTGATGGTAAGGAATTAGTACTTATCCAATCAAATAGTGTAGTTTCCGAAAATACATACACAAACTATCGTACTACAGATATTTCTAATATGGGTATAGAAGTTATAAACAACACAAAAATTAATACTGATATCGATGAAGAAATGCTATCAAAATATTGTTCTTTTACTGATTTATCTAATCAGTATGAAGAAATTATCTTGAATAGACAGTATGAAAAGTCTAGGGCAACTAATGCATTTCCATCCTCCTATAAGCTTAATTTTACGATAGTTCAACAAAATGGACAACCTATTTGTTGGGCTGCGGCTGTTGCTGGAATTGGCAGACAAAAAACAGGGATTGTTAAAACTGCGGAACAGGTTTCAAGAACAATGTATGGAGACCTTCGTGGAGGAAATACATATATGGCATTGTGTGCATTACAGCAAATTTTTAAATTAAGAGGTAATGATTTGTATTACGCTCCATATTTTTCTCAAATCAAGGCATCGTTATATGAGGAGCAATCATCTATTTATGCAAGAGTATATGGTAATTCTGGAGCTGGAATTAACCATGCACTTTCTATATATGGATATACAGATTTTGAAGTTAATACATATGATGGATTATTGATGGTTGGTGACAGTAATTATACTTCTGGTAGAACAATTTATTTTGTAAATGACAGAAATTATCCATATACGCTTAATGGGGTAACTGGCTATATAGATGAGTTCATTTTGCTTTATTAATTGTAGAAGGAAGTGAAATAACATGAGATACAAGATTAAATATTTGATTTTCTTTGTTTGTATATTAGGATTAATTGGATGTTCTACATCGACTGGTGAAATGAAATATAAAGGCATCTACGTAAAAGCAAGTCAAGGGCGAAGTGTGCTGATGTGTACTACTGAGAATGGTATAAGATATTTTTTGTTACAGAAGGCCGAAGAGTGCAAAGAGTTTGATGATTTGGAAACTGGAGATGAAATAACCATTTATGTTCCATGTATAGAATATGAGGATGAAGTTCTTAGTGAAAGGACTGTTTATAAATATAAAAAGAATGTTTTGGGTCAAAAAGATGTATCGCAAAAGGTCTTAGATGATATTGAAAAATTATTATCAATTAATGAAGAATAGTCAACCTCTTTTCCTTAGTCTAAAAAGTTTAGCACAGAAAACGATTTATTGTTTTTGTTATAGATACCAATAAACTTAGTTGATTATTTCACATCAATAGCACTGTAGCTAAGCGTAGCTTAGCTCCACAGGTTTTTGTACGCGAACCATAGGTTCGCCTTTTGGCTCCGCCTTAGTGCTACTTATATTTTGTGCTTTGCACAGTATTCACGCATATTCATAGTGCCCATTTCAATCCAGAAGGAAGTATGGGCATAGCGGTCTACAATGGCTTCTGCCTGTACACTCTCGTTCAGACGTGTTACCCAGTCTTCCTGTCGGTACTGTGTGCAGAAGATGGTTGAAGTGGTATCCGACCTACGTTCGAAGAGCTCAAACAAAAAGTACAGTTCACTGTCAGACATATCAGATACCAGCCATTCATCGATAACCAGCAGAGGAATCTTGCTGTAGCTCGATAATAGGCGCTTTTGCTTTCCCTGAATAACGGATGCATCACCATACTCCATAAGCAGGTCTGGTAATCGAATATATTTGGTTTTAATCTGTCCCAGGCATGCCTGCTTTGCCAGTGCACATGCAAGATAGGTCTTACCTGAACCTGTCGGTCCCTGTAGGACGATACTTTGATGGTAACCAATATATTGGCAGCTTGACAGATCCTTTAACAAAGATTTATTGAGACCTCGCCCATCATAGTAGACACCATGCATATCAGCTTGTGGAAATCGTAATCTTGCAGACTTAATGAGACGCTGAATCCTACTGTTGCACTTTTCCTGATACACATAGTCTACAAGGCGTTACATACGGTCATCAAAAGACCATGCCAGTGTTTCCGGTTCCGATTGCTGTATCTCCAAGCCGGATATAATTTCGGACATATTTAATACTCTAAGCTTACGTTTGGTTTCATCATTAATCATTAAGACCACCTCCTGCATAGTAGCTGCTTCCTCTCAGATAGCCCATAGGAGCATCTGATTTCTTTTTCTCTTTTCTGCTCTCCAGATATATCTGGTCTTGATTAGAGGCAAGAATGGAACTAAGATGGTGGTAACGGGGCTTTCTTGTTCCGCTGATGATGGCAAACTCACAGGCAGCTTCCAGGCGCGCTTCAGAGTATTTATTGCTTAAACGCAGTACTGCCAGAGGAGGATTAAAGCCCTGTTCTTTGATTGTGACATTTTCAAAAATACGCTTAATGGTTTCTCCTGTATATTTACTGATAGAATCAGCCCATTTTTGAATACGCTCCTCATTCCAGGGAGTAAACTTAAACTTCTCTGGCATATCTTCCACGTGGGTGGAATACTGATTTTTCCTACCATAAGGAAAACGATTGTGCGTAGCAAGACGATTTGAACCACTATAAATCTCTACCTTAGTATCAGTAACCCGTAAATCTACTTTCTTTTTGGCATACTGATATGGGCAGGAATACCGGTTATATTCAAATACAACGTGATAATCAATGTTTACGCAACGTCCGTAGACCCAGGTTGCTATTTCATAAGGAAGGGCAGGTGATGGATGCAGATACTCTTTTTCGTCCAAATATGAAGCATAACGGGAACCTTCTCTCTTTTGAAAATCTTCATGATTGTATTCATAAAGCTTTTTGCTGACGGCAACTTTCAAATCGGAGAAAGAATAAAACACCTCATTACGAAGCTTTGCAATAATAGTGGTGGCAATCTTGCCAACAGTTCCCTCTACCGATGCTTTCTGTTTTGGCTTGCGTACTCCCGCAGGCATGATTGCTGTTGTGTAATGCTCTCCGAGAGCCTCATAATCCTGTGTAAGGACAATTTCTCCTTCTTTGGGATGAGATACCACACCGGTCTTAAGATTATCGCAGATAAGCCTTGTAGGCACACCACCAAAGAACTCATACATATGGACATGGGCACGGATAAAAGAATCCATCTTCATATCCAGTGTGGGTTCCACATAGGCATACTGACTGTAAGGAAGTGTTCCTACAAAAAGATATACCGTAATCACCTCATCGGTAGATACGTCGACATAACTCATGGTAGGACCTGACCAGTCCACCTCGGCTTTCACTCCCGGTTTGTTTTCAAGATGATTTGTCAGCTTGTTTACGATAGTGTGGTCAGCGTAACCATTGCAGTATTTTGTGTATCCCATAGGGATTGAACCTGTGGCTTTACATTTGTCCTGATATTCCTGCCAGAGTAGTTTTAATGTAACTCCGACATGCTTGAGTTCCTGATGAACATATTCATAATCAGGCTGCTCGTAAAGAGTTTCTATCGCAAATTTATCAGGAAAAATCATGCGATATACTTCATCCTCCGAAAGGTCTTTAACCTTTGCATAGATGATTCCTTTTTCCTTGGCGATGTTTATTACATCGCTAACGGAGTGTTTAGACATATGTCTGGTTGTAGCTATCTGATTTCTTGATAGCCCGGATGCTTTAAGCTCCAAAATAAGCTTGGCATTAATCTTATTGGCCATAATTATAGGCCTCCCTTCTGTAAAATTTGAGGTAACCCTCATTCATGATTTTACAAAAGGAAACTCCAGAAGTGGAGCCATTGTGCGAATTGATACTCATGTGGAGCTCTTGTCCGTATCGGTGGAGCTCAAAAGCGTGATGATGGCGTCGTTAGTGCGAAATATTCACTTAGTGATGAACAAAAACAGGAATGCACAGAAAAATATAATTTAGAACTATGAATAGAAAGGAATATCTTAAATATGTTGACGAAAAACTAGAACCTGACTTTTGGAGTTGAACATTAAAATATGGTGCTAAGCCATGGTTTAAAACCTGTGGCTTAGCATTTTTTGTATCAAGAAAACCACGCGATAGTCGTAAGCGTCAAATCGTCCGACTAACATTTATTTAGTTTTTGTGTAATACTATAAAAAATCCAAAAAATCTATGGAGTTTTTATAGGAGGTACATAAAATGGATAAATGCACTCACGAAGTACGACTTCAAAATTGGAAAAATATTATCAAACAGTGTCACTCTCGCC
>CALBNS010000091.1 GCA_937896665.1 uncultured Clostridia bacterium
CAGCATTTTGCCAACGATTTTTTTATTCAGTTCAGCTGGAAGGCTGAACTGTTACCTTAGATACTACCATATGTTCTAAACGGATTGAAAAAGCGGAGGTTTTATGGTAGTATGAAAACGATATTTAATGTGTCCTTTCGGTGCTACAAGCGAGAAAGGAGGAACATATGGGTAAATCTCTTAATGGTAAAGAATTAGGAAGAGGTATTACACAAAGAAAGGACGGTCTCTATCAGGGTAGATTTGTAAATCGATTTGGAAAGAAACAAACGATTTATGCGACAACCTTAAATGAAGTGCGACAAAAACTGAGAAATGCTCAATATGAAGATGAAAAAGCTCTTAATGTTGTGACAAAGGATATAACTCTTGATGAGTGGTATCAGGTGTGGATGGACACTACTTTTGTAAGGATGGAAAATACATCCACGAAATGCATGATACAAAGACAATGAATAGTAAAAGAACAATACCTCTAACGCAGAGGGCTTATGATACATTAAAACAGCAAAAAGTGCCAAAGTTCCAAATTCAATTAGAAGGTAAAATAGCTCCAGAAGGATTTGAGGATTTGGTGTTCGTAACAAGAAACAATCGTCCGACACAGCAGTTTTTGGTGCAGGAATGTATGCTATTGACTATCAAGCATATTCAAAAAATGAATCCTGAGTATGAGGTGTTTTTACCACATTCTTTTCGTCATACTTTTGCAACCAGAGCGATTCAAAATGGTATGCAACCGAAAACATTGCAGAAAATATTAGGGCCTTCTTCTTTGCAGATGACAATGGATTTATATTGCCACGTAACAGAAGATACCTTATTCGATGCAATGAAGTTGATGGAGAAGAAGTGTGTATAGCGAGTTGTCTTTTCTAAAAAGTGTGTAGTAAGTGTGTAGTAAGAGAAAAATGAAAAAGTAAAAGAGGCTAAAAAGCCCGCAAATACAGGAGGTCAAGAGACAATGGAAAGCTACAAACAGGAATTTATCGAATTTATGGTAGACAGCAAAGTGCTGAAATTTGGAGAATTTACATTAAAAAGTGGAAGAAAATCCCCATTCTTTATGAACGCAGGTGCTTATGTAACAGGTACACAGCTTCGCAAATTAGGTGAGTATTATGCAAAGGCAATCCATGACAACTATGGATTGGATTTTGATGTATTATTTGGACCAGCTTACAAGGGAATTCCTTTGACAGTGGCTACAACAATGGCAATCAGCGAATTATACGGAAAAGATATTCGATACTGTTCAAACAGAAAAGAAGTAAAAGATCACGGGGATACCGGAATCCTTCTCGGCAGTAAATTACAGGACGGCGACCGTGTGGTAATTATTGAAGACGTAACCACATCTGGAAAGTCAATCGAAGAGACATTCCCGATTTTAAAAGAACAGGCAGATGTGGAAGTAAAAGGTCTTATCGTATCTCTGAATCGTATGGAAGTTGGAAAAGGCGGAGAAAAGAGTGCGTTAGATGAAGTGAAAGACTTATACGGATTTGACACGGCTGCAATCGTAACGATGGAAGAGGTTGTAGAGTGTCTTTATAACAAAGAAGTGAATGGGGAAGTCCTGATTGATGATACATTAAAAGCTGCAATTGATGCATATTATAAAGAGTATGGTGTGAAATAGCAGGAGGAGTTGCATGGTAGAGAAAGCTTTTAAGACGATGAAGACAGCGGGTACTGCGAACATTGTAATAGGGATCATTGTGATTGTAGTAGGTGTAGCGGCAGGAGTTCTCGCAATTATCAGTGGAGCAAAATTGCTCCGGAATAAAAAGGAACTGACATTCTAAATATGAAAAATCGATTTCGAGCATTAGGAAAAGTATTTATTGCATTATATGTAATATTTTTATTTTATTTTTTGATTTTTTCAGATTGGTACGGTCGTACTGGAGGAATGCAGGAATATCACTATAATTTAGAGCTGTTCCGGGAGATTCGGCGTTTTTGGGATTACCGTGAACAGCTCGGTGCATTTGTTACGGCTACCAATCTGTTGGGAAATGTTGTAATCTTTCTTCCGCTCGGTTTTCTTATGCCTATGGCTAGCAAATATAGGAGCTTTTGGGCAACAGCAATCAATTGTTTTCTTCTTAGTCTGGCTGTTGAACTTTTTCAGCTGATTAGCCGGGTTGGCAGCTTCGACGTAGATGATTTATTGTTAAATACGATTGGTGGAGTATTAGGATATATTAGCTTTTTAATATGTAATAAGATAAGGAGAAAATATGGCACGTCAGGAAAAGGATAGAATTAGAGAAAGAGAGCGGGAAAAAAGAAGACGAGGCAACCGAAAATATGGACAGGCAAAATTAAAACATGCAAAGCGGGGAATTTTTTCCTGTGGTTTTGCAGTGGCATCAGGATTACTTCTAATCGTACTTCTTGGTATAGCATATATCAGCGATGGTATGGGAGCATCTTATGTTGGAGGCTTGGGTCTGATTGCGTTTATTTTGTCCTGCGTGGGGACATTTTTTGGAATAAAAGGATTAAAGGAAAGAAATAAGAATTATATTACATGCAAGATTGGTATTGGATGTAACCTGTTTTTTGTGGCAGGATTTATTGGAATTTTCTGCAGGGGGTTATTTTAAATGAGTGAAATGAATCAAATTCAGGAACGATATGAACTTTCTATGGAAAGAATTCGTTCTATGGACAAAGAAGAGACAGTAGCCGATAGTTACAGAGGTTATTTTAAAAAAGTGGCAGAATTCATTCTGAAGATTGACTGCGTTCGTGAAAGAATGCTGCAACAAGATGCGATGGAATGTCCACTGGGACAATTACAGAGTGAAAATCAAGGTCTGTACGAGGATATTCTGGGCAGTAATTATGAGACTAGTTATGCGAATCCAGCCTTTACAGTAGCAAAATTCGGAAAAGAAATCGGGCAGCTGTTAAGTTTTCTCTATGCGGAGATTCGTGGAGAAATCGTATATGTATATGAAAACAGACTGTTGTATCTGACGATTTGCAATGAATTATTTATTGAGATTTATAATTGCTTTGAAGGCACAGACACACCAGATTACGATGAATTGAAGGATATTGTATATTGGTATGCCAGTGATTATTGTGATGTGTTCGTGGCTGACCGAATTGAAGAGCAGGTCAACCCGGAATGTCGTTTTGCGACAGACATTATTATGAATAGTGATTTAAAAGATTTGCGTTACCTTTATCAATACGGTGAATATATTTCAGAAAACGAATGGAAAACAGCCGAACATCTGAATTCACTTCCACAGGAAACGATAGATAAGATGGCAGAAGTTTATACTGAAGGATATCGTGTGGGATTCGAGATGGCAGGAATTGATTTGTCAAAGAAATCAACGGTAAATATTCATTATACAGTTGGTTTTGAGCGTATGATTCGTAAAGCAATCGAAAATTTTGAAAAGATAGGACTAAAACCGACGATTTTCCGTATGTCAGTAAGTGTGTTGACAAAAAAAACAAGCAGAAGAAGTGGTTTCTATGGTGGAACTGCAAGTAAGCAGTATGAATACGACCACGGACATGATGCGGGACTTTTCTTTAATAAGAAATTTCTTGAGCGTAAGCTTGATGTGATGAAGAATACGTTCGAGACATTTAAAGAGATGGCAAATGGACATGCAGGTCCGGCAGTTGTGGAAGTGTTTGGTGAAGAACCATTTGCGCCGGTACAGAAACCGGAAGCAATTGCACTGACGGAAAAGCAGGAAAAACTGATGGTATTGTTTAACAGCAAGTCGGGGCAGCTGACCAATCAGTATATCAAGGGCGACGAGAGAAGTTTTACCATTGTAGCTTATCCGGTTCCTGAAATTGGTGAGAATTATAAAGAAATTTTTGATGAAGTTATCAGAATTAATACGTTAGATGCTGATGTATATGAGAAGGTGCAGCAAACTTTGATTGATGCACTAGACAAAGGGCAGTATGTGCATATCCTTGGAAAGGGTGCAAATGAGACGGATTTAAAAGTACAATTATACCGTCTTTCAAATCCAGAAAAGGAAACAATTTTTGAAAACTGTGTTGCAGATGTAAATATTCCAGTGGGAGAGGTATTTACTTCTCCGGTTTTGGAAGGAACGGAAGGAGTGCTGCATGTCAGCAAGGTGTATCTGAATGAACTGCAGTATCGTGATTTGAAGATTACGTTTCAGGATGGTAAAATCACAGATTATACCTGCAATAATTTCGAAGACGAGGAAGAAGGAAAACGTTATATTAAGTCAAATGTGTTATACAATCATGACACATTGCCACTTGGCGAGTTTGCAATCGGAACGAACACGACAGCATACGTAGTGGCAAAGAAATATCAGATTGAGGATAAAATGCCGATTCTCATCGCAGAAAAAATGGGGCCGCATTTTGCAGTAGGTGATACTTGCTATAGCTGGAGCGAGGAACATCGTCTATACAATAAGAATGGAAAGGAAATTGTTGCAAAGGATAATTCCGTTTCTATTTTAAGAAAAGAAGATGTCTCAAAGGCCTATTTCCAATGCCACACAGATATTACAATACCTTATGAGGAACTGGAGGAGATTAGTGTTGTGACGGCAGATCAGGAGAAAATTGTACTGCTTCGCGATGGGAAATTCGTCCTTTCAGGAACAGAAATTTTAAATGAAGCCTTAGAAGAATTGAATTAATAGTGATAAGGATTTATAATGAGTTATTAGAGAGAGACTGGTTGACATTGTCAAAATGTATTAGTAAAATATCTTATAAATGATAATTGCATTATTGCAGTTACTTATAAATGAGAGGAGAAATGATATGCCAAAAGTAGGAATTGTGATGGGAAGCGACTCAGACTTAAAGGTTATGAGCAAAGCAGCAGATTTGCTGGAAAAATTCGGTATTGAATATGAAATGACAATTATTTCAGCACACCGTGAGCCGGATGTATTTTTTGATTATGCAAAGTCAGCAGAAGCAAAGGATTTCAAAGTGATTATTGCGGGAGCAGGAATGGCAGCACATCTTCCGGGAATGTGTGCAGCAATCTTCCCAATGCCGGTAATTGGAGTGCCATTGTCGGGAAAGAATTTAGATGGTATGGATGCACTCTATTCAATCGTTCAGATGCCGCCGGGAATTCCCGTTGCAACAGTGGCCATTGACGGTGGTGCCAATGCAGCTATTTTGGCAGCAAAGATTCTTGCGGTATCAAATCCTGAATTATTGGAAAAGTTGAAAGCTTATACCCGGGAGATGAAGGAAACAGTGCAGGCAAAGGCTGAAAAATTAGATCAGTTAGGTCACAAAGAATATATGAATCAAATGTAATTTACAGTGGAGGAAATGAGATGGATTATAAAAACGCGGGCGTAGACATTGAAGCAGGTTACAAATCAGTAGAGCTTATGAAAAAGCACGTGCAGCAGACAATGAGATCAGAAGTACTGACAAATCTTGGCGGATTTTCAGGCGCTTTTTCAATGGAGAAATTTAAAAATATGGAAAAACCAACACTTGTATCAGGAACAGATGGTGTTGGAACAAAATTGAAATTAGCATTTATCTTAGACAAACATGATACAATCGGTATCGACTGTGTTGCAATGTGTGTAAATGATATTGCATGTGCAGGTGGAGAACCTTTATTCTTCCTGGATTATATTGCCTGTGGCAAGAATGAACCGGAAAAGATTGCAACAATCGTAAGTGGTGTAGCAGAAGGATGTATCCGGTCAGGTGCTGCATTAATTGGTGGTGAGACCGCAGAGATGCCAGGTTTCTATCCGGCAGATGAATATGACCTTGCAGGATTTGCAGTTGGTGTTGTTGATGAAAAAGATTTAATTACAGGAAAAGATTTGAAGGCGGGAGATGTTTTAATTGGTATGGCATCTTCGGGTGTACATAGCAACGGATTTTCTTTAGTAAGAAAAGTATTTGATATGAAGGAAGAGGCTTTGAGAAGAGAATATGACAGTCTTGGATGTTCTTTGGGAGAAGCATTACTCGCACCAACAAAGATTTATGTAAAAGCGTTGCGTACAATTAAAGAAGCCGGTGTGAAGATTAAAGCCTGCAGCCACATTACAGGTGGTGGATTCTATGAAAACATTCCACGTATGTTACGTGAAGGAACACATGCGGTTGTGAAGAAAGACAGTTATCCAATTCCTCCAATCTTTAGGATGCTTGCGGTAGACGGGGATATTGAAGAGCAAATGATGTACAACACATTTAACATGGGACTTGGTATGGTATTGGCAGTAGACGAAAAAGATGTTGAGGCTGCACTTGCAGCGATTAAAGAAGCCGGAGAAGATGGATATGTAGTAGGTCACATTGAAGCAGGAGATAAAGGAGTTACTTTATGCTAAGAGTTGTTGTATTAGTTTCCGGCGGCGGAACGAATTTACAGGCAATTATGGATGCAGCAGCTGACGGAACCATTACCAACACAGAGATTGTCGGGGTAATCAGTAATAATAAGAATGCGTATGCTTTAGAGCGTGCGGCAAAACAAGGTATTAAGAATCTTTGGGTTTCACCGAAGGATTTTGCTTCACGAGCAGAGTTTAATGATGCACTTCTGAGGACCGTGAATGAGTTTGAAGCAGATTTATTAGTGCTCGCAGGTTTCCTTGTAGTGATTCCTGAGGCCATGATAGAGCAGTACAGAAATCGTATTATCAATATTCATCCATCTTTAATTCCATCGTTCTGTGGAACCGGTTTTTATGGACTGAAAGTACATGAAGCTGCATTGGAAAAAGGTGTAAAAGTAGTGGGTGCAACCGTTCATTTCGTAGATGAAGGTACAGATACAGGTGCAATTATTTTGCAGAAGCCTGTTGAGGTACAAAAGGGTGACACACCGAAAATTTTACAGCGCAGAGTCATGGAACAGGCAGAATGGAAGATTTTACCAAGAGCGATTGACCTGATTGCGAATGATAAATTGGAACTGATTGACGGAAAAGTGTGGGTAAAAACGGAGGATTAAGATGAAAGTATTAATCGTTGGCAGCGGTGGAAGAGAACATGCCATTGCATGGAGTGTGGCAAAAAGTGATAAAGTAGATAAAATTTACTGCGCACCGGGAAATGCCGGTATTACAGAGTATGCTGAGTGTGTACCGATTGGTGCGATGGAGTTTGAAAAGTTAGCAGCATTTGCAAAAGAAAATGAAGTTGACCTGACTATCATTGGTATGGATGATCCATTGGTAGGTGGTGTGGTTGATGTGTTTGAAAAAGAAGGTCTGAAGGTATTCGGACCACGTAAAAATGCAGCTATTCTGGAAGGCTCAAAGGCATTTTCAAAGGATTTGATGAAAAAATATAATATTCCGACAGCCGCATACGAGAATTTTGATGATGCGGATAAGGCACTTGCATATCTGGAAACAGCAAAATTCCCTATCGTATTAAAAGCAGACGGGCTTGCGCTTGGAAAAGGTGTGTTAATCTGCAATGATTTAGAGGAAGCTAAAGAAGGCGTAAAATCAATTATGCTTGACAAACAGTTTGGAACTGCAGGCAATACGATGGTCATTGAAGAGTTCATGACAGGACGCGAAGTATCTGTACTGTCATTTGTGGATGGAAAGACTATTAAGACTATGACGTCGGCTCAGGATCATAAACGTGCGATGGATAGCGACAAAGGACTCAACACAGGTGGAATGGGAACATTTTCACCAAGTCCGTTCTACACAGAAGAAGTAGATGAATTCTGCAAGAAATACATTTATCAGGTAACAGTAGATGCCATGAAGGCAGAGGGACGTGAATTCAAAGGGATTATCTTCTTTGGACTCATGCTGACAGCTGATGGACCAAGAGTATTGGAATACAATGCCCGTTTCGGTGATCCGGAAGCACAGGTAGTATTACCGCGTATGAAGAATGACATCATTGAGGTATTGGAAGCTTGTGTTGATGGAACCCTAGATCAGATTGACCTGGAGTTTGAAGATAATGCGGCAGTATGTGTTGTGCTGGCTTCTGAAGGATATCCTGTGAAATATGAAAAGGGTCTTCCAATCAGTGGCTTAGAAGAATTCAAAAAGCATGAAGGATATTATTGCTTCCATGCAGGCACAAAGCTGGTTGACGGTCAGTTCGTGACAAACGGTGGTCGTGTGCTCGGTGTAACTGCAAAGGGAAAAGATCTGAAAGAAGCAAGGGCGAATGCCTACGCAGCGACAGAATGGGTAAGCTTTGCGAATAAATATAAGAGAAATGACATCGGAAAAGCAATCGATGAGGCATAGAAATAGAGTAGTTTAAGAGGGAATCCCGTAGGGCAGTAGGCTTTGTGGGGTTCCCTTTTTGTGGTAAAAATCGAAAAATATACTTGACATTGTCCTTTTGGAGTGATAAATTAGACAAGTAGTTAGCCGAGACTAACAGAAGTTTGACTTAGGAGCTTCCTGTATACTTTAAAGAGTAAAAGGAATTGACCAAAAAGAATACC
>CALBNS010000092.1 GCA_937896665.1 uncultured Clostridia bacterium
AACTGCAATATCTTTGGTAAGCATAAATATATCTTTAAGATTGATGGGGATAGCCATGATATGAAATTCAATCCCCCAATGTAAAACCTGTTCATAAAAGGAGCTTCCTGTATAATTCAAATATAGGGAATTCCGAGAAAGAGGGTTGAGAAAAAAATACCTCAGAGTAAAATAAGATTACTGACTTTGCGGGTTAGTAAAAAATCTTATTAAAACAGTGAGGTATCTAAAATGAATTGTAACACACAAAACGCAAAAATTGCATCTATAACTGAAAAAACTTTGATCGTTGGTATTGATGTTGGAAGTGAAACTCATTTTGCCAGAGCATTTGACTGGCGGAATTACGAGTACACAAAGAAACCACTAGAATTCAGTAATACTGAGGCTGGGTTCCTGACCTTCAAAGCATGGGTGGAAGATATCGCAGAAAAACAAGGCAAAACCGCTGTGATCCCCGGCATGGAGCCGACCGGACACTACTGGTTTGCACTGGGGAAATTCCTGCAGGACAATGGGATGAAGCCGGTACATGTGAATCCACATCATGTTAAGAAGTCGAAGGAACTGGACGACAACAATCCCAACAAGAATGACCGCAAGGATCCAAAGACGATCGCGGCTCTGGTCAATGAAGGACGCTTTTCCTATCCCTACATACCAACCGGTATCTATGCGGAGATCAGGAGCCTGTCAAACCTTCGTTTCCAGACGCAGGAGGAGCTTACGCGGATCAAGAACCGGATCGCCAGATGGTTTGCTATCTACTTCCCTGAATATAAAGACGTTTATGGGGATTTGAAGGCAGTCAGTGGACGGATGGTATTGAAGGTGGCACCGTTGCCGGAAGACATTGGGAAACTTGGTGTGGAAGGTGTGAACCAAATATGGAGGAGCGCAAAGCTGAGAGGCGCCGGAATAAAGAGGGCAAAGACCCTGGTATCCGCAGCAGAGCATAGCGTTGGAAGCAAGGAAGCACCGGAAGCGGCACGGATGGAATTAAAAAATCTGCTGGATGACATGGATGTATATGTGTCAAGACTGGATGAGCTACTTGTGAACATAGAGGAAAAGCTGAAAGAGATTCCGTATGTGGATAAGCTGATGGAGATCAAGGGGATCGGTCTGGTAACGGTCAGTGGTTTCATTGCAGAGGTGGGAGACATTGGACGTTTTGATAATCCAAAACAGCTGCAGAAGTTAGCAGGATATGCAATCGTGGCAAATGATTCCGGGAAGCATAACGGCGAAAGCCGGATCAGCTACAGAGGCAGGAAGCGCCTGCGGTATGTATTGTATGAAGCAGCGATATCTCTTATCGGGAAGAATGCGGAGTTCAAGTCGATCCATGAATACTACCGGACACGCAAAGAAAATCCATTAAAAAAGATGCAGTCTGTAGTAGCAGTGGCATGTAAGATCCTAAGGGTATTTTACACAATACTGACAAAAGGTGTGGATTATGACCCGGTAAAGCTTCTAGGAGACATTAAGAGACCGCAGCTTCAGGCAGCATAGCAGACAGGAACCAAAACAAGTAATGCCCTGTCACGGTTGAACCCCACCTTTAACATTGCGTGTTAAAAGTTGAATTCAGCTGTGACAGGAAGGCTGAAAGGTATGAGGAACGAGTCGGGAAAACGTCCACCGGAAGGTGCCGTCAAGAAAGCATGCCCCAAAGGTCAGTAAGACTTAATACAAAGAATGAGCCAGTAGTCGGCAGGAATATTTTCCATAGGGCATGACCCTGTAAAGGAGCTAAGCTGACACCCTGGTTATGGACAGGCGGGA
>CALBNS010000093.1 GCA_937896665.1 uncultured Clostridia bacterium
TCTATTATCTCACATAGGATGATTTTGAAAAGGTACTTGCTATTTGGCGTTTACGATGCTGCTATTGAACACCACTGCCCTACAGCTCCAACTGCGGTCCAATCTGTAATTATATTAGGATCATATGTAATTCGAAATCCCAAGGCATAAAAACATATTATCATAACCGTTATAAATAAAACTACAAGTAATCCTCTAATCAAAAGTATCTTTTTTATATCTTTTTTCATAACCGTTTCCCGTATATACCTTTCATATGTTTAACTATCTTATACCTTGATTCATCTTTATAATTTCTATCTAAATAGATTATACCAAAATAATTTATCTCTTTCTACAAATTACAACATTATATATCAATAATATACATTGTGCCGCAATTTGATAATTACTTATTTACAAACATATATTTTCTTATAAAAATGTGTAGAAGAAAACCTCCAAATCTTTTTGGACTTGGGGGCTTTCTTTTGCTCATTTTAAAGTATTCCTTCTGACATTTTAACAAATGCCCTCTTTTCTATTTTAATCATATTATACGAGTCTGGATTCAAGGCTGCAATCGCTTGTTCAGTATCGCTATCTTTAATTGTAATTGCAATAATAGTCTGTCCCACATTAACATCAATTATTTCATCAAAAAAACTCTTCAAATCCTTCATTACAATACTATGCTGATCCGGCTCATCATACATAAGAATATTTGGATGATTCCCTTTATGAATAATGGATGTTTGCATTAATGCCAACGTAAAAGCCCAAATTGCTCGTATACCATCACTAGCAGAGGAATCAAATTTCATATCAAAATTTTCTCGTACAGGTAAATACGAATCCTTTGATATTTCTATCTGTTCCATTGTCGTTAAACTCTTATACCCAAATCTTCTGAGATTCCTAATAAACACATTTCTCAGTGTTGTAATTTTGGAATCATCATCAGATGAAAACTTCTTCTTAGGAACTTTTTCTCTATCTTCCAGATACTTTTTCCATCTGGCTGATAACGTATCCATTGCCGTAAATAGATTTGTCAAATTACTTCGCAATTTTTCCAAATCTTCAATTTCTTTAGATATCTCTATCTTTTTATATACAACACTTTCAGCATATTCATCATCAACTGCATATATATCATTTCTCAGTGCTTTTGCTAATCTATTAAGTGTAGACAACTTAGATTGAAGCTCTGTAAGCAAGGCATCCAACTTTCTTTTATTCTCCAAATGACTTTTTAATGCATACTCAAATACCTGCTCCTGTGCATTTAAATGCCTTATATTTTCTTCTATGGACATAAAAGTATATGCATCCTGCTTTGGGAACAGCGCATCTTGTATTTTCTGATGACATACTGGACAAATATCTTTTAATGACAGGCTATCTATCTCTGCACCAAGATCACGCAACTTTTTTGCATCTTTATTATTGCTAATATCAACTCTTATAGTTTCCAAATTAGCATTCAATTTACTAATTGCTAAGTTTTCTGCCATAAATTTTTGATGCACTTCTCTTTTTTGCTGTTCTAGTGTGGCTATCGCTTCTTCTGTTAACCGTAGCTCGTCTTCAATTTCCTCATAGTTATCAGCCACTTTAGGTTCTGTAGAGCATAAATTATCATACTCTTCTTGTAAACCAACAATGTATTCGTACAGTAATACTCCACCTTCAGTATTTTTAACAATATTCGTTACATTACTAATTCCCAATTCCACCACTTGTGGCTCTGTTGGTATTCCTTGCACTTGGCAGTTTTCACGGTAACATAACGAATTTATTTCTCTAATTATGCCTCCCCATTCTTGCCGGATTGTTCTTTCCTCAATACTTAATTCATTCTTTTTCTTTTCATTTGAAAGAGTTTCTAACCCAACAAGATATTCTATTATTCTTTTTTTTGAATCTTTTATCCCGAGATACGGCATTGCCGAAAAGAAATCTGCCCAACCTCTCTTCTGTTCTATAAACATGCCCGCAAATATAAGCTGCAAATATAATTTTCTATCTGTGAAATCAGTAGTTGCAACAATAGGCAATTCCATCCCCATAAACTTTTCGAGAAAAGCATGGAAGCCCTTCTCATGCTGTGCTGAATTCTGAGAATGGACATACATATCATCCTTGTCTGTATCTTTATCATATATATTATCTATTGGACTATAAAATACAGTAATTAGCTTGCTTTTTCTATTTTCCATTTTTGCACAGCGCATTACCGTAATCACATCATGTCCATTAGAAATCTGTAAAAACATACTGGATTGTAGAACCGCATATTCCTCTTCTTCATCCTTAATATTACTTTTATATACTGGTGTCAACACTTTCTCAGTTTGCCCACCTATAATTTCTTCAACTCCAAGGCAATAGTATATAGCTTCTAAAACAGAACTTTTTCCACACGTATTATCACTGCTTGCAATAAAATTTAATCCTTTGGTAAATGTTTCATCAAATCCATATGTACCATTATCTGTTATGATAGTTATTTTCAATCTTTGGATTTCCAACATCCATATACCTCCATCTGTCCATCAGTTCAGATATTTTCTCTTCTGACAATCTGTTTCCGATTCTTTCTAGAAACTCCATCTCGTTTGTCATCAATTCCTTATTTTGTTTTATTTTCTTTACAAATTTCTTACCTTTATCTGTAAGTTTGTATGTTCCCTTTACTAATTGTTTTATTAATCCATCCGCTAATGCATAGCTTAACACTCGGTTAACAGCAGGATCAAATCGAATTGCTGAAATAAATAGTAAATTATTATCCTCACAAAATTCTAACAATTCTTTTTCACTTTTCTTATCGTTTAGTGCGTTAGATATCATTTGTATTTTAAGAAATGAACAACTCGCACCACCGCAGATACTTAAAATCAAACATATCTGACCAATTTTATAACTTATTCTATATCTATATGGTACCGCATCCGGTTTTGCATCAAATACAACCAAATCCGTCATAAGAAAATCTTTATTCATACCAATCACCTAAATTCCATTGAACAATCAGCAAGCCATCCAGCCACCATATCATGCTGTAATTCGGTAACAGATGCAAAAGATAGGTATTTAAACTCTTTTTCCAATCGTCCACCAAACTCTTCTACTATTTCATTAAATATCGTAGCATTCATACTTTTATTAGGATTAAACATTGTTTTTGAATATACCTCCCTATATAGTCAAGTCTTTTTCCCTTTAAAATAAAGGATTTTTTGATGTTT
>CALBNS010000094.1 GCA_937896665.1 uncultured Clostridia bacterium
CAGAACCAGAACAAGCACCAGAAAACAAAGGAACTCTTATGCTTGATGCAACCTGTGCACCATCAAATATCAGGTATCCACAGGATTTCTCATTACTCAATGAAGCTAGAGAAAAACTAGAGACTATTATCATCCGTTTCTGTAAAAGTTATGGATTTTCAAGACCACGTATGTATCGTAAACAAGCCAGAAAGAAATATCTTGCACTTGCGAAGGCAAAGAAACGCAGCACTAAGAAAATCAGAGCAACCATCCGTAAACAGTTAGCATACATCAAACGTGATATTGGTTATCTTGAAAGATATATGGAAGATGGCTATGCACCGACTTCAAAGGAAATATCACTTCTGATGACAATATATAAGCTGTATGAACAACAGCAGTACATGTATCAAAACAAAGTCCATAGTGTAGAAAACCGCATTGTCAGTATCTCACAGCCATGGATTAGACCAATCGTCAGAGGAAAAACAAAAGCTCCAGTTGAATTTGGTGCTAAGTTTGACTTGAGCATTGATGATAGTGGTCTTGGCAGAATAGAGAAAATATCCTATGATGCCTACAATGAAAGTACAGTACTTGTTGAAGCAGTGGAACGATTCAGGGAACGAACTGGTCATTACCCGGAACGCCTACTGGCAGACCAGATATATCGAACCAGAGACAACAGAAATTTCTGTAAACTTCATGGAATACGATTATCCGGTCCAAAGCTTGGGAGACCAAGCCTTACAAAACAATCAGTTAAAGAGAAAAAACAGGAATACCAAGATAACACCGTTCGAATTGAGGTAGAGCGCTCATTCAGTTTGAGTAAACGCTGCTACGGAATGGACTTGATAAGAACCAAGCTCTATGACACAACACTTACATCGATTGCGTTATCTGTATTTGTGACGAATCTATTCAAGATACAGTCACAAATACTTACTGCTCTAATTTATCTTTTGGAGCTAATCGGGTTACAACCTGCTGATTTTGAACCGGAAACGGTTTAATCAGCAGACACTAA
>CALBNS010000095.1 GCA_937896665.1 uncultured Clostridia bacterium
TACAACTTTCCCAATTGATGAGACTATATTATAACCTATATTTTGATTGATTTTTGCTTTTCTCCACATTGATTAACACCTTTCTGTGTTGAAAGGAACCGAAACAGGCGACAACCAGCGAATTTCTTTTAAAAAAATGTCGACATTTATTGCCAAAATCTTCTTGTATATAGTCTAATTATATTATATAATTAGACTATATATGGAGGTGATTATATGCCAATACCAAAAGATATCCTGGCTGTGCAGCGGCCAAAGAATACTGTTGTCATTGCGTATGGCAAAAACAAAAATCTGTACGGCGTGCGTCAACGAATCGGATGCAAGAACGTAGGTGGCAGACATGTACCTGTCAATGGACCTACAATCGGACATATCATCGATCACGTATATGTACCAATCAATGATTCTGCTCCTGCATCCGTTGCTGCCGCACCTATTGATCTTAAGGACTGGGCAAATGCGGTTCTGTGTGACAGACTTTTTTCAGGCATCCATCAGGAACTTCTTTCGGTATACAATCAGAATGATGCAACGAAAATATACTGCATCGCCATCCTTCGCGTATGTAACCCTGGAATCAAGGACTACGAACTGAAAGAGGCATATGAGACAAGCTTCCTGTCGGAACTGTATCCTGGTGTCGCATTGTCAAAGAACACGGTATCCGCCTTTCTAAATAACCTGGGAAAAGCTTTGTCGAAGATTGTTCAGTTCATGCGCAGCCGTACTGAAGCAGTAGCATTAGATCACCATCTGCTTGTTGATGGCACATTGAAATCGGATAAGTCAAAAGTCAACTCCCTTTCAGATTTTTCTCGTAAAGCACAGACAAAAGGCACCAGGGATATATCCGTTCTTTATGCATTCGATCTCGAAGAAATGGAACCAGTATGTTCGCAGTGTTTTCCTGGTAACATGCTTGATGCTACATCCTATAGTGCATTTATTGCCAATAACAGGATTACGAAAGGCATCATTGTTGCAGATAAGGGTTTTCCGGAATCTACAGCCCATGAGCAGTTCGAAGCAAATCCGGATCTTCACTATCTTAACCCAATAAAAAGGAACTCCAAACTCATTGAACGCCATCATATGCTGGATTTTACAGGTCTCCTGTCTGGATATGAAGGAATCACGTTCCGTAAGGAGAAGTGCTCAGGAACAGACAAATGGCTCTATTCCTACCGTGACAGCTACAAGGCATCCAAAGAGGAACGGGATTGGTTAAGCCGTGCAAAGAAGAATAAAACATACAGTCTTGAATCTCTCCGAGAGAAACAGAAAACATTTGGCACAATAGTACTTGAGTGCGACCTGGATCTTCCAGCAGAGACTGCATATAAAGCCTATGAGAAAAGATGGGAAATTGAAATAGTCATGAGGTTTTATAAGTCTGCATGTGAGTTTGACGAAACACGCGTCCAGGACGATTATTCTGTGATAGGCAGCGAATTCTGCGATTTTCTTTCTACGCTCCTTACTTTCCGTCTCCTCAAAATGTTTGATAAAGCGGGACTGTTAGAAGAGCGCACGTATAAGAAGATAATGTCCGTATTGGATCGTGCAAAGAAAACCCATATCACCGGTCAGGACTGGCAGCTGATACGGCTGAACCCTTCACATGTTGAAATTCTACAAAAACTGGAACTTGTTCCTAAACCTGAGGAACCTTCCAAGAAAAAATCGGGGCGTCCCAAGGGAAGCAAAAATCATTCAAATACCAAGGTACAAGAAGATGCAGTATCTACTGAACCAAAACGTAAACGTGGTCGACCAAAAGGAAGTAAGAATAAACCTAAAGGTGACAGTGTTAAAATAAACACAGCGTAACCAATCAGTGACTATATGATGTATAGTCTAACTGATTGGGAAAGTTGTA
>CALBNS010000096.1 GCA_937896665.1 uncultured Clostridia bacterium
AATCCAAACTGGACCCGCTGGGCAGAAAAATGACAGTCAATGAACTGATTGACCGTTACCTGCAGACCAGAACCGGTGTGAAACCTAATACACTTACCAACTACAGTTTCGTAAAGAATCTGATGGCGAAAGAAGAATTCGGGAGCCGAAAAATTGCGGAAGTGAAGACTTCGGATGCAAAGTTATTTCTTATTAAACTGCAGCAGGATGGACGAGGTTCCAGTACCATTAAAACAGTACGTGGAGTATTGCGACCGGCATTTCAGATGGCGATGGACGATGACATTATTGTGAAGAATCCTTTTGCTTTCCAGCTTGCCGGAGTGGTGGTAAACACGGAGCACACCAGAGAAGCAATCACGAAGGACCAGATGAGAAAGTTCCTTAAGTTCGTACATGACGATAACGTGTATTGCAAGTATTACGAAGTCTTCTACATTTTATTCCATACAGGGCTTCGAATATCAGAATTCTGCGGACTGACCATCAAAGACTTGGATATGAAGAATCGTATTATCAACATCGACCATCAGCTTCAGCGACTCAACAATATGGAATATCATATCGAATCCACGAAGACAAACGCCGGAACAAGAAAGATTCCGATGACGGAAGATGTGTACCGAATGTTTCAAGCGATTCTGGAAGACAGGCCAACAGACATTCCGGAGGTTATGATTAACGGTTATGTTGGATTCCTATTCAGAGATAAGAACGGAATGCCGGAGGTGGCGCTGCATTGGGAACATCGCTTCAAACATGCGGTCAATCGATACAATAGCATTTTTAAAGTTCAGATGCCGAAGATTACGCCTCATATTTGCAGACATACCTACTGCAGTAACCAGGCGAAGGCAGGAATGAATCCAAAGACGCTGCAGTACTTGATGGGACATTCGGACATTGGTGTAACGATGAACACTTACACGCATCTTGGTCTGGATGACGCGAAGAACGAGATGATTCGTATGGAGGAACTGGAGCAGGCACGAAAAGAAGTGGATAAGACGGAAGGCAAGAAGCCGATGAAACAGAATATGTTTAAAGTGGTTTAAGATAAGTAGCAGACGCTCAGGGGAAACCTTGAGCGTTATTTTTGTGCTTGGGAATTGTAGGATGATCGAAAGATAGTGCTGGCAACGAAAAAATGTTTAATGCTACATTTTAATGCTACAAAACACTTGTTAATGCTACAAAGTTGTGTTATGATGTTTCTTGATAAAGGGAGGAGTCATAGACATGAAGACTTATAGTGTAAAAGAAATTGCCGAGATGCTAAATACAAATCCGGAGACGGTTCGGCGATGGATTCGAGATAAAAAGCTTGATGCTACCATAGAGTCCAAAAAAGGTGGACATATTGTTTATGAATCAGCTCTTCAAACGTTTTTAAGATCATCACCTAAATATGCTGCTTCAGCCAAGGCTTCTTTAGCAGGAGCAGCAGTATTGTCGACCGTTATGGTGGGAGGATTGATTGCACAAAAACTCATCGATACGGAACAACTGAAAAAAGCTCGTATATCTAACGAAGATGTTATTCATTATCTTCAGGGAGAAATTCAAAAGTGCTTGGAAGCAATTAAAACGAAGGAAGATACAGTTCAACAGCTTCAAAAACAAATTGAAGCAGATTACTTGCAAATTACAGAATATCAGAAACTAATTGATAGCCTGTCTGAAGCGAAGGAGGAAGCGAAATGAGTAACAAGGGAAAACAAATTGGAGAATTATTAAATAAAACTACTGCTGCTGCACCTGATGTAACGAAACCTTTGAAAGTCATAGGGGATGGCAACATGTTAGATGGAGTAAAAAATATTTTTAATTACGCACTGAGAGAAGGCGAAAAAAGTGGTTTTATAAAGGGGAGTGTGATTACTTTTGGTGTTTGTGGCACGCTCTATCTAATTCCTAAAGGTGTGAAATTTATTAAACAGAAGGTTGCTGAGAAAAAAATCCATGATGAAATGGGAGAAAAAATTTATGTAGCTTTTAACGAAGAATTAGCTGCTAGTCATGATGGTGGGGGTATGCGTGATGAAGAAAACAAAAACTAAAAAACATAAGACTATTTTTGAATCCTTAACCTATGCATATATTCGAAAAATTAAAAAATGGATGTTTTGTCCAGCATGCCAGAATGGAAAAATGTCTATTAATAAGAAGTCGACCTTATGGACATGTGAAGAGTGTGGATATAAACTCTCTGCGGATGAATTTGAGGATGATTATGTATTCTGGTTTTGTGATGAGTGTAATTCTTATCTGAATAATCAAGAAGAATTCGACAGACATGCATCTCGTCATATCTGTAAAAAATGTGGCTATGAAAATGATACTACATTTGATAATCTAAAAGGTATTTGTACAGACTGTGGAAAGATTATTCCAGATCCAGATGGAACTTTGTGCGTTGACTGTCGACAGATTCGACGTCAGAAAGCTAAAGAGAGACTAATTACTGCTGGAAAGGTTGTTGGTGTAGTGGCTGCCATAGCAGGTACAGCTTATTTGGCATCGCAATCTGATGGAAACGAGAGTGTAGGTTATATTCCTCATACCAGTGGAGATGATGACGATGAAGGAGAAACAACTATGAGATTTGGCCATGTGACAGATTATTGGATGGAAACTGCCTCAGAAGATGAACTTCGTTCTGTCGAAGATGAGATGAGAGCAGAACTAGATTCATTAGATTATGATTCTGATGAATATTTACAACTTGATCTTAAGCGTATAGATGTGGTAAATGCTATAGCAAGTAGATTTCCACTTAATCTTCCTCATAGAGAACATGGTTGGTATTTATCCAATGATGACTAAAATGATATTATCAAGGAGAAGAGAGACGAATAAAAACATTCCGATGAAGCAGAATATGTTTAAAGTAGTATAAGGGGAATGGATACGCTCAGGGGAGACCTTGGGCGTTATTTTTGTGCTTGGGAATTGTGCAAGAACGAGAAAAATAGTATAATTGATACAATTAGAAAGAGTGTCTACAGAGGACTTTGTATGAAACGTAAAATTCGTTTAATGGTTTGAAGTAGGAGTATTTTAGTTGAGGTGCTTTATGCAAAAGAAATTTTGGTTTTTTATAATTGGCTCGATTATTGCCGTAGTAGCATTACCATTAATAATGGATTGGTTGATTATTGGAAATAGCATTCCGAGTAATATATCAAATTCTGATTGGGTAGGATTCTTTGGTGGCTATATTGGAGCATTAATTGGCAGTATTATTTCTCTGCTCGGGATTCTATGGACAATAAAATTTACTAGGGAACAAAATAGGACAGACCGAGAACTTCAAATTCGTCCTTATCTTGACATAAGATATGTTCCAGCGACAAACAAACTTGTAGGAAAAGCATCTTGGCTCGGTTATGTGATGATAAATGAATATAACAATAATGAAGCTGAGCTGCAAGAAACGGAACGAGGACTTCTGTATTTGAAAAATGTCGGAAATGGACCTGCAACTAATATTAGTGTTGATGTTTTAGTTGAAAATATTAAGGTGAAGTTCAGTGCACGCTTCAACAACCAAAATACTCAGGTGAGTTCAAATTCAGTACAACAGGGGGAAGAAGGAACAGTATCATTTATGATTTCAAATGATAGCATTGCGCCATCTAAAGAGGATCTAATTTGGGATGAGGATAATAGATTTGCAGATTGGAATCATGTTAAATTTCAAATGCCATCAGGATATGATATTAGAATTGTTTTGCACTACAATGATTTATTAGGAAATGCATTTACTCAGGAATTGAAATTTAAGGCTACGTACGAGATGGGGTATGATAAAGAAAAAGGTGGAAAATATCATTGCAGTCTTCATTTAGCCGAGATCGGAGTTCCTGAAAAGAAGTAGATAAAGCAAAACATATTCAAAGTAATATAAATCGATAATCAGCATAAGTGGCAACAATAATAATTTTCTGGCTAACAAGGAGAAAAAATGGAAGCACCACACATTCTAATTTCTACTATTAGTCCCGAGCAAGGGAAGAAAATAGATTCGTTTGATAAACATTCAGATTATATTGTAAAAGTCTTAGCACCGACTGATTTAGCAAATACGCTTTTCGAATACGCAGAGTGTTTTTACAAAGCGGCGCATATTACAACAGAGTTTATATTATCTGAAGAACATCCGGATATTGGCAAACTTGATACATACTTTTTTTCTATTGCGTTTTTGTATAGGCATTGCTTGGAATTGGGATTAAAAGCAATTGGTTTTCAATTCGTTCATGATAAAGAGGGTAGAAAAACTTTTGTTAAGGATACATGCCATAATTTATCTATGCTTTTGTCTGAAATTGAGGAAAAGACATCCTTGAAAAGACCGGAAGATGAAATTGAATGGTTAAGAAAGTATTTTGATGATTTATCACAGAAGGACAGAGATTCAGATTCGTTTCGTTATCCTTTTCATATTGTATGGGAACCAGGTGATTGGGAATGTGAAGGGCGATTTATCATTAAAAAGATTTTTGATGAACAGACACATATTGATTTAATAAAGTTTGCAAATAAGTTTGAAGCTGCATATGAAATTATTAGGAAATGGTATAAAAATGATAGTGCAAATGCAGTTGAATGGCGAGATGTATTACCAGTATTTATAGAAACGGGTGGATACTATTATGCGCAATCAGTTGTGGGATACAAGTATAGAAGAGCAGATTTTTATCCGTACACGAAAGCATATTTAGAAACTGCGAATTACTTGAAATGGTACATGAAAAATGAGACTGATTCCGGTAACAACGAATGTAAAGAACAATTATTTTTACCTATGTGTTACTTATATAGGAATTGCGTTGAATTAAGTTTAAAGACAATATGGTTCGAAGAAACCAGTGAAAATTTTCAAATTAAATGTAAATTGATGCTGGATTATAAACATAGCATCGTAGGAATGTGGAATAGGATTAAACCATATGTGTTGGAATATTCTAATGGTACAGATAATCCAGAATATGTAGATATTATTGAGGATTATTGTATACAGGTGCATACATTTGACAGTGATGCAAATAAATTCAGATATCCGATGTCTAAAAACATGCAAGTATATTTTTCGCACAATAAGAGATTTGATTTCATGAAAACAGGCGATTTTTTTGAAGCTTTAAATAATATTCTTGATGGTATCGATAGTGCTCTAAATTATATGAATGAAGTAAGAGCAGAGATGGAAGCAGAATATTATGCAGAAATGATGTCAAATATGGATTATTATTGATTGTCGCATAAACTTTGAATTACACATGTAAGAAATTTTTGCACCCCCTTGACCAAGCAATCGTTAAAAGGTTCAAAAATCTCGGTAGTCTGCACCCCCTAAACTGACTACCAAATGACTACTACTGACTACTACACATGGTCTCAAACTGCCGTATTTTGCCACTTTTGCTACAGTTTCCGGAACACTGTAACTCTTGAAGAAATCCAAAAAAGTGCGTAAAATAGGGCAAAACGAGGCATTTTAGGAGGAAAAATAGAATGATTAAGATACTATTCATCTGCCACGGCAATATCTGTCGTAGCACCATGGCCGAGAGTGTATTTACGCACCTCGTTAAGCAGCGAGGTCTCTCGGATCACTTTGAAATTCATTCGGCGGCTACCAGCCGTGAAGAAATCGGCAATCCGCCACACTATGGAACTGTCAATAAATTAAAGCAAGTCGATATTCCTGTAGTTACGCACAGAGCGATCCAGATGACCAAAGCCGACTATGACTACTACGATTATCTCATTGGCATGGACTCTGCCAACATTCGCAATATGAACCGTATCGCGGGTGGGGATAGTGAAGGGAAGATTTATAAATTATCATCCTTTGCCGGTCTCAGCAAAGATATTGCGGACCCATGGTATACAGGAAATTTTGATGAAACATATGAGGATGTATTGGAGGGTTGTAAAGCATTCCTTAACTACCTCATCAAGAACAAAGAAATATAAAATTGGAGAATGACATATGAATGTTTTGAATATAGAGCACGTCAGCAAAATATTTGGAGAGAATCGTATCTTTGATGACGTTTCCTACGGAATCCACGAGGGTGACAAAATCGGGATTATCGGCATCAACGGCACTGGAAAAACCACACTTTTGAAGATTATTGCAGGTATCGAAGAAACGGATGAGGGACAAGTCATCAAACAAAACGGACTTCGCATCACCTATCTGCCACAGAATCCGGAATTTCCGGAAGGGGCAACCGTTCTTTCCTATGTAATCGACGGAAAGCATCAGATGGAGTGGAACACAGAGAGCGAAGCGAAAACGGTTTTAAACAAACTTGGTATCCTGGAGCATGACGCGAGGATTGACACCTTATCAGGAGGACAAAAGAAGCGTGTTGCGCTTGCAAGAACGCTGATTAATCCGGCTGATGTGCTGATTCTGGATGAGCCTACCAACCATATTGACAATGAGATGACTCTTTGGCTTGAAGATTACTTAAATAAATTCAAGGGTGTTATCATCATGGTAACCCATGACCGTTATTTTCTGGACCGTGTCACGAATAAGATTCTGGAAATCAGCCATGGAAAACTTTATGGATACACTGCAAATTATTCGCAGTTTCTGGAATTAAAGGCACAGCGGGAGGAGATGGAGCTTGCCACCGAGCGCAAGCGTCAGAGCATTCTTCGCATGGAAATTGAATGGGCGAAACGTGGCTGTCGCGCGAGAACCACGAAGCAAAAGGCGAGATTAGAACGTCTAGAAGCATTGAAAAATGGTGCTGCTCCGGTAAAGGATACGACAGTGGAATTGGAATCCATTGGAACGAGAATGGGCAACAAAACTATTGAGCTTCGAGGTGTAAGTAAAAGCTATGAAGGAAAGAAGATTATCGACAATTTTAGTTATATTGTATTAAAGAATCAGCGGCTTGGTATCATCGGACCAAACGGCTGTGGAAAGTCAACTCTGATGAAGCTGATTACAGGTGAGCTTTGCCCGGATGCAGGAGAAATCGAGATTGGAGATACGATTCAAATCGGTTATTTTGCACAGGAAGCGGAAGATATGGACACGAATCAGAGGGTCATTGATTATATCAAGGATGTGGCAGATTATGTCTCGACCAAAGATGGCAGAATTACGGCATCTCAGATGTTGGAGCGATTTTTATTTGACGGGAATCTGCAGTATACACCGATTCAGAAATTATCGGGTGGGGAAAAACGAAGACTGTATCTTTGTAAGGTGTTGATGGAATCGCCAAACGTCCTTATTTTAGATGAACCGACCAACGATTTGGATATTCCGACACTGACGATTTTGGAGGATTACCTGGATTCTTTTAACGGAATCATTATCACTGTATCCCACGACCGATATTTTCTGGACAATCTGGTGGAACGTATTTTTGTGTTTGAAGGAAATGGCTATTTAAAGCAATGCGAAGGCGGTTACACGGATTATCTGGAAGCAAGACAACGTATGGATGACAATCAGGGGATTGCTTCTGGTAAGGCTGTTGGGATAGGTAGTCAGAGTGAGGATGAAAAGAAAAAAAGAACAGGAAGGGACTGGAAGAAGGACCAGCCCGTGAAACTCAAATTCAGCTATAAAGAGCAGAAAGAATATGAGACCATTGACCAGACAATCGCAGCGTTAGAGGAAAAAAAAGAAGCTCTGGATCAGGAGATGTTAGAGAATGCAACGAACTCAGCGAAGTTGTCGGAGATTATGGCAAGAAAGGAAGAAACAGAGGCAGCGTTGGAGGAAAAGATGGAGCGTTGGGTCTATTTAAATGATCTGGCAGAAAAGATTGCAGCACAGGAATAAGTGAACACTTTGTTATGTAACGGTGTACACGGATGCATAGGACGTATGAAACACATTTTTTTATTTTGCATATATTATACAGAGTCTGATTTTGAGGTTTTGTAAATTATGAAAGATTATGTGAGGATATCATTAGAGACGCACTTGTTTTTTGCAAGAATTATGAAAGAACATGCCTTGTTTTTGCAGGCTGGATTTGTACAAAAAAATGTGGAATGGATACGAAAAGCGGACTTCTTCCGAAAACAGTTTGAGGATTTGTTGAGGAGAACTGTGGAAATGAGTAGTCGAATGATAAGCGGAAGTGTGTTGCAGTCGGAGGAACTGGTTACAAAATTCACGTTAGATGCGGAGAAAATGACCAGCGATTTGAGTGGGATTTCCATTGACAGTAGAATTACTTTGCTGGAAAAGGAACTGGAATGTGGACGTGACTTTCAAGTGAGCCGCGAGATGATGCAGAGGATTTCCCGGTTAAATGAGAGAGCTGTGTGGCTTCTGAATGGGCTGATTGACTTTAAAGAGAATCTGCTGGAGGAAGTAAAGGAAAGCCGTATATTTACAACGAACTATCCACTGCTCATTGATCACATTACGCGGGAAGCAAAACTTTATCGGGAAACCATTGAAGGACTCATGAAGAATCAAAGAGTCTGCTATCGAAACCTACAGAAGCAGGAGAACTTCTGGAATTGTATTATGAAGGAGCATGCACTTTTTATCCGTGGGTTGCTTGATCCATGTGAGGAAGAACTCATTTGTGCTACGGATGGATTTGCCAGGGAATTTGAAGAATTGTTGGAAATGGCGTGTAAGCAGGATTGTCGTGCGCAAGAAGCAGCACAGGAACTTTCGGATAAGTCTTTGGAAAAGACCGTGGAGCTGCGTGATTTCAAGGCTGCAGGTACGAAGGGAGTTCTGGAGGGACAGATTCAGGCGATTTTCTTGCCTCTGCTTGCAGACCATGTACTTCGTGAGGCAAATCATTATATCCGGATTTTAGATCATGGTTATATGTGGCAGGAGGGATAGAAGATGGAATTATGTGCTTATCCCATTCAGGAAAAGACCCGCTGTTATGAAATCGAAGCAATCGAAATTCCGATTGTTTATAATAAATATGGAGACCATGACCCCAATGGTCTTCTCTATGTCTTAAAGAAGGACGCAGAAAGAATTAAGGAAAAAGCATTAGAAAATTTACGTATGGAAATACCACAGCCTTATGAGGAGGTCCGTCCACTAGTCATTCGTGCGAATGTGGGGGATAAGGTTATTATCCGTTTTTCCCATTCCCTCGATAGGCCGCTTTCTATTCATGTACAGGGACTTCAGTATGATGTGCAGACTTCGGACGGAGCCAGTGTAGGATATAACAAAGATTCTACAACAAGAAATTGTATTACCTATATCTGGTATGCACAGCGGGAAGGCGCCTTTCTGTTCCATGATATGGCAGACACCAGAAGCAGCGAGGAGGGTACCAATATCCATGGCCTGTTTGGAGCCATTATTGTGGAAGCTCCTGAGTCAAGATGGCTCAGCCCAGAGACGGGAGAAGAAATAGAAAGTGGATTATTTGCAGATATTTATCATCCGACAAATCCTGCATTCCGGGAATATGCTGTGTTCTTTCATGACGAGATGGAAATCAAGGATAAAAACGGAAATCAGCCCCTTGATCCGCATACGGGTCTGCCATCGTCTACAACCGGCATCAGTTATCGCTCGGAACCAATGCGTAACCGGGAACCTCTGACAGAAGAACATTCCGATACGGGAGAGGATATTTCTATGAGCTCCTGGGTGTATGGAGACCCGGCCCCTCCGATTCTGAGAGCCTATGTGGGCGACCCGTCAAAAATCCGGCTGATACACGGTGGAGTCAAGGAAACCCATGTATTTCATCTGCATAACCACCAATGGAAGCTGGAACCGGACTGTCAGAATTCTACGATCTTTGACTCAATTTCGATTAGTCCGCAGGAGACGTATACGTTGGACATTCTGCATGGGGCAGGAAGTCTAAATGGTATGATTGGGGATGCAATTTTCCATTGCCATTTATATCCGCATTTTCATGAAGGCATGTGGACCCTGTGGAGGATTCATGACAGACTAGAAGATGGTACGGGGAGACTTCCGGACGGCACGCCAATTCCGCCGCTTTTGCCCCTGAAAGACAGAAGGCGACCGCTGAAAAAAGACAAGGCTCACCCAGGATACCCGAATTTTATCAATGGAACTTATGGAAAGCCACCACTTCAGCCGCCGCTTGGGGTATTGAACCCGGATGGCACGAATAAAATAGAACCGACGAACCTAGAGTTAGAAAACTTTGTGGAAGATTTTGAGCCAGGTGCCTTATATACAGACACTTGTCCTTGCCATACAGACGCGGACTGTTATTGCGAAGAGGAAAAGGTACGAGTGTTTGAAATTGCGCTGGTGCAGGCAAAAGTTACGTACAATCAATATGGCTGGCACGATCCACAGGGTAGATTTTTTGTGTTGAAAGAGGAGTTAGAGTGTTATGGAGGACTAGACGAATATATCCGCAAAGTAGAGTCACAGGAAATCATGGTGGAACCGCTGGTAATCCGCGCCAATGCAGGAGATTGTATTGAGATCCAACTGACGAATCTGCTTCCTGAATTCTTGGAGGAAAGCCCGTTCCAGATGAAAACGAGGACGGATATTGTAGGATATCACATTCATCTTGTGAAGTTTGATACGATTGTCTCAGATGGTGCGGCAAACGGATGGAATAACATTGCTGGAGCAAGACAATACGAGACTCTGATTGAACGATTTTTTGCCAACACAGAACTTAAGACTGTTTTTTTTCATGATCATCTGTTTGCAAACTCTCATCAGCAGCACGGGGTATTTGGAGCACTGCTTGTAGAGGAAGCCGGAGCGACATTCCATGATGTATGTACAGGAGAACCGATTTGCGCAGGAACAAAAGCGGTGATTCAAAGAAGAGATGGTACGTCTTTCCGAGAGTTCGCTTTGTTTGTGCACGATTTTGCATTGCTTTTTGATAAAGAAGGGAATGCTTTGAATCCACCGGTCGTACCGGGAGCTCATGATGATCCCGGGGTGATGGGTATTAATTATCGATGCGAACCGATGCGGGAGAGACTTTGCAGGCATGATGACCCTGCATATATTTTCAGCTCCTATGTGCATGGAGATCCTGCAACTCCGGTTTTAGAGACTTATCCGGGAGATGAAATCATGATTCGACTGCTGGATGGAGCCCATGAGGAACAGCACGCATTTAATCTGACGGGAATGTCATGGAAAAAAGAAGTTGAGGATGAGGCATCTCCTGATATCGCGAGCCAGACACTGGGCATCTCTCAGGTGTATAACATTCGGATTACAAAGCAGTATCATCCCGGTGATTATCTTTATTATTTCGGCGGAATTGATGATGCATGGCTTGGACTCTGGGGAATTATCCGTGCGTATGATAAGCAGCAAACCCATTTGAAACCATTGTGTAAAGGAATCCGGCAAATCCTTCCGCTTCCGTTGTGCCACGGACACGATGCAAGGATTCGAAAATATGAGATTGCAGCTATTCAGACAAACATTGCCTATAATAACTATGGAGACCATGATCCGAATGGGCTGGTGTTTGTGCCGTTGGATGACGTAGACCAGGTGCTTTTTAAAAATTGTCAGCCAAAGCCTTTGATTTTGAGGGCAAATGCAGGGGACTGGATTGAGGTAACGCTGCATAATCTGATTGACAAAAAAATTCCGTATTTTGATTATCCGAGCGTTCCGTTAGACTGCAGGCATAAGCCGTCGAAAAGGGTTTCCATGAATCCCCAATTTCTAAGCTACGATCCAATCTGTGATTCGGGAATCAATGTGGGATATAACAACCGAGAACAAACTGTGGGACCAGGAGAAAGCAAGAAATATCTATGGTATGCAGACCGAGAATATGGTTCTTGTATTATTCAGTCCTTTGGTGATATGAGAAATCATCGGTATCACGGGCTGTTTGGTGCAGTGTTGATTGAACCGGCAGGGGCAGAGTGGTATCGTCAAAATTCATTTAACAAAGAGATCTATGGTCATCAGGCGGTCATAACAGCTCCGGGAGTAGACAGTTTTCGCGAGTTTGTGGTATTTATCCAAAACGGAATCCGAATGCTGGATGATAAGAACCAGGTTGTAAAAACGATTACAGATGAGGGAGAGGGCATTGATCACGAAGATACGGGAGAGAAAGGGTATAATTATCGCTCAGAACGATTTGCTAACCGATTAAGAAGAGATTTTCGGATTTCAAAGGTGTTCAGCAGCAAGGTGCATGGAGACCCGGCTACTCCAGTGTTTAAGGCATATACGGGGGAACGTGTGGTATTTCGCCTGATGATGCCGGCAGATAAACCAAGAAATGTGGGATTTTGTATTCATGGGCACGTGTGGAAAGAGATGGATGAAAGATCCTGTACACAAAGAAGGGCGGTGCAGGGAGCAGTCAGCATTGGAAATACCTTTGATATTGAACTGGAAAATGGAGCATCCCGTCCAGGTGATTATTTATACCGATCTGGAAGTTTAAGATGGGACGTGGAATCAGGAATGTGGGGCATCTTTCGTGTAATGAAACAAAGTTTTTCATGTAAATGCAGAAAAATGATTTGCAAATTTTTGCCGAAGGTACGATAATATCAGTATTGGGCAGGTAAGACTCATTGCCTGCCTGATTTTGTGTAAAAAGTGATACAAACATATTGACAAAGAGAGTGATAGTTGTTAATATATAAAAACAGAACGCACTCTGTTTTTGGAAACGAGACAGAAAATGGAGGATAGTTTATGAGAAAACAAGTATTTTCATTGTTGGTACATAACACGGCAGGCTTATTAAGTCGCGTGGCAGGTTTGTTCAGCAGACGCGGATACAGTATTGACAGTATTACAGCAGGGACAACGACAGATGAGAGATATACAAGACTGACAGTTGTTGCAAAGGGAGATGAGATGATTCTTTCTCAGATTGAAAAGCAACTTGCAAAACTGGAGGATGTTATCGATATCAAAATCCTTGCAGATGGTGAATCGGTTTGCAGAGAATTGATTATGGTGAAGGTGTTAGCGAATGCATCGCAGAGAGCTGAGATTATTTCAGTAGCAGATATTTTCCGTGCGAAGATTGTAGATGTAGAGACAGAATCGCTGATGCTTGAGATGACTGGTAATCAGTCAAAAGTAGAAGCATTCTTGAAATTACTGGAGGGTTATGAAATCTTAGAACTTGCACGTACAGGACTTACAGGTTTATCAAGAGGAATCAAAGACGTTAAGATTCTGGATGATTAGTTGAGATAAGATTGAATTACGAAGCTAGAGGTGAGAGCCTTTAACTATATAAAATGTGAAAAACATTAGTATTGGGAGGAAATACATATGGCAAAAATTTATTATCAAGAAGATTGTAATTTATCTTTATTAGAAGGAAAGACAATCGCAGTGATTGGTTACGGAAGCCAAGGTCACGCACACGCATTAAACGCAAAAGAATCTGGATGCAACGTAATCATCGGTCTTTATGAAGGGAGCCGTTCATGGGACAAAGCAGTAGCACAAGGTTTTGAAGTTTATACCGCAGCAGAAGCAGCTAAAAAAGCGGATATCATCATGATTCTTATCAATGATGAAAAACAGGCTGACTTGTACAAAAAAGATATCGAGCCAAATCTTGAAGAAGGCAACATGTTAATGTTTGCTCATGGTTTTAACATTCACTTTGGATGTATCAAACCACCGAAGAATGTAGACGTAACAATGGTAGCTCCAAAAGGACCTGGACACACAGTAAGAAGTGAATATCAGGCTGGAAAAGGTGTTCCATGTTTGGTAGCTGTTGAACAGGATGCCACAGGAAGAGCTTTAGATAAAGCACTTGCATATGCATTAGCAATTGGTGGAGCAAGAGCCGGTGTTCTTGAAACAACATTCCGTACAGAAACAGAAACAGACCTTTTCGGTGAACAGGCAGTACTTTGTGGTGGTGTTTGTGCATTGATGCAGGCTGGTTATGAAACATTAGTTGAAGCAGGATATGATCCAAGAAATGCTTACTTTGAATGTATCCATGAAATGAAATTAATCGTTGACTTGATTTACCAGAGTGGTTTTGCAGGAATGAGATACTCTATCTCAAATACAGCAGAATACGGTGATTACATTACAGGACCAAAGATTATCACAGATGAAACAAAGAAAGCAATGAAGAAAATCTTATCTGACATTCAGGATGGTACATTTGCAAAAGACTTCTTATTAGATATGTCTGATGCAGGAAGCCAGGTACACTTCAAAGCTATGAGAAAATTAGCTGCTGAACATCCATCAGAAGTCGTTGGTGAAGAAATCAGAAAGCTTTACAGCTGGAATAACGAAGAAGATAAGTTTATCAATAACTAATCAGATTCTATATGTGCGAAGCGCTTTGCCTGCAAAATTGCAGGCAGGGCGTTTTTTGATATAGGAAAGCAATCCTTTCAGGGTGCTCTGTATAACAAAAAACCAACCATATGACGGTATGGTTGGTTTTTTTATATATTCTTTGTTTTAGAAATTAAGCTAATGTGTTTACAGCTTTTGTAATGCGAGAAACTTTTCTAGCACATGTGTTTTTGTGATAAACACCCTTGCTTCCAGCTTTGCTGATTTCAGAAATAGCAGCTTTTAAAGCTTCTGTAGCAACAGCTTTGTCTTTCGCAGCAACAGCAGCGTCTACTTTTTTAATAGCTGTTTTAACACTAGATTTGATAGATTTATTTCTAGCAGCCTTAGTTTCGTTTACTAAAATTCTTTTTTTTGCAGATTTAATGTTAGCCAATGTGAACACCTCCAAATACGTGATATTATTTCATTTGTCAATTTGTCTGGTAGACCCGGACACGGAACGTCCTACCAAAACACACTCATTCATTTTATGATAACAATTCGAGGTTGTCAATACATATTTCAGCTTTTTTTGTTAAAAATAATAACTATATGAAATGAGAACAAGGGGAAGCGTATGTTAGAAAAATATAGTATTCACACAGATTTAGCTTTAGAAGAAAAAGAGCGTTTTGAATCAGATAATGTGGAAGTACAGGGAGTTGTAGTAGAAGAAGATTATGATGAAGAGCGGGAAGTGCGTGTTACCAAGGTGAAGATTGTAACGGAAAAGGGTGCCAAAACAATGGGGAAACCAGTGGGAACCTATATCACTATGGAGGCGCCAAATATGGCTGTACCAGATGAGGACTATCATCGGGAGATTGCCGGAGAACTGGCAAAATACATGGGAGAACTGATAAACTGGGACGAAAAGGATTATACTATTTTGGTAGTTGGACTTGGAAACCGTCAGGTTACCCCGGATGCTTTGGGGCCACATGTAGTAGATAATCTGTTGATTACAAGACATATTATCAGAGAATATGGAAAATATGCTATGGGCGAAGAGCAGGGGCATCTAATCAGTGCCATTGTTCCTGGCGTAATGGCGCAGACCGGTATGGAAACGTTAGAAATCGTTAAAGGAATCGTTGATGAAATCAAAGCAGATTATGTTATTGCAATTGATGCGCTTGCGGCCAGAAACAGTAAGCGTTTGAACCGTACGATTCAGATTACGGACACAGGAATCAATCCAGGATCTGGGGTTGGCAATCATCGAAATGGTATTACTGTGGAAACACTTGGAATCCCTGTGATCGCAATCGGAGTTCCGACGGTAGTGGATGCTGCAACGATTGTGAATGACACAATGGAAAATCTGATTGCGGCTCTGGAGTCATCTGAAACATTAAAAGGTGTGGGTGTGGTGCTGCAAGGATATAATGCAACAGAAAAATATGAACTAATTAAGGAATTGATTTCCCCTCATTTGAATGGCATGTTTGTTACACCAAAGGATATTGATGAGACAATCAAAAGAATCAGTTACACTATTTCCGAGAGTTTAAATATGTTGTTTTCAGGCAGTGAAGGCTCATAAAGCAGGGACTTGAAGCATATATTGTTAAAGTTAATTATTCCAATACTAAATGGAGTGACAGGTGTGAGAAAAAGGAAAAAGGCTTTGACATGTGTGACAGGGATTCTGATAATTCTAATGGGAATATATATATTGTTTCAGGAAAGTAGCAGATTAATAGATGAATGGAAAGAGGAATCACAGGTTTATTTATTGAGAACAGCACAGGAAGTATGGATACCCGCTTTAGTGTACTCTGATTCGGCTCGGGAGTGGAATATGCAGGAATGGATTTGTAATCAAGCAAAGTTGTTAATTCCTTTAAGCAGTTATATAAAGGAAACAGATTCGAATGCTTCAGAAACAGAGGACACGATGACTTATGAGATGATTCTTGCACTGCAGGCAGAAGATGAAACGCATGATGCTGTATCAGATTCCCAGATGGATTCCGATTCTGGACAAATAAGTAAACCTGAGTTTTCAATAGAAAAACTTCGTGATTTTGATTATTTGCTGCGCAATTTTTATACAGTTGACAGCACGACAATGATTCATGAAGAACAACTGAATGTAGATGAGCTTTTGGCAAAAGATATGCACATCAATATGGAAGAGAACGGACCGAAGGTTCTTATTTTTCACACACATTCGCAGGAAGCATTTGCAGACTCCAAACAAGGGGATGCAAAAACAAGTATTGTAGGAATGGGTGCATACCTGGCGGAACTGTTAAATCAAAAAGGAATTCCTGCGTTACATCACGACGGAGTTTATGATTTGATTGATGGAAAGCTTGACCGGAGTAAAGCTTATGAATTTTCAGAGGCGGGGGTGCGTAAGCTTTTAAAAGAGTATCCAAGTATTGAGGTTGTTATTGATTTGCATAGGGACGGTGTTGGAAATGATACACATCTGATTACGGAAATTGATGGAAAGCAGACAGCAAAGATTATGTTTTTTAATGGGCTGAGCAGGACGAAGGCAAATGGTGATATTGCATATCTGAAAAACCCGTATATACAGGATAACCTTTCATTTTCACTGCAAATGCAGCTGGCTGCAGAAGAGATGTACCCGGGATTTGCACGAAGGATTTATCTGAAGGGTTATCGGTATAGTCTGCATATGATGCCGAAGTCTTTGCTCATAGAGGCGGGTGCTCAGACAAATACAGTGGAGGAAATGAGAAATGCAATGACGTATCTGGCTGATGTGTTATATCAGGTTCTTGTAGAATAAACGAGAGACCGTTCTGAAAGAAATAATTTGAAAGAAATGTAAAGTTGTGGTAGTATATGGGAAGTATAAGGGAAAGTGTGTCCGTATATGAGCGCATACACTGGACGGAGTAAGATAAAGTGAGGTTTTAGAACGAATGGCAAAGCGAAATACATATGACGCAGACAGTATTTCCGTATTGGAAGGATTAGAAGCAGTACGAAAAAGACCAGGAATGTATATTGGCAGTGTATCAACGAGAGGTTTGAACCATTTGGTTTATGAAATAGTGGATAATGCAGTAGATGAACATCTTGCAGGTTTCTGTGATACGATACAGGTATATTTGGAAAAAGATGGTTCTGCAACAATTATTGATAATGGACGAGGTGTCCCGGTAGGAATGCATCAGAAAGGAATTCCGGCTGCACGTGTAGTATATACGACGCTGCATGCAGGCGGAAAATTTGATGATTCTTCTTATAAGACTAGCGGTGGTCTTCACGGTGTAGGTTCTTCTGTTGTAAATGCGCTTTCTACCTATATGGACGTAAAAATCAGCAGGGAAGGTGCCATTCATCATGATAGATATGAACAGGGGCATCCGGTAATTGCATTGGTAGATGGATTACTGCCGGTTATTGGTAAGACAAAGAAAACCGGTACAGAGGTGAATTTCCTGCCGGATGGTACGATCTTTGAAAAGACAAAATTTAAAGCAGAGGAAATCAAAAGTCGTCTTCACGAGACGGCATATCTGAATCCGGCGCTTACGATTATTTTTGAAGATAGACGGGGGGCAGAAGTTGAACATGTGGAATTCCATGAAGAAGAAGGAATTTTAGGATTTATCCGTGATTTGAATAAAAAGGATGAGGCAGTTCATGAGCCGATTTATTTTAAAGGGAGCGCGGAGGGAATCGAAGTAGAAGCAGTTGTACAGTATGTTAATGAGTTCCATGAAAATGTGCTAGGCTTCTGTAATAATATTTATAATGCAGAAGGTGGAACGCATTTGACCGGATTTAAAACGACATTTACAACTGTAATGAACCAATATGCGAGAGAACTAGGTATACTGAAGGAAAAAGATGCCAACTTTACGGGAGCAGATATCCGTAATGGTATGACGGCTATCATTTCCATTAAGCACCCGGATCCAAGATTTGAAGGACAGACCAAGACGAAGCTGGACAACCCGGATGCGGCAAAAGCAACCGGAAAGGTAACGAATGACGAGATTGTACGTTATTTTGACCGTAATTTAGACACCTTAAGGAAAGTGTTAAGCTGTGCTGAGAAGGCGGCAAAAATCCGTAAGACAGAAGAAAAGGCGAAAACGAATCTTCTGATAAAGCAGAAATATTCATTTGACAGCAATGGAAAACTTGCAAACTGTGAAAGCAGGGATCCAAGTAAGTGTGAAATCTTTATCGTAGAGGGAGACTCTGCCGGCGGCTCTGCAAAGACAGCCAGAGACCGTATGTATCAGGCAATTCTTCCTATTCGTGGTAAAATTCTGAATGTAGAAAAGGCAAGTATTGATAAAGTACTTGCAAATGCGGAAATAAAGACGATGATTAATGCATTTGGTTGCGGTTTTTCGGAAGGATACGGAAATGATTTTGATATCAGCAAACTTCGTTATGATAAGATTATTATTATGGCTGATGCCGATGTAGACGGTGCTCATATTTCAACCTTGTTGCTGACGCTGTTCTATCGGTTTATGCCGGAACTGATTTTTGAAGGACATGTCTATATCGCTATGCCTCCGCTCTATAAGGCAATGCCGAAACATGGAGAAGAAGAATATTTATATGATGATAAAGCATTGGAAAAATACCGGAAGCGTCAGACGGGACCATTTACACTTCAGAGATATAAAGGTCTTGGTGAGATGGATGCAGAGCAACTTTGGGAGACAACCCTGAATCCGAAGACACGTCTGATGAAGCGTGTAGAGATTGAGGATGCAAGGATGGCTTCTGCTGTTACGGAAATGCTCATGGGAAGCGAAGTCCCGCCGAGACGTACGTTTATTTATGAAAATGCAAAAGAAGCAGAATTAGATGTATAGGAGGCTACAAAAGATGCAGGATTCACAGATTATAAGAACCGAATATTCCGATGTGATGAAAAAATCTTACATCGATTATGCCATGAGTGTCATTATTGCGAGAGCATTGCCGGATGTTCGTGACGGACTCAAACCGGTACAGCGAAGAACCCTCTATGATATGCATGAATTAGGAATTCGTTATGATAAACCATATAGAAAATGTGCCCGTATTGTAGGGGATACTATGGGTAAATACCACCCGCATGGCGATAGCTCGATTTATGAATCGTTGGTAGTGATGGCACAGGAGTTTAAAAAGGGTATGATTCTGGTAGACGGACATGGTAACTTTGGCTCCATTGAAGGCGACGGCGCAGCTGCCATGCGTTATACCGAAGCAAGACTTGCCAAACTGACACAGGAAGTATTCCTTGCAGATTTGGACAAGAACGTGGTTGATTTTATGCCAAACTTTGATGAAACGGAGAAAGAACCGCAGGTACTGCCGGCTCGTATTCCGAACCTTCTCGTAAATGGTGCAGAAGGAATTGCTGTTGGTATGGCAACCAGCATACCGACACACAATCTGGGTGAAGTAGTAGATGCTGTAAAGGCATATATGAAGAATAATGAAATCACAACGAAGCAGTTGATGAAATATATCAAAGGACCGGATTTCCCAACTGGTGGTATCGTGGTAAATAAAGATGATTTGCCTGAGATTTACGAAACGGGAATGGGAAAAATCAAAATTCGCGGTAAAGTCGAAGTAGAAGAGATGAAAGGCGGAAAGAAACGACTGGTGATCTCTGAGATTCCATATACTATGATTGGTGCCGGTATCAGTAAATTTTTAAATGATGTTGCAGCTTTGGTAGAAGCCAAGAAAACAAGCGATATCGTAGATATCTCCAACCAGTCTTCTAAAGAAGGAATCCGAATTGTATTGGAGCTTAAGAAAGATACCGACGTAGAAAACTTCAAGAACATGCTTTATAAAAAGACTCGTTTGGAAGATACTTTTGGCGTAAATATGCTTGCCGTAGCAGATGGAAAGCCGGAAACCATGGGACTTAAGAGCATTATCGAGCACCATGTAGATTTCCAGTTTGAACTAGCAACCAGAAAATATAAGAATCTGCTTGCAAAAGAACTAGATAAGAAAGAGATACAGGAAGGGTTAATCAAGGCCTGTGATGTCATTGATTTAATTATCGAAATTCTTCGCGGAAGTAAAAATATCAAAGATGCGAAAGCATGCCTGACACAGGGAATTACAGAAAATATCAAATTTAAGACGAAAATTTCTCAGAAAATGGCTTCTATGCTTCGTTTCACGGAAAGACAGGCAACCGCAATCCTGGAAATGCGTCTCTATAAACTGATTGGTCTTGAAATTGAAGCACTTCAATTAGAGCATGAGACGACTTTGAAGAATATTGCGAGATACGAAGATATTTTGGCAAACTATGACTCTATGGCGAGAGTTATCATGGAGGATCTGGATAAGATTAAGAAAGAGTACGCAAGAAAACGCCGTACAGTTGTAGAAAATGCAGAAGAAGCTGTTTTTGAGGAAAAGAAAATCGAAGAACAGGAAGTTGTCCTTTTGATGGATCGTTTTGGTTATACAAGAACAGTTGACGCTGCGGTTTACGAGCGCAATAAAGAGGCAGCAGATGCAGAAAACAAATATGTTATATCTTGTCTGAATACCGGAAGGGTGTGTATTTTCACCAATACCGGTAAAATGCATCAGGCGAAAGTGTTGGATATTCCATTTGGAAAATTCCGGGATAAAGGAACGCCGATTGATAATATAAGCAATTATAACAGTTCAGAAGAAGAAATAGTGTTCATTTGTAATGAGAACCAATTCCGTATTGCAAAACTCCTGTTTGCAACAAAACAGGGTGTTGTGAAGAAAGTAGACGGAAATGAATTCTTAGTAGCAAAGCGAACCATTGCGGCGACAAAGCTTGCAGAAGGAGATGAGCTTATAAGTGTTCAGGTGATTAACGATAAACAAAGTGTTGTTATGCAGACTGCTGGTGGATATTTCTTGCGTTTCCACAGTGGCGAAATTTCAGAAATGAAAAAGACGGCAGTGGGTGTGAAAGGAATTAAACTCCAGAAAAATGACACGGTAGAGAATGTTTACCTGTTTGAGGAAGGAACAGAGACAAAGGTGTTTTATAAAGAAAAAGAATTAACATTGAACCGATTGAAGCAGGCAAGCAGAGGTGGAAGTGGAACCAAGTCAAGATTATAGAATTTTCTGGTATCTGGAAAAAATACTTGATTTTTGCAAATGATAGTGTTACTATAATTATAACTGAATAAGATGTCGACAGAAAAGTGAACCGAAAGGTTCACTTTTCTTCATGTAGTAGAGCACAATCGGTTAGAAAGGGAGGTTTTACATTGTCTAAGAGAGAAGAATATGAACAGAAAACAGAAGAACTTTTATTGCCAATCGTTGAGAACAATGGCTTCGAGTTGGTAGATGTAGAGTATGTAAAAGAGGGAGGTACATGGTATCTCAGAGCTTACATTGATAAACCAGGCGGAATTACAGTGGATGACTGCGAAGTTGTAAGCAGAGCTTTTTCAGATATCCTAGATGAAAAAGATTATATTGATGATACTTATATCTTTGAAGTAAGTTCTCCGGGGCTTGGAAGACCTTTGAAAAAAGAGAAGGATTTCGCAAGAAGTCTGGGGGAAGAAGTGGAAATCCGCACATACCGTGCAATCGACAGACAAAAAGAATTTATCGGACTTTTAAAAGAATACGATAAAGATACAGTAACGATTGAATATGAAGATGAAACAGTTCAGACATTCGACAGAAGCGATATCGCATTGATTCGTCTGGCATTGAATTTCTAAAACGAGGAGGAAGGAAAGATGAATACAGAATTATTAGAAGCTTTGACAATTCTAGAAAAAGAAAAGGAAATCAGTAAGGAAACGCTTTTAGATGCAATTGAAAATTCATTGATTAATGCATGTAAAAATCATTTTGGTAAAGCAGATAACATCAAAGTAGTTATGAATCGTGAGACATGTGACTATTCTGTGCTTGCAGAAAAATCAGTTGTCGAAGAAGTGGAAGATGACGTCATGGAAATCAGTCTTGCCAATGCAAAGATGATTGACTCCAAATTTGAGTTAGGTGATGTTGTTCAGATTCCGATAGAGTCGAAAACATTTGGCCGTATCGCAACTCAGAATGCAAAGAATTTAATTCTTCAAAAGATTCGTGAAGAAGAAAGAAAAGTGGTATATGACCAATATTTTGAAAAAGAGAAAGATGTTGTAACAGGTATTGTACAGAGATATGTTGGCAAAAATGTAAGTATTAACCTCGGAAAAGCAGATGCAATGTTGACAGAAAACGAACAGGTAAAAGGCGAAGTGTTTAAGCCGACAGAACGTATTAAACTTTATGTTGTAGAAGTAAAGAATACAACAAAAGGTCCAAGAATCGTTGTGTCACGTACACATCCGGAACTTGTAAAACGTTTATTTGAATCAGAAGTGACAGAAGTAAAAGATGGTACAGTAGAGATCAAGAGTATTTCCAGGGAAGCTGGTTCGCGTACAAAGATTGCTGTATGGTCGAATGATCCTGATGTAGATCCAGTTGGAGCATGCGTAGGTATGAATGGTGCGAGAGTAAATGCGATTGTAAGTGAGCTTCGTGGTGAAAAGATCGATATCATCAACTGGAGTGAAAACCCGGCACTCTTAATTGAGAATGCATTGAGTCCGGCAAAGGTAATTTCTGTTGCAGCCGACCCGGATGAAAAGACAGCTAGTGTAATCGTACCAGATTATCAGTTATCACTGGCAATTGGTAAAGAAGGGCAGAATGCAAGATTAGCAGCACGTCTTACTGGTTATAAGATTGATATTAAGAGTGAATCACAGGCAATTGCAGCAGGCGAGCTTCCAGAAAATTATATGGAGCTGGCTATGGATGATATGATGGAAGAAATGCCAGGTGATGATATTGAATAATAATAGAAAAGTTCCAATGCGCAAATGCGTTGGATGTGGAGAAATGAAGAATAAAAAAGAAATGATACGTGTTTTGAAAACTTCAGAAGACGAATTTATATTGGATACGACAGGAAAAAAGAACGGCCGTGGTGCCTATCTTTGTTTTTCAAAAGAATGTCTTGGAAAAGCAATCAAGAATAAAGGACTGGAACGTTCTTTTAAGCATGCTATTCCAAAAGATGTGTATGAAAGTTTAGAAAAGGAGATGAATTCTCTTGAAAATGAGTAAGGCATTATCCTTGATTAGTTTGGCTACAAAGGCCGGAAAAACTGCAAGCGGTGAGTTTTGTACAGAAAAAGAAGTGAAAACCGGGCTTGCTGAACTGGTTATTGTGGCGGAGGACGCATCAGATAATACAAAAAAGAAGTTTAAAAACATGTGTGAGTTTTATGAGGTGCCAATCTATTTTTATGGAGATAAAGATACCTTGGGGCATGCAATGGGAAAAGAATTCCGAGCAAGCCTGGCAGTAATGGATTCAGGATTTGCAAAGGGAATCATGAAACATTTGGAAACAGAAAAGAATACGATTGCATAGAGGAGGTAGTTAGTATTATGACAAAAGTTCGAGTACATGAAGTGGCAAAAGAACTGGATAAATCAAATAAAGAAGTACTTGATTGCTTGAGAAAGAAAGGTGTGGAAGTGAAAAGCCACATGAGTTCTTTGGATGAGGAACAAGTGAAAATGGTAAAGGATTTTTTTAGTGGTGTAAAAGAAGCTGTAAAAGAACCTGTAAAGGAAGCAACGAAGGAAGAACCAAAGAAAAAGAATATTGTACAGGTGTTCAGACCACAAAATTCTCAAAGCGGGGGCCGTCAGGGAAATCGTCCGTATCAAAAACGTCCGGAAGGGCAAAATAATCAGGGACAGAAATACCAAAATGGTCAGGGACAAAAAAAACAGAATAATCAGGGACAAAGAGCAGAAAACAATGGCGGACAGAGAGCATATACTCAGAAACCGAGACAGGAAGCGAGTGCAAATCAAAAACCATATAACAGTGACAGAGCAAACGATAATCAGTCACAGAGACAAAATGGTAATGTAAATGCACAAGGTCAGAGACCGATTAATAATTATCAGGGACAACGTCGTGATGACAGAAGAGAAGAAAGACGTGATGAAAGACGTGATGAGCGCCGCGACGATAGAAGAAATGAAAGACGTGATGACAGAAGAGATGAGCGTCGTGACGACAGAAGAAATGACAGAAGAGATGAACGTCGTGACGACAGAAGAAACGATAGAAGAAATGACAGAAACGGTATGCCTTCAATTCCGGCTCCAATTGTGCCAGAACAAAAACCACAGCGCCAGAAACAAAAAGATAATTACAAGAAGAAAGATAAAGAAAAGGATTACCGCAATGAGGAACAGGATGGAAGAGGCGGAAAGAATAGGAAAATAACAAAGAATGTTCCGCTTCAGCAGAAACCACAGCCAAAAGTGGAAGAAAAAGTGGAAGAAAAGATTAAGATGATTACAATTCCGGAAGTGCTGACAATTAAAGATTTAGCAGATGCAATGAAAATCCAGCCTTCTGTGATTGTTAAGAAATTATTCCTGCAAGGTAAAATTGTAACAGTAAATCAGGAAATTGATTTTGAAACTGCTGAAGAAATCGCTATGGAATTCGAAATACTCTGCGAGAAAGAAGAAGTCGTAGATGTTATAGAAGAATTGCTGAAGGAAGATGAAGAAGACGAAAGCAAGATGAAAAAACGTCCACCGGTTGTATGTGTTATGGGACACGTTGACCATGGTAAAACATCACTTCTTGACGCAATCCGTAATACAAGTGTTACAACAGGCGAGGCTGGTGGAATTACACAGCATATCGGTGCCTATGTTGCAACTGTAAATGGCGAGAAAATCACATTCCTTGATACACCGGGACATGAGGCATTTACGGCAATGCGTATGCGTGGTGCAAACTCTACAGATATTGCAATTCTAGTTGTTGCAGCAGATGATGGTGTTATGCCACAGACCGTAGAAGCAATCAGCCATGCAAAGGCAGCAGGTATTGAAGTGATCGTAGCTGTAAATAAAATAGATAAGCCAAGTGCAAATGTTGACAGAGTAAAACAAGAATTGACAGAGTATGAATTGATTGCTGAAGACTGGGGCGGAAGCACGGTATTTGTTCCTGTATCTGCAAAAACAGGCGAAGGCATAGAAGATTTAATGGAAATGATTCTTCTGACAGCAGAGGTACTTGAGTTAAAGGCAAATCCAAACCGTCGTGCAAGAGGTCTTGTAATTGAGGCTGAGCTTGATAAAGGAAAAGGTTCTGTTGCAACTGTTTTGGTACAAAAAGGTACACTACGTGTTGGTGATCCAATTGCTGCAGGTTCTGCTTATGGTAAAGTAAGGGCGATGATTGATGACAAAGGAAGACGTGTAAAAGAAGCAGGTCCTTCTACACCGGTCGAAATCCTCGGACTTAATGACGTTCCAAATGCAGGTGAAGTTTTTGTTTCTTGTGGAAATGAAAAAGAAGCAAGAAATTTTGCAGAGACATTTATTGCACAGAATAAAGCAAAATTAATTGATGAAACAAAATCAAAGATGTCATTAGATGATTTGTTTAACCAGATTCAGGCTGGTAATGTAAAAGAATTGAATATTATCGTAAAAGCCGATGTACAGGGTTCTGTTGAAGCTGTAAAACAAAGTCTTGTAAAACTTTCAAATGATGAAGTTGCTGTAAAAGTAATCCATGGAGGCGTTGGTGCAATCAATGAATCCGATGTAACACTTGCCTCTACATCGAATGCGATTATCATTGGATTTAACGTACGTCCGGATGCTACTGCAAAAGATACAGCAGAGCGTGAAGGGGTAGATGTAAGATTGTACCGTGTTATCTATAATGCAATTGAAGATGTCGAAGCAGCGATGAAGGGTATGTTAGATCCTGTATTTGAAGAAAAAGTATTAGGTCATGCAGAAGTTCGTCAGACATTCAAAGCTTCTGGTGTTGGTACAATTGCAGGTTCTTATGTATTAGATGGTATGTTTGAGCGTGGATGTTCTGCCCGTATCATCCGTGACGGAATTGTAATCTTTGATGGCGGGCTTGCTTCTCTGAAACGTTTTAAAGATGACGTAAAAGAAGTAAAAGCAGGATATGAATGTGGTTTTGTATTTGAAAGATTTAATGATGTCAAAGAAGGCGACCAGGTAGAAGCATACAAGATGGTAGAGATTCCAAGATAGCCATCAGATATAACTGGAGGAATTGATTTGAGAAAGAATAGTATTAAGAATACAAGAGTAAACGGAGAGGTGCAGAGAGAATTAAGTAACATTTTGCGTGGGGGCATTAAAGACCCACGCGTTGCACCGATGACTTCGGTGGTAGCCGTAGAGGTGGCACCAGATTTAAAGACATGTAAAGCGTACATCAGTGTTTTTGGAGATGAAACAGCGCAGGAAGATACGATTAAGGGACTTCAGAGTGCAGAAGGTTATATCCGAAGAGAACTGGCAAGAAGACTCAATATGCGTAATACACCGGAGGTGAAGTTTGTGATGGATCAGTCTATCGCATACGGTGTTGCGATGTCAAAGAAAATTGATGATGTAACAAAAGACCTGAATAAAGAGGAAGAGTAATATGTTGAAACACGTTTTGGAACATGTGAGAACAGTTGCCATCGGTGGTCATATAAGACCGGATGGCGATTGTGTAGGTTCGTGTATGGGATTATATCAATATATCAGACTGTATTATCCTCAAATTAAAACGGATGTGTATCTGGAAGAAATTCCAGATAGCTTCCATTTTATTAAAGCAACAGCAGAGATTAAACACAGTATTTCTGTGGGACAGGTTTATGACTTGTTCATTTGTCTGGATTGTGGAGATGCCGAACGTCTTGGATTTTCAAAACCATTATTTGAAAATTCAGAAAAGACTTTTTGTATTGACCATCATGTAAGTAATGAAGCTTTTGCAGATGAGAACCATATTGTTTCTGAAGCAAGCTCAACTTCAGAGTTGGTATATGGCTTGCTTGAAGATGAAAAAATTACAACAGAGATTGCAGAGTGTCTATATCTGGGAATCGTGCACGATACAGGTGTATTCCGGTATTCCTGCACAGCACCGGAGACGATGGAGGTGGCTGCAAACCTGATGAGAAAAGGTGTAAATGCTTCTGAGATTATTGATAAGACATTTTATGAGAAGACATATGCACAGAACCAGATTTTAGGCAGAGCATTGCTTGAAAGTATGCTTTCTCTGGAAGGTAAATGTATCGTCTCAGCAATTAGCAAAGAGATAATGGATTTTTATCGGGTTGGGTCAAAGGATCTGGAAGGAATTGTAAGCCAGATGCGTGTTACAAAGGGTATTGAAGTAGCCGTTTTCTTATATGAACTTGAGGAAAATGAATACAAAATTAGTCTGCGAGCTTCCGGGGATGTGGATGTCAGCAAAATTGCCAGACATTTTGGCGGAGGCGGGCACAAAAAAGCAGCCGGATTAAACATGAAGGGAAATGTAAAAGACATCATAAATCAGGTGACAGAACAGATTCAGACACAATTATAAAAGGACAATTATTATGATACATGGAATCATTAACATACACAAAGAGAAAGGCTTTACTTCGCATGATGTAGTTGCCAAATTAAGAGGTATTGTGGGACAGAAAAAAATAGGCCATACCGGGACATTGGATCCGGATGCGACAGGGGTGCTCCCGGTTTGTCTCGGAAAAGCAACGAAGCTTTGTGACATGCTTACGGATAAGAGCAAAACATATGAAACGGTCCTTCTCCTTGGCAAGACTACAGATACACAGGATATATCCGGTGTCGTGTTATCCGAAAATCCATTAGAAAACATGGACGATGACAGTGTGGTAAAATGCATTGAAGGATTTGTGGGGAATTATATGCAGATTCCGCCGATGTATTCTGCGTTGAAGGTCAATGGAAAGAAGCTTTATGAACTTGCCAGAGAAGGTGTTGAAATAGAACGAAAAGCACGGCCGATCGTGATACATGAAATCAATATCAAAGAACTATCACTCCCGCGTGTACGAATGGAAGTATCCTGTTCAAAAGGCACGTATATTCGTACATTGTGCCACGATATTGGTGCAGCACTTGGCTGTGGCGGATGTATGGAAGAATTAATCCGTACAAAAGTAAGTAGATTTGAATTAAAAGATAGTCTGACTTTGAAACAGATACAGGAATTAAAAGAAGCAGGAAGACTGCAGGAGGCACTTGTTCCAATAGATGAGATGTTTGCGGAATACGAAGCAGTTACCCTCAAAGCAGAACATGCTTCTTTTGCATACAATGGAAATATGTTTCTTCCAAAACATATCAATGAGTATATCAGATTGGAAGATGGAAAATCCGTGCGCGTGTATGATGATAGAGGTCGTTTTATTGCAATCTATCAGTATGTACAGGAAAAACGGATGTTTCAGATTGTAAAGATGTTTTTTGATAAAAATGAGGAGACATAAGAGGAAATCATATGCAGTATATTAAGGGGCTTGAAGCCTATCAGAATACAAGAAAAACCGCAATTACACTTGGAAAATTCGATGGGCTCCATCTTGGACATGAGATGCTTGTGGATCGAGTTGTTTTGCATCAGCAAAAAGAGGATGTGGATAGTGTTGTATTTGCATTTGATATGGCAGAATTATATCAGAGACGGAAAATGGATCCAGGCGTTCTGATGACGAACCGGGAACGTGTCAAAAGATTGGAAGGCAGAGTGGATTATCTGCTGGAATGTCCTTTTACAGAAAGTATTTGCGGTATGGAGGCAGAAGATTTTATAAGAGATATTCTTGTCTCAAAATTTCATGCAAGGTATGTTGTGGTTGGTTCGGATTTTCATTTTGGGTATCAGAAGCGGGGCGATTATCATATGCTTGAGAAGTTTTCCGAGATATATGATTTTGAACTTGAGGTTCTTGAAAAAAAATGTTTTCACGAGCGGGAAATTAGCAGTACCTTTATCAGGGAAGAACTAAAAAAAGGAAACATGGAACTTGTCAATGAGATTCTGGGATATCCATATGAGATAACAGGCATGGTAATGCATGGAAGGAAGCTTGGAAGGACAATCGGGATTCCTACTATGAATGTTCGACCGGAAGATAGAAAAATTCTTCCACCGTATGGTGTCTATGTTGCAAGCATTCTGATAGATGGAAAATGGTATCAGGGAGTTTGCAATATCGGAGTGAAGCCAACGGTAGAAGAGGATAGCGAAACTTTGCTAGAAGCACATGTATTCGGCATAAATGCCGATACTTACGGAACAAAGGTTTCTGTTTGCCTACAGTCTTACGTGAGGAGAGAACAGAAATTTTCAACTGTAGATGAACTAAAGAAACGCATGCAAAAAGATATAGAATGTGCAAAAAAATATTTTGACAGCATATCAAATGTATGATATACTGATTGAGTATGAATTGAGCCAATGTTCGGTAATTGGATACTCCAACCATTACTTAATGTCTGGCGCTAATATAGAGAAATATAGGAGGGTCGAAAATGATCGCAAAAGAAAAGAAACAAGCAATCATGGCAGAATATGCCAGAACTGAAGGCGACACAGGTTCACCAGAAGTACAAGTAGCTATTTTAACAGCTAGAATCAATGAATTAACAGAACACTTCAAAGCGAATCCAAAGGATCATCATTCAAGAAGAGGTCTTCTTAAAATGGTAGGACAAAGAAGAGGTTTACTTGCTTACTTAAAGAAAACTGACATTGAAAGATATCGTTCATTAATCGAAAGATTAGGATTAAGAAAATAGTAAAAAAATATACAGACGCACAACAACAGCAAAGGAGCAGACAAAACGTCTGCTCTTTTTTGACTAGAGAGGGGTTTACAAGATGAAAAAAATACCATTTGTTACAAAAACGCAGCTTGAAAGCATTGTAGAAAAGTATCCGACACCATTTCATTTATACGATGAAAAAGGCATCCGTGAGAATGTGAAAGTATTAAAAGAGGCATTTGCGTGGAACAAAGGATATAAAGAGTATTTTGCAGTAAAGGCTACACCGAATCCATTTTTAATTAAAATTTTAAGGGAATATGGCTGTGGCTGTGACTGTTCATCATATACAGAATTAATGTTGTCAGAGGCAATTGGGGCAGTTGGGGAAGATATCATGTTTTCTTCAAACGCAACTCCAGCGAAAGAATTTGCTTATGCAGACAAATTAGGAGCAATAATCAATCTGGATGATTTTACTCATATTGATTTTCTAGAAAAGACAATCGGTCATATTCCAGAAACCATAAGTTGCCGTTATAATCCGGGTGGGTTGTTTAAAATCAGCAATGATATCATGGATAATCCTGGTGATGCAAAATATGGAATGACAACGGAACAATTATTTGAGGCATTTAAAGTATTAAAGGCGAAAGGTGCAAAAGAATTCGGTATCCATGCATTTTTAGCAAGTAATACGGTTACAAACGATTATTATCCAATGCTTGCAAAAGTGTTGTTTGAAGTGGCTGTGAAGTTACAGAGGGAAACCGGTGCCCATATCAAATTCATTAATCTTTCCGGTGGAATTGGAATCCCATATCGTCCGGATCAGGAGCCGAATGATATTAAGGTGATTGGTGAAGGTGTCAGAAAAGTATATGAGGAAGTGCTTGTTCCGGCAGGAATGGGTGATGTTGCGATTTATACTGAATTAGGACGTTATATGATGGGACCTTACGGTTGTCTTGTGACAAGAGCAATTCATGAAAAACACACACATAAAGAATATATCGGATGTGATGCATGTGCTGTCAATCTTATGCGTCCTGCAATGTATGGTGCATATCATCATATTACAGTTATGGGCAAAGAAGATCAGCTATGTGACCATAAATACGATGTTACAGGTTCTCTCTGCGAAAATAATGATAAATTTGCGATCGACAGAGAACTGCCAAAAATTGATATCGGTGACTTACTCGTAATCCATGATACGGGAGCACATGGATTTGCTATGGGATATAATTATAATGGAAAATTGAAATCTGCTGAAGTATTGTTAAAAGAGGACGGAACAACTCAGTTAATTCGAAGAGCGGAGACACCGGCAGACTATTTTGCAACTTTTGACTGCTTTGAAATTGGGAAGAAATTGTTAGACTAAAACCTCGCAGTGTGTTACAATATAAGAAATATCTACCTTGGGAGGAAAAGTTATGAGAAAAAATAGTAGAATAGTTGCACTCTTATTGGCAGTTGTGATGTGTGCAGTGACTGGATGTGGTCTGACGGCAAAAGAGTTTGATGCAGGTGCTTATGTAAAAGCGACCTTGGATTGTCTTTATAAGGCTGAGTATGATGAGTATGTGAAACTCACAGATGCTGCAGAGGAAGAAGCTGTTAAATCTTATGAAGAAATGTTAGATGAGAATGTAGCGGCATTGGAAGAATTAGAACTGTCAGATGAGTTATTAACTGGATATAGACAGTATTTTGCAGATGTACATGCTAAGACGAAATATTCTGTGAAAGAAACGGTAAAAGGTGAAAAAAGCAATTATAAAGTAACAATGGAAGTTTTTCCAATCGATAATGCGGCAGATATTGATGAAAAGACAGAGGAGAAGTTTGAAGCATATGTACAGGAAGTACTTGATGCGGGTACAGCCTTCCCTACAGAAGCAGAGCAGACGGAGAAATATTATGCTCTAATGTTGGAGACCGGAACGGAAATATTAGAAAATGTAACATACGGTGATGCAATGCTCATAGAGGTAAATGTGGTACAGGATAGTGAGGGAGTCTATGAAATTGAGGAGAATGACTTAGTGAAATTGACAGAGGCATTGTTCGTTTTATAGATTTTGCAGCTATTCAGGCATGTGATGAATCATCAAAATTGAGCTGTATTGGTGCGCTGTTACCAAATTCTCGTAACAGTTCAGCCTTCAAGTAATTAACTGGGTATAGCACCGACTAGAAAATAGCCGGTGCACCCATGAATAACTGTTTGATGTTTTCGATGATACCCAGGTTTCTTCGTTTCAGGGTTTCGATGATGGTCAGTATGGAGCAATACATCTGATGACCGCTTTCCTTTCTGAAGCCACCTGCCATTTTCTGCCGATTTTTTGCCTTTCTCAAATCGCGTTCTGAGATATTATTTTCAAAAGGCACAGAAAAATCATGAAGAAACAGTAAATGATTATGGCTGTACTTCTCCAATCGGTTCAGCAGTGTTTTTTCCTCTGATTTTGCATAGCGATGAGATGTCTTTTTGTTTTCTGTTCGTCCTTTTGTAATCAGAGCATGATAGTTCTGTTCGTATTCCTTCAGCTTTTCTTCTGAGAAACTTGTAATTTCTTGCTCTATAAGTTCTTTTCGTGCTTTGTTTATTTCACATAGCAGAGAAATCATTTCATCAGACCACTTATTTTTTGTCTCTTCGCTGTTTTTACGCAGATATCTGATGATATGGACATTACATTCGGCATGATCCGTCCCAAAATGATACATGGCGGTTTCGTGGTCATGCAAAAGAAACCCACCGTATTTTGAAAGAAATTCAATTTCCTTCAACGAATCAATGGATTTACTGTTCATTGCATGATATACGACTGTTTCTTTCGTACTGAAATTTCGAATATAATTCTGGTTTCCATTTACAGTTACTGTAGTGGCATCGGTTGCAACTACAGGCTGGTTGAGCAGATTGCTTTCAAGATTCTGAATGCTTTTCACTGAATTTTGGGCAAATTTTTTACAGAAGCCATAAATACTTCCGTCTGAAAGTGCAAGGACATCCCCACTTGCAGCATTTAAAAATGCTGCAATTCTGTCATTTGCCATTACCCCTTCACTGTAAAGAGATACTGCCAATGCTTTTACATTCTCACCATAAGTGACATCACTGCGGTATTCCGCAGGGATAGAGAATTTTCCATGTGTATCTGCATAGATGCGAACCTCTGTTACTACTGTTTCCACTCTTAAATCAACGATGTATTTTGTGATATATTTTTTACCTGTCGAATCACCGATTGTTCTTATCTCGTGTCTGCATTCCCCAGAACGGATTTTTTCTTCAATACTGCTTTTAGTCAGAGTAGTTCCTCTGTGTCCTTTCTGACCGCCAGCTTTTTTCTCTGTTTTCTTTCTTCCATTAAATGTATTTGCCGGTTTACCGCC
>CALBNS010000097.1 GCA_937896665.1 uncultured Clostridia bacterium
GTCTGGATTGGCTTTTCCTTTCTTTTTGTTCCCTTTAATTAGCCATGAACTGCTTAATTCCCTGTGATTTTGCGCCCGGATTATCATTTCCGTAGCCTTCCATCAGGTTGATAACTCCCCAGACACCAAGACCTGCACCAATCGCTACGACTAATGTCTGTAAGATTGTAATTGCACTTCCGAAAAATCCCATATTCTTTTCTGAATAAACGCTGTTTCTATGGTCTGTCAGCGTTTCCTCTCTCCTTTCCCTATTATTCAGACCTCTTTTTTTACTGGTTTTATTTGCAAGGTGATCTTATTTTTATCTTCACTTTCCTCTCCTTTCTGCCTGATCATCAGGACTTTTTCTTAAAAAAACGCAAAAAAAGAGCACATAGACGGATATCTACATGCTCTAACGCTTTTTATTTAATTTTTAATACTACACTTCAATTTGACAAACTGAAATTTGACAATCCATGTGAATAATAGTTTCCACATTCAAGAAAAAATTGCCTTGAAAATAGCACTATAATTATGAGTTCCTATTTTTAAATTTGCTGATAATTGTAGTTATACCAACTGTAATAAAAGAAATCAAACCACTAAACACGCATAAAAATCCAATTGGGACAAGAAAGAAATTCTCATGCAGCACCCCTTGTGCATCAATATACTCTACCGACAGTCCCTTCACAAGAAGCAGTATAATTCCGATTAAAATCAAGAAACTGCCTATAATCGAGCACACCATATTATACTTGGCTCTTCTGGTTTCACTTCCATCTTTGATTACCTTTTCTGTCATGTTGTTCATTTCATTTTCTCCTTTAATCAAATAATCCAGAGATATTTGAAACACATCAGACATCAAAATAAGCATTCCTATATCTGGAAGATTTTTGTTATTCTCCCAGTTTGAAACAGCTTGTCTACTCACATTCAGTTTCATAGCAAATTGTTCTTGTGTCAATTTTTCTTTTTGACGAATGCTTTTAATTTGTTCTCCAAAATCCATGTATTTCACCTCCGTGTTTCCAGTCTATAATTCAACCAAGTTTTCTTCAAGAAAGTGCCTCTTGCATATCAAAAAAACAGACGCAAGAACCTCTTGCATTCCTATATTGAGGCTAATATTCCCTTCTCCAACATTTAAATTTCCCGTTTTATCTATTTCCTTTTTTTTACTGATATATCTTCCAGCAAAACTATAAAAGCACAAAACATTATTAACAAAAAATTAGGGTACATTGCCATTTCACCTTCACAACTTGAAATATAGTTCAATTCAAATTTGTCTTTATAAAAGACTATCACATTTCTAACCCAAAAGATACTCTTTTTAGTTTACTTCTTCCTCTATCACTGCTTTCACATCCTCTTCTGTTACATTTACTTCATACACTTCAAATTCTGTATCCTGCGAAAAGACCAGCTTATGCTCCAGATATTTTTCCACATCAAACGTATTCCTTGTATCCGCATCCGACAATTCCTTGTATCTCTTATGCTTTGTGATATCATATTTGTTACTGAGAAATGGCCGCACGCCTCGAAGCTGTAAGATACATTTATTTCCATCCATTACAGCCAGTTCATCCCGGCTCATCAATTCTTTCCCTGTCTTCTGATAATTCAAACCATAGGACCGGCTTGTTCCTCTGGTATCAGAGGTATTGTAAAGATCGATGGTCTCTTTTCCCAGCGTTTCCGAGATTTCCTTTAACGTGGAACTTTCTTTTCCTCCAAGAAATAATACGGTATCGCAATTCCCCGTGATGGTTTCAGCAGCATCCTTATAAATGGTTTTTAACTGACTCTGCGACTGTAAAATAATAGAGGCGGAGATCTCACGGCTTCGAATCGTTGCGATCAGTTTATCAAATTTCGGGATCTGACCAATATTACTGAACTCATCCAGCAGTAATCGCACATGGTACGGAAGTCTTCCACCATGCTCATCATCTGCTTTATCACAGAGCAGATTAAAAAGCTGTGTGTACATGATCGCCACCACAAAATTGAAAGTATCATCGGTATCACTGATAATGACAAACATCGCTGTCTTCTGATCCCCGATCATATCCAGCTCCATCTCATCATAGGACATGATCTCCCGAAGTTCCTGGATATCAAATGGAGCAAGTCTGGCGCCGCAGGAAATAAGGATCGACTTTGCTGTTTTTCCGGCAGCCAGCTTATATTTTCGATATTGTCTGACTGCAAAGTGTTCCGGATTATCTGCCTCTAATTCTTCAAACAGTTCATCTACCGCATTCTTAAATTCTTCATCATCTTCTCTCGTTTCACTGGCGTTGATGAATTCCAAAAGAGTAGAAAAGTTCTGCTCTTCTTCCGGCGCTTCATACCAAATATAACCAATCAGGGCAGAGTACAGAAGACGTTCCGCTTTCACCCAGAAATCCTCCGTAGATTTTTCTCCTTCCCCTTTCGTATTTGCTATGATGGTATTCACCAGTTTTAAGATATCCTTTTCGCTACGGATGTAATGGAATGGATTATAGTGCATGGACTTTTTAAAATTGATCGTATTCAGCACCTTGATCCGATAGCCGCCATTTACCAGCATCTTTCCGCATTCTACAATGATCGTTCCCTTTGGATCAGTGACCACATAGGATACATGATCTGTCATCTGCATCAGATTGGGTTTGACGTAAAATCTAGTTTTACCGGATCCTGAACCACCAATTACAATAACATTTTTGTTTTTGGCATATTTTGGAGCCTTTGGCCTGCTGTTCATCGTAAGCCGTTCAGTTTCGGTCAGAATGATGTTATTTTCAAACTCCGGATCTTCAAATGGCTCGATATCCTTCCGGTTTCCCCATCTGGCCGATCCATACTCTTCTCCATGACGGAACTTCTTCGCATTCTTCGCTTTATAATACAAGATCAACCGAAAGATAAGGGCGGTCACCAATCCTCCTAACAGATCTTGCATATGAAAGCTTGGAAGCCAATTCGTAAATGCCAGTTGGAAATGCATCAGCATCACACCGATTTTCTCAATCATACTGTCACCAATACAATGGCGGTATAGCCAAAAACATTTATCTGCAAGATAGAAGATGATCAGATACGGAATGCTTAATATCACCACTCTCTTCATCTGGATATTCTGCATCTTTTCCCGGATCATCGTTCCTGCCCTCTGACTTTCTGCTTCGTTTTGACTCTCTGACGATGTTTTGCTTTCCTCTCCTGTGTCTTCTGTAGTTTCTTTCGGACAGAAGATTTTTTCTTTTTAGACTGATTCAGCTCTACGCCTGCATATTCTTTAAAAGCAGCCGTCATCACGTCCACATCTTTCGATTTAAAAAATACCAGATACAATGGCGGTTCCACATGGGAATCCTTTTTCAGACTATAATCAATTCCATATTTCCGGGCTACCCGGTCAAAAGACTTGATATTTTGATCCGTGATCTGGATATTCGTTAGCTGTGCTCCCTGTGCGATCAGTTGTTTTATCGTCTGCTTTCCATGAGGCTTTTTCATCTCCTGTCGTTTTCTTTCTTTTTCTCTTCCCTTTTCCTGTGCTTTTCCCGTTTTGACAGCCTGTTTCACCTGTACCCGCTTCTGTTTCTGTCTGCTCATTCCATCCAGAAATTTTCTCATAGATGCTTTTAGCGCGCCGGTACTCATCCGGGTTGTCTGGACACACAGAGCTATGATTTTTTCATTCACTTCATCCTGCAATTAACCACTCCCTTTCTTCCCTTGATCCTTTGAGGGAAGCAAATAATAGCACTGCTTCTCAATGCAGCCCTTTTTTCTCCCTCCCCACCAATAGCAATATTTACAAGACCAGGGTTTTTCTTCACTGTATTTTCTCCCCGGCATTGCTGCATTTGGTTCTACGATCAGATTCTTATCTCTTGTCCTGTCCATCCTCATGTTCCTCCTAAAAAAAGCGTTCACAGATTCCCTCAGGTTTCCATGAACGCTTTCCCTTACATTATTTCTTCTTTATTTTTCTTCCAAGGACTACCACCCCACTTAAGCTCATTCCAAGCACGATCAACCATAACAGCAAGTTGGTGTTATCCCCAGTCTTCGGTGCATCTTTAGAAGGTTTTCCCCCTTCCGGAGTGCTTTCTTTTGGTTTTTCCTCATCAACCATAACAACCTTCTGCACTTTGTCGGTATCTTTTACTTCAAATTCCACATCCTTTGCAACCAGATAACCTTCCGGTGCCGTTTCTTCCCTGAGCGTGTACTTTCCGATCGGAAGCATCTCTATATAATGTGCTTCTTCTGTAGATGTCCAGCTTTCTACCACTTTTCCATCTTCATCTAAGATCGTAAGTTTTGCACCTGGAAGTTCTTTTCCTGCGATATCCTGTTTCGAGATCAACACCTTTGTCACATCATCTTTCATCTCCTGTTTCTGGATTTCTGCAGTATTTTCTACTGTAAAGGTAATGCTTTCAGCAGTTACATATCCATCTGCCGGTTTTGTTTCTGTCATCGTATAGGATTTTCCAACTGTCAGCTCCTTGATCACATGGGCTTTCTCTGTAGATACCCACTCATCGATTACATTTCCGTCTTCATCTGTCACCTTCAGATGAGCTCCCGGAAGTTCTTTTCCTGTAGTAAGGTCTGTTTTCGTAAGTTCTACCGTTGTCGCCTTATTTTCAAAAACAAACTCATAGAAAACCTCGGCTTCTTCCGGTTTTCCATACTCAAAAGTGAATTCCTTTTCTTCATTCGATGTCACAAAACCATCCGGTGCATAGATTTCTTTTACGATATAGGTTCCATCCACTGGAAGATCTGCTTTGAAAAGGATCTGTCCATTTTCATCCGTTGTTTTCTGCTCGATCAGCGTTCCGGCTTCCATCAGGACTTTTCCATCTCTGCCTTTGATATCTTCTTTTGTAAATAACCCAAAGATCGCACCTTCCAGCATACGTTCTGTATCCTTTTCTTTTTTAAGGACTGTTACTTTTATCTTTTGGCGGTTGTTCTGCCATTCTTCATCAAAAGTAACCACCGGTGTATCCTGGTCACGATAGGTCAGATCCACAAATCTAGGCTCTCCATCCAGTACAAAACCATGTGCCGTTTTCACTTCCTTCACATAATATTTTCCTACCGGAAGGTCTTCCATTTTTGCGATTCCCTTCTCATCGGTTGTGATCGTGCCTACCAGCTCATCTTTCTTATAATGATCTGCACTTACGCCATCCGCAGCCTTGATATCTTCTGCAGCATAGACTTCAAAGGTGACTTCACTTAAGTTTCCTGTGATATATTCAAAGAAATGTTCTACCGTTCCTTTCACATTATCCAGAAGAGTGATCTTCTCTAAAAATTCTCCCTTTTTGTTGATGATCAGAAGCCCTTTTGGAACCTCATCCTTCATTTCCACTTTCTGTACTTCGGCAGTATCTTTGACCGTAAATGTCACATCCGTTGCTTTCAGATAACCGTATGGAGCAAACTCTTCATGAAGGGTATAGGTTTCTCCGACAACCAGACGCTTGATCACATGTGGCTTATCCTTTTCAGATGTCCATTCATCGATCACATTTCCATCTTTATCCATGACCTTCAATCTTGCGCCCTCCAGCTCTACGCCTGTGGTCAGATCAGACTTTGTGAACTCTGCTGTAGTCGGTTCATTCTTCTTTACGGCCTGTAAGGAAACAATCTTTGTCTCCTGTCCCTGATACTCTGCAACAAATTCCAGCACCTCATCCGAAGAAACAAAACCTTCCGGCGCTTTTAATTCTTTTACATAATATTCTCCAAATGGAAGATCCAGGGTGCATGTTGCCATACCGTTCTCATCGGATGTCATTTCCTGTAATAAGGTATCTGCTTTCACAAGAACTTTTCCATTTGCCCGGATATCTTTCTTGTTATAGATGCCAAACACAGCCCCGGATAATACCTGTCCATTTTCTGTATCCTGTTTTTCTACGGAAATAGCGACTTTCTGTCTGTCATTTCCTACGATTGCTTCTGCTTCAACGATTGGTGTATCCTGATCCTGATAGGTTAATGCAACCTTTACCGGCTCCGGATTTAATACAAATCCTTCCGGTGCCTTTGTTTCCACTACATAGTATCTTCCAAGCGGCAGATCCTTTGCTACAGCTTTTCCACTTTCTCCCGTTGTGATTGTTGTCACAAGCGTATCCTTTGCATAAAATACGATACGGTTTCCATCTGCATCTTTCTGATGATCCGGAGTGCAGATATCCTCTGCCGCGCGCACTTCAAATTCCGCCCCGGAAAGGTACTGTTCTTTATAGATAAAGTCGTTCTCAAAATCGGAAAGCATCTCACCTTTCTTATACACAACAATATTTCCCTTTACCGGCTGATCTTCATAGGAAACTTCAATGATCACATCTCCACTTACTCCATCTACTTCATAGGCAGTATCCGAATCCACGGTGATCTCTACATAGTTTTTGTTCACAAGATATCCATCCGGTGCTGTCACTTCTTCAATACGATAATGCCCGATCTCTAAGTTTTTCGGTAAGATCAGGTATCCCTGGCTGTCCGTAAAGAAAGATTTATGGACTGTGAGCGTAGGATAGGTTGTTACCTGTTCCACATATTTCTTATGATCCAGATCATAAATTTTAAATTCTGTGCCGGCTACTAATACCGGTTTCTTTGTTTCATCATCTTTTTTGATGATTTTTAACTTTGCGGAAAATTCTTTGTCCAACAGTACCTTCCAAACCTGCGGTTTATCCGGATTGTTTTCACGGATGGTAATCTCAAAATCCTCTACCGGTTTATAATTATGAGGCGTGGTTGTTTCTCGTACAATATACGTTCCATATGGAAGTGGAATACTGCACGCATACCCTTTCTCATCTGTGAACATTTCCGTTTTACCATCTGCTGTAAGGATGACTGGCTCTGCATGGGAGAAATCATAACTTCCATCCTCTTTTTTCTCCAGACTGCTCTTTAAGTAAGCGCTGAAACCTGCCCCTTTTAACAGATCTGCATCCGTTTGTCCATTGTTCGCAGCTTTTATGATCTGGAACGGCTGTTTCGTAACAAGTTCTGTTGATTTCACAGTACGTTCTATTTACATTATATAATATTCAGGAATATTCTAATATTGATATCAAATCTATTAGCCAAAAAATATGATATCATAATCAAAGTAGTGTTTTACCCAACATCAAGAATATTCAAATTAATTAATATAAGGAGAAAACTTCAATGAACAAATTGACTACCTATCTTTCCAAATTTAAAATTAAAATTTTGACATCACTTGCATGCGTTGCACTTACAATTACAACTATTGCAGCAAATCAATATTGCTGGTATATAATGTACGATGAAGACTTGCCAGAAGATTATGTGAAAATGAGAAAATTTTAAATGAAAATATCTAATTACATTCTAAACGAACTAATCAAATATAACCTTATCAAAAAAGAATACAGTATTGACTCATATTACTATGGTATAATTACAGGACTAACTTTACTACTCAATTTTATATCATCATTATTTATTTGCTTTACACTTGGAAAAACCAAGGAATTTTTTGTTTTTTTTATTTTTTTGTTCCTTTACGTTCTTTTTCCGGTGGTCTACATTTACATTCTAGAAAAACCTGTTTTGTCATTTCGACTGTAATTACTATTATAATTGTGCAAATACAAAATATTCTACTTAATTTTTCGACTTCTTTATTTGTTATAGCACTAGTCTGTTCTTTATATATCTTTTTTTGTAAAAAGCCATATGGAATAAACAGATCTATAGATGAAAAAGCAATAATTCATCATAATAAATGGAAAAAATTTTTTCTTATTTTAGACATTACATTTTTTTTGTTTTTTACTCATAAAAATAATTTTACATTAGCAAATATAATTTTATGTTGTATAATCTTAGTAGCAATGCTTATTATTTTTGCTTTTATCCAATTTGAAATATTCAAATACTTGGAACGGTATCACTGTACATAAGGATATAACGCTTTATCTTTTCTCAGAAAATATAAATTTTGATATGTGAAATATTACTTGATCCGGACATAAATTCTTCAAAATATTCACAAATTACCATCAAGTGCTTCCAATGTACCCGATAGTTCCGGATCAGAGATGAGAGAAATGCTATATGTGGGTACATCGTTCGGGTGAGTTTTATGGAGAACATCCGATTGTTATTTACAAATACCAAAAGGGGCGGGATCACAAAAGACCATTGGAGTTTTACAAGGATTATAACGGAATCCTTGTAACCGATAGCCTCCAACAGTACCATTTGATAGAGAAAAAACTACCCAATGTTACAAATGCGAATTGTTGGGCTCATGCTCGGAGATCTTTTGCAGATGCCGTAAAGATTGCTGATAAAAAAGATCCAAAATCAGTAAAACAATCCGTTGCCTAGCAAGCATTACAAAAAATCGGTGAATTCAATACCGCCGATACCGAATTAAAAATGCTTTCATCACAGGAACGTCTTCAAAAGCGGCAAGAGTTCATCAAGCCACTGGTTGAGGAATTCTTTGCGTGGGTAAAAGAACAGATAGAACTATGTTCCGTTCCACCGAAATCTAAAACGGGAGAAGGCTTACGGTTTATTATCAATCAGGAAAAGTATCTCAGAATATTTCTTGAAGATGGCGATGTTCCAATTGATAACTCAGCATCCGAGAGAGACATACGTACTTTCTGCCTGGGAAAAAGAATTGGATGTTTCATAATACTACTAATGGTGCTGCTGCAAGTGCGTTGGTGTATAGCATTTCCGAAACAGCTAAGCTGAACAATCTTCGCCCGTATTACTACTTTAAATACATACTCGCAGAATTGCCAAATTTCTGTGATGAACAAGGATATATAGATTCTACAAAACTGGATGATCTAATGCCTTGGTCTATAGTGGTTCAGTTGTCAAGACATAAATTTCATGATTTTATAATGAATCTCT
>CALBNS010000098.1 GCA_937896665.1 uncultured Clostridia bacterium
ATCTAATGCGGAGTAAATTATTATGCTGAGTACCTTTCGGAATAACCCAATATCTCGTAATAGTGTCGTTTTTTACTCAACATAATAATCCTCCGTTCTGTTGGTTTCTTTAAATCATTTCCTTTAACCAATCAAGCAATTCTTCCCTCTTTTTATCCTTGTAACGGCTTTCCGGAATGATCTTCTCGCTTGCTTTTTCAAGAGCCTCTCTTTTTGCAGCAGAATCAGCCTTTGCATATATTTCTGTTGTTTTGACTGATTCGTGACCCAAAAAATCACGAATGTAAATCAGATTTACGTTCGCCTGCACCAAATGCATTGCTTTGCTGTGGCGAAAAATATGGGGCGTCACATTTGGTATAGTCATTTCAGGGTGACTATCCTGAGCCTTCGTCACATATTTCGAAATTACATATTCTATGCCGGATCTTGTGAGTTTCTGTTTCATTTTGTTTACAAACAGATACTGCTCAGGTTTCGTAATGCTGTAGTTACTGGTATATTTTTCTAATAATGATCCTGTATCAGGCATTAGAGGTACGATTCTTGATTTATTACCTTTTCCTGTAAGTGTTACTGTTGCAGGCTTCGTGAAACGAACGTCTTTCAGTTTTAAGTCCACAAGTTCCTGTACTCTAGCACCAGAATCATATAAAAGCGAAAGCATTGCGAGATCTCTTTGACCATTTTTCCTCCTGGTGTCGGGCTGCTCAAAAATGATTTTCAACTCATCGACTGTAAGGTACTCCACTTCCTTCTTTACGCATTTTTTTAAGTCTATTCCAAGTATTTCCTGACATTTGGACATATATTGCGGGTCTTCGACTGCGATATATCTTGCCAATGCATGAATAACTGTCAGTCTGTGATTCCTTGTGCTGACAGCACAACCTTTGTTTTTTTCCAGCCATTGCAGATAACCCTCAACGGTCTTTCTAGAAATCTGATCCATCGTTAACTTCTCCGGCTTTATTTTCAATTCATCACGGCAATACCTTAAAAATACGATAAAGGCATCTCTATACGACTTGATTGTATTGGGACTCACACCTATCTGAAGAGGGAGGTACCTTGTCAGATAGTCCGTAAGGTAATCCGATAAATATTTTTTACTCATCTTCATCCCCTCCCTTGAACATGTCATTGTATAAAGGGGCAAGTGCATCAATTATACGATCATAAGATTCAGCAGTTAGGCGAAGATATTTTTCTGTGCATTTGATATTCCTATGTCCCATATATTCCTCAAGATACGGTATCGAAACATATGTATCGATACCCTTGTCTACCATGCTCTCAAGAGCATGAACAGCAAATGTGTGTCTCAAATCGTGCAGACGGGGAAGTCTCCCATTTGCAGCACACGGAATGCCAGCCTCCGCAAGCAACTTCTTATACCTTCCAAGTATGGACCCGGGGCGGTAAGCTTCGCCCCACCTGTTCCTAAACAAAAGGCCTGTGTCATTTTCCGAATAACCGACTGAATTCATATAGTTTTTTAAGCAATCAAACAGGGATTCCGACATGGGAACTAAGCGCGTATTATTGTATTTTGACTGCCTTACCGTAATTACCCTGTCTGAAAAATCTATATCAGATACCTTAAGGGACAAGGCTTCCGATATCCTTAAACCACAGCAATAGAGTAATCTGATAAGAAAAGGGTATATATGGTACATATTGGGGGAACGATAGGCATATTTGAGATTATCCGTCACCTTTAACAGGCTGCAAATCTGCTCCCTTGTAAAAATATACGGAGCAAATGAACTCTTTTCATGCTGATGCTCTGGGAGAATATATGCAGGCATGCCCGTACTGTTCAGATATGTGGCAAGCTGCCTGACCAGAGCCTCTCTTCGCATCTGTGTCATAGGCTGTTCATCTCCCCTTTTAGCGGTAAAACCCAGAACCAGTTCTTTTGTTAAGTTGATGGTATTGTCTGTCGTATGTTCATTTAGATATCGGTTCAGTTCCCTGATGGCTCGAACAATTCTTTCTCCGTATTTATATCCCAGGCTTCGCCTGTATTCTATAAAGGCGATACATGTATCCCCGTATAAACCATCAAACCCAGTCATTTCTTTTTTACTCATATCTTGGCACCTCCAATGCGACTTTTCTTAATCCTTCTAAATCGATTTTGATATAAATCCCTGTCGTGTCCGTATACCTATGTCCCAACACATTTGAGATCACAGGAATCGGAATCTCGCTTCTAAGCATGTTACTGGCTAAAGAAGATCGCATAGAGTGAAGTCCATGCTTCTGATCCTCCTTAAAAGTGATCCCCGTGAGTTTAAAGTATTTCTGCAACATTTCATAGAAATTTCTGTGGTCAAATGGTTTCACAGGTGCCCGGTTACTGATCAGCACTTCCCTATAATCGCATGCGGGACGTGCATTTTTTATATAATCTGCAAGAGCCATAAGCAGTTCATCACTAATCGACAACGAAACATATTCGCCGGTTTTAGACTGCACAAAACCAATCGTTTTTCTTTTCCAGTCAATGTTATCCAAGGTAAGCCTGCATATATCGATACACCTCATCCCTAGTGTTGTAGCTAAAAGCAGTATCAGATAATCTCTTTTTCCGTACACTGTTTCGGTGTCAACACTTTGAAGAAGCTTTGTTATACATTCCGGCGTGAAATACGAAGGATACGAGTTCTTTGTATGAATCGAAATGACCGGAAACATCTGTGCCAAATCCTTATTGCAGATCTCTTTTCGACTCATATAACCAAGAAGACTCCGCAGTAAATACTGAAAAGCCTCCTTTGTGGTAACTGAGTAGTAGGATTTGCTCGATAAAAAGCCATATACATGTTCGGGGCGTATATCCTTGGTGTTTTTTATCCCGATGCTTTCGAAATACTTAAACACTTTTCTGGCAGAAAACTCCTTACCCTTTAGAGTGGTATCCTTGAGTTCTTTTTCCGATTCGTAGGCAATGTAAGCGGATAATACATCCTCGAAATAATCAAGGCTCATATCTTTTGGACCTCTCTTTTTCTGGCGTATTTCTCCATACTGCTGAAATTCGTATAACATCCATATGTGACGCTGAAGGTAATTCT
>CALBNS010000099.1 GCA_937896665.1 uncultured Clostridia bacterium
GAAGAGGTATAATGCTTCTTCCCTTTATTTTTGCCAATTGAAATTATACACTAACTATTTATGTATGAAGCTCCAGACTGATTTTTAATGCTTCATCCACTTTTTTCATTAATTTTTTATCTACATGACATACCAAATCTTTTAACCTTTGTTTGTCAATTGTACGAATTTGTTCCAACAAAATAACGGAATTCTTTACGATTTGATACTTGCTTGCATCAATCTCTACATGTGTAGGGAGTTTTGCCTTATTCATTTTAGATGTAATTGCCGCACAGATAATTGTGGGGCTATGCTTGTTTCCAATATCATTCTGAATTACAAGTACAGGTCTGATGCCGCCTTGTTCTGAACCTATAACCGGACTTAAGTCCGCATAGTATATATCACCACGTCTGATTTGCACTCTGTTCACACTCCGATTTTTTAAGATAAAACTATTATTTCCATCTTTTTCGGATGTATTCTCTGCAGAACCAGATTCTATGCGAAGTAATCTACCTGTTCTGCAATCCGCCCATTGCGCACATATACTCTTGGAATACGTTTTCCAAGATCACATACAAATTCGTAATTAAATCTTCCTGACAAATCACCAAGTGTCTCTACGGAAATCTTTTCATTGCCATCTTTTCCAATCAAAGTGACTTTATCTCCAAAACCGACTCCTTCAATATCTGTAACATCTACCATAAACTGATCCATACAGACACGTCCTATGATAGGAGCACGTTTTCCACGAATCAATACATAACCTGTATTAGAAAGACTTCTTGGATAACCATCCGCATAACCAACCGGAATGGTTGCAACCTTCATCTTACATGGGGCGACAAATGTGCCTCCATAGCTAACCGGTGTTCCTTCTTCAATCTCTTTCACAAATGCTACATGGCTCTTTAATGACATCGCTGGTTTCAAAACTACATTTTGTTTTTTCACATCTTCAGAAGGGTATAATCCATAAGTTGAGATACCGGCTCTTACTAAATCAAAATTCATCTCTGGCATATCAATAATTGCTGCACTATTCGAACAGTGCATATATTGGAACTGTACGCCTTCCTCCTCTAAACATGTTACCATCCACTTCAAATACTTGGCCTGTTTATAGGTAAAACTCTTATCCGTCTCATCAGCCTTTGCGAAATGAGTAAAAATCCCCTCCATACACACATTTTTCATATTTGAAATTCGTTTAATGGCCTGTACCGACTGTTCACTTACATCAAACCCAAGCCTTGCCATTCCGGTATCCAGTTTGATATGCATATATGCCGTTTTTCCTTCCCTTGCAGCCATTCTGGAAATTGACTCCGCCATCTCTTCTGTATATACATTCATGCGAATATCATGTCTTAACATCTCCATGTACTGGTCAGGGAAAACACATCCCAGAACTAAAATTGGTTTTTTTACAATGCCTTCTGTACGAAGCACAACTGCTTCATCTAAAGTTGCCACTGCAAATCCCCATATGTATTCCCAATCCTGAAGCATCTCCGCAATCTGTACTGCACCATGACCATAACCATCTGCTTTGATGACAGGCATAATTTTGCTGTTTTCAGAAAGATTATTTTTCATTTGCTCCATATTATATGCTATGGCATCTAAATCAATTTTTTCATATACTCTGCTGTATGTCTTCACAATAAAACCACCTTTTATATTTTCTTTAAAATTTCACTGATAAACTCAATAATATCACTGGCCAGTACACTATGCAATCCTTTCTGTTTTTTTGCAGCATCACCAGCAAGACCATGTAGATACACGGCTATAGAAGCTGCATCATAAGGATTCATATGTTGTGCTGCGATTCCTGCAATAATTCCGGTCAGGACATCACCGGAACCTCCCTTTGCCATTGCAGCATTCCCTGTCTGATTCAGACAAGTCCATTTATCCCTTTGTGCAATCAGCGTTCTGGCATCTTTTAAAACGCATACTACCGGGTATTCCCTTACAAATTGATGCAAAATCTCCATACGTTTTTGCTGAAGCTCCTGCATACTGCATTTTAACAGACGCGTCATTTCTTTCATATGTGGTGTCAAAATAATCTGTGCCTTTGTCTCTCTTAACCACTCTAAATGTTCAGAAAGAATATTAATGCCGTCTGCATCCATCACACAAATACCTGGCGCTGACATCAATGTATGGTACACCAACTGGCGCGCAATCTCGCTTTTTCCTAATCCACAACCAATTGCTATCATATCTGCCCATGCAATAAGTTCCTTTAATTTTTCCAAATCAAACTCCTGATAGGTCGAAATAATTGCTTCCGGCAAAAGCTGTTGTAATATGATACGGTTTTCTTGGGAAGTATAAATCTGAACCAATCCGGCTCCTGCTTTATATGCAGCTTTGGCACTTAAATATGCCGCCCCTGCCATCTCCTTACTTCCTGTTATCATAAGTACTTTCCCATAACTGCCTTTATGAGAATCATTTACCCTTTTCGGAAATTTTTCTGCAAAATCGTGATATTCGTAACTATATGTTAAATTTGTTTCTTGTATTATGGTTTCCTCTGTAATTCCAATATCTGCAACAATCCGCTTGCCAGCATAATCACTTCCCGGATAAAGAACTGTCCCTGTCTTTTCAAATCCAAAAGAAACTGTAATATCTGCCTGAAATGCAATCCCCATTGGCTGTCCTGTTGTATCATGAATCCCGGATGGAATATCAACTGCCACCTTCCGTCCCGGCATCTGATTCAGCAACTCAATCACGGTATAATAACTTCCTTCGACCCTTCTTTTTAAACCGGTACCGAATATTGCGTCTATAATGACTGTGTACTGATTCTTCGCTAAAATATTCATAATTGGAATCTGATAATGCTTTGCAATGGAATCCTGAAGCTTATTCTCTTTACTTCTGGAGGACTCTTTTCCTACAAAACAAATCTCTACTCGGTATCCTTTCAAATGCAACAGGCGGGCTATAGCATAACCATCTCCGCCATTGTTTCCGGAGCCACATACCACCAGAACATAACTTAGATCCATATGCTCCGTTTCTAATGTTTCTACAACTTTCAATGCTGCACGTTCCATTAAAACTAACGATGGTATTCCAACCTTTTCTATAGTATATAAATCTGCTTTCCGCATCTGTGTACCCGTTACTATATATTTCATCACGCCACCCTCCATTCTAAAAAAAACGTGCATAGAAAGAATAACTGTGTATTCCTTCGCCACACGTCTTTATTTTATCATTTTTCACTTGTGCTCTGCAATATATTGACTGACATTATAGGAAAGTCCCATCAGACTCTCTGCAAGGTGTACATTCTCTACAATTACGTCATCCGGCAGCTGCAAGTCCGTATGTGCAAAATTCCAGATACCCTTTACACCATATGAAGCTAATTCTTTTGCCACCTCGACTGCCTTTGTCTTTGGAATGGTTAATACTGCAATTTCAATATCATTCTGCTGTAGGAAGTCTTTTAATTCATCCATCATACGAATTGCGATTCCACGGATTGAAATGCCTTTTAACCTTGGATTTACATCAAAAATACCTTTCAAATAAAATCCACTTTTCTCAAATGTTGTGTAATTCGCCAATGCCTGACCGAGATTACCCGCTCCGATAATCACAATGTTATGTTTTACATCCAGACCTAAGATTTTACCTATCTCCGCATGTAAATACTTTACATTATATCCATAACCTTGTTGTCCAAATCCCCCAAAATTATTTAAATCCTGTCTGATTTGAGAAGCAGTTACATTCATCCTCTTACTAAGTTCTTTTGAAGAAATACGTTCTACATTATTTTCTAACAATTCTCCGAGATAACGATAGTAACGTGGCAGCCTACGAATTACTGCTTGTGAAATTTGTCTGCTTTCCACTTTTGCATCTCCCTTCCTATCTACATTCTCCTGTTGATTAATTATATAGAATTGTTATAATAAAGTCAAATTTTTAGTTGCAATTTATAGTGATTTCACTATAATCTAAAAAAGATAGAATAAGACAAATACAAGGAGGAAATTTATGATTCTTGCATGTCACAACATTTCAAAATCATTCGGAGACCAGATTATTGTGAAATCCGGCTCATTTCATATAGAAGAACGCGAAAAAGCCGCCTTAATCGGGCTGAATGGTGCAGGGAAGTCTACAATTCTGAAAATGATCATGAAAGAACTGGACACAGATACCGGTGATATTATTTTAACAAAGGGAAAAACGATCGGTTATCTTTCACAACATCAGGAATTGTCTAGCGGAAATACTATACTTGAAGAATTAAAGACTGCAAAAGCAGAAATCATCGAAATGGAAAAGCAGATTCGTACTATTGAACTCGAATTAAAACATCTGCATGGAGAAGCACTTGAAGAACGTTTACAGACTTACCATCGTTTGACACAGTGTTTTGAACAAGAAAACGGATATGCTTATCAGAGTGAGCTGGTCGGTGTTTTGAAAGGTCTTGGCTTCCATGAGACAGAGTTTTCCAAAGAGGTAGACACTTTATCAGGAGGTCAAAAGACACGTGTAGCACTTGGAAAATTACTATTAACGAAACCAGATGTACTGCTTTTGGACGAACCTACAAACCATTTGGATATGAATTCGATTGCATGGTTAGAAACATATCTTTTAAATTACGATGGTGCTGTTCTGATTGTATCGCATGACCGATATTTTTTAAATCGTGTGGTTACAAAGGTAATTGAAATTGAAAATGGCAATCTGATGACCTTTATGGGCAACTATACTGCATATGCAGAAAAGAAAAAACAGATTCGGGATGCAAAATTGAAAGAATATCTTAATCAGCAGCAGGAAATCAAACATCAGGAAGCTGTTATTGAAAAATTACGTTCTTTTAATCGTGAAAAATCAATACGCCGTGCTGAAAGCCGCGAAAAGATGCTGTCAAAAATGGAATTAGCAGATAAACCAATAGGTGATCCACAGGAGCTTCACTTTTCGTTAGAGCCTTCCTGTATCAGCGGCAATGATGTTCTCACTGTAGAAGAATTATCTAAATCATATGGAGCACATACACTGTTCAAAAATATAAATTTTGAAATAAAGCGTGGCGAACATGTTGCAATTATAGGGCATAATGGTACGGGAAAAACTACTCTTTTAAAGATTTTGAATGAAGTCGTTTCTGCTGACTCAGGTACTTTTAAACTTGGTTCAAAAGTACAGATTGGTTATTACGATCAGGAACACCATGTTTTACATATGGGCAAAAATATTTTTGATGAGATTTCTGATGATTATCCTGCACTTACAAACACACAAATTCGCAATACCCTTGCTGCCTTTCTGTTTACCGGAGAAGATGTATACAAATTAATCGGCGATTTAAGCGGTGGCGAACGTGGTCGTGTTTCCTTAGCGAAGTTAATGCTTTCCGAGGCCAATTTCCTGATTCTTGATGAACCTACCAACCATTTAGACATTGCTTCTAAGGAAATTCTCGAAAAGGCTCTGAATGATTATACCGGCACAGTTCTGTATGTTTCACATGACCGTTACTTCGTAAATCAGACAGCAACTCGGATTCTGGAGTTAGTAAACGGGACATTTGTAAATTACATCGGGAATTATGATTATTACCTCGAAAAGAAAGATGAACTGACTGCTGCATATGCAGGTTCTGGTTCCAATACTTCTGAAACTTCTAACAGTTCTGAGTCCGAAACTAAGTTGGATTGGAAAGCCCAGAAAGAAGCGCAGGCAAAAGAGCGAAAACGCCTGAATGATTTGAAAAAGACAGAAGATAAAATTTCTCAGTTAGAAGATCGGGACACAGAAATTGACGAGTTAATGACACACGAAGACGTTTATACAAATTCTGTAAAATGTCGCGAATTATCCGAAGAAAAGGCAGCTATCGCCGAAGAACTGGAAACACTCTTTCTTTTATGGGAAGAATTGGCTGAATAGATAAGAGTCTGGCATCCTAAAAATGCCAGACTCTTTAATTTTATAATAACTCTGCAATTGCTTTAATGAATTGTTCACTGTTTAATACAGTTGGATTTTCAAATGTTGTAATCAATGCCAAATCTTTTGTCATCTTTCCGCTCTCAATTGTATCAACTGTGGCTTTTTCAAGTCTGTCAGCAAAATCCATCAATTCCTGATTTCCATCTAATTCGCCACGTTTGCGAAGTGCCCCTGTCCATGCAAAGATCGTAGCCACAGAGTTTGTAGATGTTTCTTCACCTTTCAGGTGTTTGTAATAATGACGCTGTACCGTTCCATGTGCTGCCTCATATTCATAATATCCTTGTGGAGATACTAATACAGAAGTCATCATCGCAAGTGAGCCGAATGCCGAAGAAACCATGTCGCTCATTACATCACCATCATAGTTCTTGCATGCCCAGATAAAGCCACCTTCTGCTTTCATAACACGTGCAACTGCATCATCGATCAATGTATAGAAATACGTAATACCTGCTTCATTAAATTTTTCTACATATTCTTTGTCAAAAATATCCTGGAAAATATCTTTAAAAGTATGATCATATTTTTTTGAAATTGTATCCTTTGTTGCAAACCATAAATCCTGCTTTGTATCCAACGCATAGTTAAAACAGCTTCTTGCAAAACTTTCAATAGAATTATCAAGATTATGCATTCCCTGTGCAACACCTGCACTTGCATAGTTATGCACAAGTTCTCTTGTCTCGGTTCCATCCTCTGCTGTGTAAACCAGTTCTACTCTTCCTGGTCCCGGAATTACCATCTCTGTATTCTTATAAACATCACCATACGCATGTCTTGCAATCGTAATCGGCTTTTTCCAGTTCTTCACACATGGTTCAATACCTTTTACTACGATTGGTGCACGGAACACTGTTCCGTCTAACATTGCACGGATTGTTCCATTCGGGCTTTTCCACATCTCTTTCAGGTTGTATTCTGTCATACGTGCACCATTTGGTGTGATTGTTGCACATTTTACTGCGACACCATATTTCTTTGTCGCATTGGCAGAGTCAACAGTAACCTGATCATTTGTTTCATTTCTATGTTCCAATCCCAAATCATAGTACTCTGTCTTTAAATCTACATATGGAAGAATCAACTCATCTTTAATCATTTTCCAAAGAATTCTTGTCATTTCATCTCCATCCATCTCTACGAGTGGTGTTGTCATTTTAATTTTGTCCATCTTTATATCCTCCTATATTCGAAACTTACAGCACATTAGTATCTTCTATTACCTTCAAATTTGGCGAGAGTCTGTAAATACCGTAATATGGCATAATATCTTGCGTCTAAATCGCCATCATTTTCAACGAAGTCCAGACTTTGTGCCACAATACCAATAAATTCTTCTGTAATATGTGCTCTCATATTTTGTAAATATTTTATTTTCTCTGTTGTAGCAGATAAATCTAAAAACTCCCATATCATTTCTTTTTCTCTTGTCTTTTCAAAGTTTTCAGTTACCTGCAATTCAAAACGATACTCCTGAATTACATCCGGATATTTTTCTTTATCTACTTTACTCATAAACATTTCAAGCGGTCTTACATAAACGGCTTCACCCTCTGCTTCCTGATACACCACCATTTCTTCCATCGTCTCGGAATGCTTTGCAACTGCAACAATCTCATATAAGTTGCCCTTAAAATGCTTATAGATCTCCCCTTTTTTTGGTTTTTTATACTCCATACAGCACCTCACTAATACAGTTTTGCACTAATACTCTTTGGCTTATAGCCATTATCCTCTAGTGCTTTCAGAATTTCCCGTTTGTGCTCTGTACCAAATGATTCCAGTGTAATACGAAGTTCCACAGCAGTATTTCGATTAGTACTTACGAACTGATTATGTTCCAGCTTGATAACATTTCCCTGCTTTTGTGCAATTGTATCAGCTACGCGAACTAATTCACCCGGCTTATCTGGAAGAAGTACAGATACAGAAAAAATTCTATCGCGCTGAATTAAACCATGCTGTACAATAGATGACATGGTAATCACATCCATGTTGCCTCCACTTAAAATGGCTACTACTTTCTTTTCTCTTAAATCAAGCTGTTTTAATGCCGCTACTGTTAATAAGCCGGAATTTTCTACAATCATTTTATGATTTTCTACCATATCAAGGAATGCACCGATTAATTCATCATCCTCAACGGTAAGAATCTGATCCACATTTTCTTTCACATATGTAAATGCATTTGTACCTACTGTTTTTACAGCTGTACCGTCTGCAATAGTATCTGCTCTTGGAAGTGTCACAATTTCTCCTGCTTCAATGGACGCTGTCATGCTTGCTGCAGCATGAGGTTCTACCCCAATTACTTTAATCTTCGGATTCAACATTTTAGCAAGTGTTGACACACCTGCTGCTAATCCGCCTCCACCGATTGGTGCCAGAATATAGTCTACAGTCGGGAGCTCCTGAATAATCTCCATGGTAATGGTTCCCTGTCCTGTGATCACATCTAAATCATCAAACGGATGTACAAATGTATATCCGTTCTCTTCTGCTAATTCCTTCGCTTTGGCACAGGCATCATCATAAACATCACCATACAGAATAACTTCTGCCCCGTAGCTTTTCGTACGGTTAACTTTAATCAGAGGAGTAACAGTTGGCATTACAATAACTGCCTTGCATCCAAAAGCTTTTGCTGCATATGCCACTCCCTGTGCATGATTTCCGGCAGATGCCGTAATCAGGCCTCTGCTTTTCTCTTCTTCTGTTAAAGTACTGATTTTGTAATATGCGCCACGCAATTTGTAAGAGCCTGTGTGCTGCATATTTTCAGGTTTCAAGTAAACTTTTGCTCCAGTCTGTTGACTTAAGCATTCGCTATAAACCAGCTTTGTCGGATTCGTTACTTTTTTTACTATTTCACTTGCCTGCTCAAATCTTTCTAATGTCAACATTTTTATCATCCTTTCTAGTTCTTTTAGCCTTCACTATGGAACAATGCATTTACAAAATCATCCGAATCGAATTTCTGCAAGTCATCAATACTCTCTCCAACGCCAATATATTTTACCGGAATTCCAAGTTCTGCCTGAATTGCAACTGCAATACCGCCCTTTGCAGTACCGTCCATCTTTGTCAAAACAATACCGTTAATCAGGGTAACATCTTTAAATTCTTTTGCCTGTGCCAATGCATTCTGCCCGGTCGTACCATCAAGCACAACCAAGGTTTCACGAAAGGCGTCAGGATATTCTCTATCTAACACACGGTCTATTTTTTTTAGCTCTTCCATAAGATTTTTCTTATTATGAAGACGGCCTGCTGTATCCACGAGAAGTACATCTGCCTTCCGTGCCTTCGCTGCTGCAACCGCGTCATATACAACTGCTGCAGGATCTGAGCCTTCCTGTCCTCCAATTAAATCAGCATCCGCACGATTCGCCCATTCCTTCAACTGTTCGCCTGCAGCCGCACGGAATGTATCGGCCGCTGCAAGAACTACTTTCTTATTTTGTTCTCTTAATTTCCCAGCTAATTTTCCAATCGTAGTAGTTTTTCCTACCCCGTTTACACCAATGACAAGCACCACTGATTTCTGTTCTTCAAACTCATATGCAGCTTCTCCTACATCCATCTGCTCTTTAATACTTGCAATTAAAAGCTCTTTACAGTCTGCTGGTTCCTTGATGTGATTTTCTTTTACCTTCTGTTTCAGATCATCAATGATGTCCATAGTTGCCCGAACACCTAAATCACCCATGATTAAGGTTTCTTCCAATTCCTCATAGAAATCATCATCAATGCTTGTAAAACCATTAAAAATACTATCTATTCCAGAGACAATGTTTTCTCTTGTCTTTGTAAGTCCCGAAACAAGACGTTTAAAAAATCCCTTCTTCTCTGTTCCCATGTATTCCTCCTAATTATCCAAATCTTTTTCTAATAAATCTACCGACACTAGTGTGGATACCCCCTTTTCCTGCATCGTAATTCCATATAAACGATCGGCAGCGGTCATTGTACCTCTTCGGTGGGTAATAACAATAAACTGCGTATGTTTCGTCAACTTATGCAGATATTTTGCATATCGGTCAACATTGGAATCGTCCAGGGCTGCTTCAATTTCATCCAATAGACAGAATGGCGACGGCTTCAGATTCTGAATTGCAAATAACAATGAAATTGCTGTGAGTGCTTTTTCTCCACCGGAAAGCTGCATCATATTCTGCAATTTCTTTCCTGGTGGCTGTGCAATGATACGGATGCCTGCTTCCAGAATATCCTCGTCCTCCATCAGCTCAAGTGTTGCTTTTCCGCCTCCGAACAACTGCTTAAATACCTTGTCGAATTCTACGCTGATTTCTTCAAAGCGTTCTTTGAACTGTTTGCGCATTGCAGTGTCTAATTCTTCAATAATCTTCACCAATGTTGCTTCTGCTTCTATCAAATCACTATGCTGCACTTTCAGGAAATCATATCTCTCTGATACATTTTTGTGATCTTCAATGGCATTGACATTGACACTTCCAAGTGAGCGAATTTCATTCTTAAGAGATGTAATCTGCTTTTTCATAAAAGCCAAATCCGTTAAAGTTTCATCTCTGATTTCCAACGCCATATTATATGTCAGCTCGTATTCATCCCACATATAACTGATTTGTTTTTCAGATGCTTCTTCATAAGACTCTTTCTTACTCGTTAATCGGAATGTCTCTTTGTCCAAATCAGACATATGTTTTGAAAGCTCCTCCCGCTTTGAAAAAAATGTTTTATGCTTTTTATTCAATGATTCTTTTTCAGCTTCCTGTTTTTGAATTTCCGCCTGGATTTCTTCAAACAATTCCTTTGAATTTTCAATGGTTTGATGAATGTCTGCTATCTGGCTTTCCTTTTTCTGTATCTCTTCAGCGGCATCTCCTTTATTCTCACTCAAAGTGCTTAATTCTTCATCCAACTTCTGCATCTCTTCTTTGATACGCATTTCATTCTGAACCATGAATAAGAATTTTTGTTCTAATGCAGCATATGACAAATGCACCTGCTCTGTCATCTGAAGCTGTGTGACTTCCTTTTCGCGGGCTTCTTCTAATGCTTTCTGCTGCCCCTCAACCTGCCTTGTAAAGTCTTGTTCCATCTGCTCAGATACTTTCAGCTCTACCTGAATAGACTCATGGTTCTGCTGAATCTCTTGCACCTGTTCATCAAGCTCTGCTCTCTCAGTATAAATTTTTGCTTCAGTTTCCTTTGCTTCAGCTTTTTTTGCTTTTACCTGCTCAAGATTCATCTTGGCTGTATTCTGAATTACATAAGCCTGCTGCAGTCTCTCTTTTACCTCTTCTATCTTATTATAACATTCTGCACGTTTTTGTTTGCATTCTTCAAGCTGTTTTTCAAGAGACTGCAATTCCTGCTTGAGAATATGCACAGTCTTTTCCAACTCCTCAATCTCTCGTCTTCTGCTAAGAAGATTGCTTGAGTTCTTAAATGCACCACCTGTCATGGCTCCACCTGGATTAATAAGTTCGCCTTCCAGTGTTACAATTCTTAATGACTGATTATATTTTTTGGCCAATGAAATACCATCATCAATGTGTTTTACAACGATTGTACGGCCAAGTAAATGTGCTGCTAACCCAACATATTTTTCTTCTACATTCACAAGTGTATGTGCAAGCCCGATAACGCCTTTTTCTTTCAATGCCTCAGCCTGCTTAATGCCAGCAGTTCCATTGATACCTGTTAGTGGAAGGAAAGTTGCCCGTCCAAATTTATTCTGTTTCAGATATTGAATCATACGTTTTGCTGTATTCTCATTGTCTGTGACAATATTTTGTATGCTTCCACCAAGAGCTGTCTCAATTGCAATTTCGTAGTCCTTATCAACTTTGATAATATCTGCAACAACACCTAAAAGTCCTGGTTCCCGATTTTTCATTTCCATGACTTTACGAATACTGTTTCCATAACCGTCATAGCGCTCTGTAAGATTTTTCAGGGATTCCAAACGCGAAGATTCTCGATGGAAGGCAGTCTGTTCATTCCGAAGCTGCTCTGTCTTCTTTGAAATCTCTACCTGTAATTTCGAAATCTTGCTTTCATAACCTTCATTTTCTTTCACATACCCTAAAATCGTTGAAGAAATATCTTTCAAATCACCTTCATACTGAGCTAATAACTCTTCCTGTTCATCAGAATCGCTTTTTATTGCTATTAATTTCTGATACATTTCTGACTTACGGACCTCAATCTGTTCCATCATTGTATCATACTTTTGAATCTTTGCTTTCGTAGAAGAACGATTTCCCAATAATTCAATAATCTGATTCTTTCCCGATTCCACAGCAGCTGAAAGCTCTGCAATCGTTGTCTGTAATGAGATTAGTTTATTCTGCGCTTCTTTTTCTTCCTCTTTTTTTCGTGTAATTTCCGTCTGAATATCTTCTTTATCTTTTTCCAGTTGTGCCAGTTGAGCTTCTTTTTCCGACAATTCTCCATAAATTGCCTTAGAGCGCTGTTCCAAATGCTCATCATTCATGCGTGCTGTATTAATCTGTTCTTTTAAAAGCTCAATCTGTCCAACTAATTGCTGTTTCAGCAAGGTAGTTTCGTTCAACTGACGTCTTGCTTTTTCCAATACCGAGTCAATCTCATCAATTTGTAGTTCTATGACTTCGTACTCCGTTTTTGTATCTTCATACTTTGCACTTGTCTCTTGCAATTCTTGCTGCGCATTCTGAAGCTTTTCATCTACAACGGAAATTTCCTGTTTTAAACGTAAGGTCTCTAACAGAAACATGTTAATATCATATTTCTTTAATGCTTCTTTTTTCTTGAGATACTCTTTTGCAACCTCTGATTGCTTTTCAAGTGGTCCTAACTGTTTCTCTAGCTCACTCAGGATATCTGTAACACGCAAAAGGTTCTGTCGTTCTTCTTCTAATTTCTTTACTGACATATTCTTACGTCTTTTAAACTTTACGATTCCAGCCGCCTCATCAAAAAGCTCTCTTCTCTCTTCCGGTTTTCCACTAAGAATCTTATCAATCTGACCTTGTCCAATAATAGAATAGCCTTCTTTACCAATACCCGTGTCATAAAACAATTCGTTGACATCTTTCAGACGGCAGGTACTGCCATTAATTAAGTATTCACTTTCACCGGAACGGTATAGCTTTCTTGCAATTGTGACTTCTTTATAATCAATTGGAAGCTGATGGTCTGAATTATCCAATGTGATTGCTACAGATGCATAACTTAATGGTTTCCTATTCTCTGTACCCGAAAAGATAACATCCTGCATATTACCTCCACGGAGTTGTTTTGCACTCTGTTCGCCCAGAACCCATCTTACCGCATCGGCAACATTACTTTTACCACTTCCATTCGGTCCTACAATACCTGTAATTCCATTATGAAATTCAAATACAATTTTGTTGGCAAAAGATTTAAATCCCTGTACTTCTATACTTTTTAAATACATTTTACACCTACTTTATATTTTGTTTCCGTACTTTCAAAATTGCATGATATGCTGCTTCCTGTTCAGCTGCTTTCTTAGTTCTTCCAGTACCCTTTCCATAACAAACCTCGCCTATTTTGACAATCACGGAAAAACTTTTATTATGATCCGGTCCTTCTTCTTTTACTAATTCATACGATACTGTTTCAGAAAAATTACCCTGTACAATTTCCTGCAGGATAGTCTTGCTATCATAAAAGAGTTTTTTATGTTCTAAATCATTCAACACAAATTGGTGAATAAACTCTTTTGCACTAGCAAAACCACCATCAAGATAGATTGCACCAATCAATGCCTCTAGTGCATCTGACGTTACAGAATCCCTCTTTCTTCCCCCGGTTACTTCTTCCCCTTTTCCAAGGAAAAGATAATCGCCAAGATCAATCTCACGTGCACAAAAAGCCAAAGAAGGTTCACATACCATACTTGCACGTGATTTTGTCAATTTACCTTCGGGCATTTGTGGATTTTCAAAAAACAAGAACTCACTGGACACCAATTCGAGAACAGCATCCCCTAAAAATTCAAGGCGTTCATTACACTTATGTTTAGGCAAACGCTTTTCATTCGTATAAGAACTATGCATCAATGCAGAAAGCAAAAGTTCTTGATTTTGAAATTTATAGTTTATGCATTCCTGCAATTTTATTAATTTTTGTTTCATACACTGCTCCAATCTAAATATGTACCTATCAAAGTAAAAAAGCCCTCACACTGGGCTTTTTTACTTTGATTAATTAATCGCATTTTTTATCTGTTCTACAGCATCTCCCACAGTGACGATTGATTCAGCATCTTCATTCTCAATCTCAATATCAAATGCTTCTTCAATGCCCATAATGATTTGGAAAACATCTAACGAATCTGCACCTAAGTCATCTTTAAATTTTGTCTCCATAGTAACATCAGAAGCTCCTACATTTAATACTTCCATAATAATTTCCTGCAATTTTTCGAATTCCATAACTCTTTCTCCCTTTTCCTTTATTGTTCTGTTGTAATTCGTTCTTTTATTTTCTCATTTATTTTCTGTTGTTTAAATGTTACACACTGAATAATTGAATTCGATACCTCTTTTGCTTTTGAACTGCCATGCGTCTTTACTACAAGACCATTCAAGCCTAAAAGCGGTGCACCTCCATATTCACTTGTGTCAAAACTTTTGAAGGTTTCTTTCAATGCCGGTTTAACAAGCAATGCACCTATTTTGCTTTTCAGTGATGCAAGCATACCTTGCTTAACTTTCTTAATCATAACAGCGCCTACGCCTTCATATAACTTTAGAATTACATTTCCTACAAATGCTTCACATACAATTACATCTGCCATTCCATACGGAATATCTCTTGCTTCAATACTTCCAATGAAATTGATATCTTTGCATTCTTTTAATAATGGGAAAGTTTCTTTCACCAATGCATTTCCTTTTTCTTCTTCTGCACCGATATTTACAATTGCAACCTTCGGATTCTTTATCCCCATAACATTCTCCATGTAAATAGAACCCATCTTTGCAAATTGTACAAGATGTGAGGATCTCGCATCCACATTAGCGCCACAGTCAATCAATAAAGATACACCTTTTGCAGTTGGAATCAATGGTGCTAGCGGTGGTCTCTCTACACCTTTGATACGCCCTACCAAAAGCTGTCCACCAACCAGAACTGCCCCCGAACTTCCTGCAGAAACAAAGGCATCTGCTTCCCCTTTTTTTACCATGTTCATTGCAACAACAATAGAGGAATCTTTCTTCTTACGTATTGCCATAACAGGTGGTTCTTCTGTTTCAATAACCTCAGTTGCATTCACAACCTCTAGCTGGTCTTTATTATAAGTATATGTCTCTAATTCTTTTCGTATAATCTCTTCCTGACCCACTAAAAAAACTTTGATATCTTTCACACTTTCAATGGCATCTATCGCACCTTTTATAATTTCTGTTGGTGCATGATCACCACCCATTGCATCTAACGCAACTTTTGTAATTTCCGACATTTTGTCACCTCCCACAGTGCTACAGTAATTTTACTAAACATCAATATAAAAATCAACATTATTTTATTAAAAAGAATCAAATATATATTTTCTGAAATGGGTTAAAATTTGGTTAGACGCAAAAAAACAAGGGCTTCAGAATATCTGAATCCCTTGTTTTCAATGACATTTTAAAATTAGTCAACAGCAACGATTTCTTTTTTGTTATAAGAACCGCAAGCCTTACATACTCTGTGTGGCATCATTAATTCTCCACATTTGCTGCATTTAACTAAGTTTGGAGCACTCATTTTCCAGTTTGCTCTTCTTTTATCTCTTCTTGCTTTAGAAGATTTATTCTTTGGACAAATTGACATAGGTTACACCTCCTTAAAATTCTTAAACACATCGCGGATAACTGACATTCTAGGGTCAAGACTTGTATCTTCACAGTCACAAGTTCCCTTATTTAGGTTTTGACCACATACGTTGCAAATCCCTTTACAGTCTTCACTACATAGAACTTTCATCGGCCATCCTATTAAAATCTCATTATAGAGTAATTTGTCTACGTCAAGATGATATCCGTCAATATAATTTTTTTCGTCTAACTCATCTCTCTGTCCATCATCGGACTCATCTAAATCAACGTTCTTCACAAAGTCAAGTACCATCTCTGTTCTCACAGGTTCTAAACAACGGTCACACGGAATCTCCAGAACAACTTTGCTCTTACCCTTAATCAAGAGTTCTCTATGCTTTACATGTTTTACAACAAGATGCATATCGTCTTTCTCAACCAAGAGAAAGCATCCTAATCCTGTATGAAACTCTGTCACCTCAATCGGAACGTTCTGTTCAATCGTCTTATGATTTTCAGATAATACTTCGGATAGGTTAATTAACATGTTTTGTTACTCCTATTCACACCTAAATAATTATATCATGTAATTTCTATTTGTCAACCAAATTTTTCGTTTTTTTACCGTTAATGCTTGTTAAATCAATGCAACTGTCTCACGGGCGATTGCAAGTTCTTCGTTTGTAGGTACAACCCAAACTTTCACCTTGGAATCTGGTGTTGAAATTTCAACTTCTTCTCCACGAGCAGCATTTGCTTCTTTATTCAGTGTAATACCTAAATACTCTAAATGTTCACATACAGCTTCTCTCACACCGTGGTCATTTTCACCAACACCTGCTGTAAATGCGATTGCATCTACACCGTTCATAGCTGCTACATAAGCTCCAACATATTTCGCCACACGATATGAGAATACATCAAGTGCAACTTTGGCATATTTGTTACCCGAATTGCAACCCTCCCATAAATCACGGAAGTCACTTGATAAGTTGTTTGAAAGTCCATATACACCTGATTTTTTATTTAATACGTTCATAAGCTCATCAATGTTCATGCCTTCTTTATGAGCAATAAACTCTAAGATTGCAGGGTCGATATCACCTGAACGTGTTCCCATTGTAAGACCTTCCAGTGGAGTAAGTCCCATAGAGGTATCTACAGACCTTCCATTTAAAACTGCACAGATACTTGAACCATTACCCAAGTGACAAACGATTGTTTTTGTTTCTTCGTATGGTTTTTCTAAGATTTCAGCCATTCTTTTTGAAACAAAGCTGTGGCTTGTTCCATGGAAGCCATAACGTCTGATTTTGTATTTTTCATAATATTCATATGGAAGACCATACATATAAGCTTTTTCCGGCATTGTCTGATGGAAAGCTGTATCAAATACTGCTACCATAGGTGTTCCTGGCATCAATTTTTCACAAGCCTCAATACCAATTAAGTTTGCAGGGTTGTGAAGTGGTGCAAGATCGTTACATTCTTCAATTGCCTTTTTCACTTCTTCCGTGATTACTGTAGAGCTTGCAAATCTTTCGCCGCCATGTACTACACGGTGTCCTACCGCATTAATCTGATCCAGGCTTCCTACTACACCACGTTCTGCATCTGTCAAAGCATCAATTACGAATTGAATTGCTTCTGTATGAGTAGGCATTGCCAAATCTTCTTTTGTCTTTTCTCCATCTGCCGGCTGATAAGTTAATCTTCCGTCAATACCGATTCTTTCACAAAGACCTTTTGCTAATACTGCCTCTGTATCAGAATTGATTAATTGGAATTTCAAAGATGAACTTCCACAGTTAATTACTAAAATATTCATTTCTAATTCCTCCGTTTATAATTCCCGACTATTTATTGCTTTCCGCCTGTGCCTGCACTGCTGTAATTGCAACAACACCTTCAATGTCTGATGCGCTGCATCCACGAGATAAATCATTAACCGGTTTTGCAATACCTTGTGTTAATGGACCATATGCTTCTGCGTTAGCAAGTCTTTGTGCTAACTTGTAACCAATATTTCCTGCATCTAAGTCAGGGAAAATCAATACGTTAGCATGCCCTGCCACTTTACTTCCCGGTGCTTTTGATTCTCCAATTTCCGGAACAACTGCTGCATCTAATTGTAATTCTCCATCTAACATAAGGTCTGGAGCTAATTCTTTTGCAATACGTGTAGCTTCTACAACTTTATCAACGTCAGCATGTTTTGCACTGCCTTTTGTTGAGTGTGAAAGCATAGCAACTTTTGGCTCTGCACCAACTAATGTTCTGAAAGATTCTGCTGAGCAAATAGCGATATTAGCTAATTTTTCTGCATCTGGATTTTGTTCCAGTCCGGAATCACCAAAGATAAATGTTCCGTGTTCACCCATTTCACAATTTGGAACTACCATTACGAAGAAAGCAGAAACTAACTTTGTACCTGGTTTTGTTTTCAAAATCTGTAAACATGGTCTTAATGTGTCGGCTGTTGAATGGCATGCACCTGATACCATACCGTCAGCATCACCCATTTTTACCATCATTACACCATAGTATAAATAATTTGTAAGAAGAAGTTCTCTTGCCTGTTCCTCTGTCATTCCTTTTTTCTGTCTAAGCTCTACTAATTTAGCAATATATTCTTCTGTCTTCTCATATGTTGCAGGATCTACAATCGTTGCACTACTTATATCAAATCCGGCACCATTCTTTTCGATTTCTTCCTTGCTTCCTACAAGAATCAAGTTTGCTGTACCTTCTCTTAATACAGCTTCTGCTGCTTCATAAGTTCTTTTGTCTTCTGTCTCCGGAAGTACAATTGTCTTTTTGTCTGCTTTTGCTTTTTCTTTGATTACATCAATAAATCCCATGATTTAAAGACCCCTTTCCCTTTTGTCATATATACTTACATTATATCCCAATCGCATTTTGTATACAAGTGAATTTTATGTCTCTTTTTTAATACAATTTAATTTTTCAAATGACAGGACAATTTTCTTATCATATAAAAAAGAGACTTTATTTCAAAGCTCCATTTTTCGTTATCATATTTTAAACATCGTCGTTGCAATTGAAAAATATAGAATAATTGTACCTGTGTCAACCAGAGTTGTAATCAGAGGAGCCGCCATAAGTGCAGGATCTAATCCCATTTTTTTAGCAACCAACGGCAGCACACAACCAATTGTTTTTGCTAAAATCACTGTGCAAATCATCGTAATGCCCAAAGTAACCGCAAGCATGACATTCCCACTATACATGATCATAGTACGTATTCCATTCACAACTGCGAGCATCATGCCCACCAACAACGCAACCCTCAGTTCTTTAAATATTACTTTAAAAATATCACCAAACTCTATCTCGTCTGTTGCCAGTCCTCGGATAATTAATGTTGAGCTCTGTGAACCACAATTTCCGCCTGTCCCTGTCAGCATAGGAACAAACGTATTCAGGATTGGCATTACAAGTAAAACATCAGAAAATCGCCCTAACGCTAAACCACTGAGTGTAGCAGAAAGCATCAAGAACAACAGCCACGGGAATCGGCTTTTTGCATGCTGCCAAACACTTGTCCCGAAATAAGACTCCTCATTTGGAGCAATACCTGCCATCATGCTCATATCTTCCGTTGCTTCTTCCTGCATAACATCCATCGCATCATCAACTGTTACGATACCGACCATACGCATATCATTGTCGACAACCGGAAGTGCAATGAGTCCGTATTTATTAATCATACTTGCTACTTTTTCCTGGTCATCATGAGTATTCACATACTGCATGTTTGTCTCCATGATTTCTTCAATAGTACGACTATCCCCACTTGTCAGAAGATCCTTTACGGATACTACACCGATCAACTTGCGTTTTTCTGTGACATAACAGGTATAAATTGTTTCGCGGTTAATGCCGATCTGTCGAATTTTCAAAATTGCATCTTCTACTGTCATCTCTTTTTGGAAGGCAATGTACTCTACATTCATGATACTTCCGGCACTATCTTCCGGATAGTTCAGTAGTGTATTAATCTGCTTTCTCGTCTCCTCGTCTGTCGCCAAAAGAAGTCTGTCCACGACATTTGCCGGCATCTCTTCCAATACGTCAACAGCATCATCCAGGTACATCTCATCCATAACTTCTTTGACTTCCGAATCCGTCAATGCATTAAGAAGCACTTTTCTCGTATCACTGTTCATCTCAGTAAAGACCTCTGCAGCTTCATCCTTCGCCAAAAGACGAAATACCAGAATCATCTGTTTGTCTTCAAACTCTTCCAGCATCTCCGCCAAATCTACAGGGTGCATGTTCTCTAATTCTACTTTTAATTCTCTAAATCGTCTCTCTTCGAGCATCTCTACGATCTGTTCTTTTTCCATGCATATCCCCCTTCCCAGATATATATCTACCCTTTAAGAGATTACCAAATTCCCAGAATTTTGTCAACGCGAGTCCTCTTTTCCTCAGAGCAGTTTTTTCCAAGCACTGGCAATATTATCAATATAGAATCCGTGTGTTTGAATAAATGTAAGCTTGTAAAATATCAAGAATGTATTAAAATATTGAATATAATTATTCTTGGAGGTTTATATGAAAATCACAGGCATTATTGCGGAATATAATCCGTTTCATAACGGACACAAATATCATATTGAAAAAGCAAAAGAAATCACAGGGGCTGATGCTTTAATTGTAGTTATGAGTGGCAACTTTGTACAGCGTGGCACTCCTGCCATCATGCCGAAACACCTACGAGCAAAAGCCGCCTTGGAGGCTGGAGCATCATTGGTTTTGGAACTTCCTACCTGTTATGCGACTGGTAGTGCAGAATTTTTTGCTTATGGTGCTGTGTCACTCTTTAACAAACTCGGATGTGTGGATTTTATCTGTTTCGGGAGCGAATGGGGAGATATTGAGGTTTTAAAAAAACTGGCAAAGGTTCTTTACGAAGAACCGGCCAAATATAGGTCTCAGTTAAACCTTTATCTGCGTGAAGGCTGTGCTTTTCCTTCTGCTCGCCAGAAAGCACTGAAAGATTATTTCCAGTCAGATGATTTTGACTTTATACTTTCTGAACCAAATAATATACTTGGGCTAGAGTATTTGAAAGCTTTATATCGTACAGGCAGCAAAATAAAGCCTTATACGATTCAGCGTATTTCTTCTCACTATCATGATTCCAAACTTCAGGAAACGCTAAGTTCCGCCTCTGCTATACGAAATGTGATTTCATTGGAAAATTTTTCTGCGTTGAATGGACAAATACCGAAATCCAGCGTATCTATGATGAAGGAATGCTGCCATTTTCGTTTTCCTGTATATGCAAATGATTTTTCACTATTACTGAAATATAAGTTGATGACTGAGACGAAAGATTCATTCATGCGGTATGCCGATGTTTCAGAAGAACTAGCCAATCGTATCCGAAACCAACTAAATCAGTTCGTTGATTTTGAACAGTTTTGCAATCTATTAAAAACAAAGGAAGTAACATATACCAGAATCAGTCGCGCATTACTGCATATTTTGCTAAATATAAAAGCTACAGATTATACAGATATACATTATGCACGCATGTTAGGATTCCGTTTGTCAGACTCTTCCATTTTGTCCCAGATAAAGAATGATGCTTCTATTCCATTGATTACAAAACTAACTAATACAAATGAGCTTAGTGCCCCGGCAAAACAAATGCTTACCACTGATATTGTTGCGGCAGACTTATATGAATCCGTTGTCACAGACAAATTTAAAACGATGTTTATCAATGAATATGAGCAACAGATTGTACGAATCTAATTTGTTTTTGGTTAAAATAATGAGCGATAGAAATGATTAAAAAAATACTCCGCGAAGAGCGCAAAAGGCGCGATTAACGAAGATATTGCTTCGCAAACGCGCCTCGCGTGAGAGTTCGCAAACGAACTCTTTGTTCCTTATTAGATAATTTTTGCATATGCCACTGCCAGTGACCCTGCTCCAATATGGCATGTCACACTGAGTGATAAATAGTCCGCTGACACTTCGTAATTCGCAAAGCGTTCAGCAACTTCTTTTCTCCAGTTTTCTGTTTCTTCTTCGCTGCAAGTTGAAACAACATATACTCTCATTTTCTGGCCGCTGTATTTTTCAGCCAGATCTTTTCCCAATGTGTCAATCATCGTTTTCCTTGCAGCTTTCCATCCTCGCACTTTTGCATAGCTATCCAGCTTTTCCCCGTGTACAATCAATACCGGCTTGATATTTAGCACGGAACCAATTGCCGCAGCAGTAGGCGTCACACGACCACCTTTTTTTAAATATTTTAGTGTATCTACCGTAATATATGCACACGCACTAAATCTTTGGTCTTCCAGAATTTGCTTAATTTCTTTTGCAGTTTTTCCCTCTTCTGCAAGTTGTAAGGCATCCATTACTGATGATTTCTGCATGACAGATACTCTCTGATTATTTACAACCTGCACTCTGCCGTCATAATCCTGTGAGAGCATCATGCCGGTCTCATAACTGCTGCTAAGACTGCTGGAAATAGGAATATGTACAATCTCATCATATTCTTCTAAAAGTTTATTCCATGTATCAATCAAATCCCCCGGAGCAGGCTGAGATGTACTGATTTCAGCATTCTCTCCCAATTTTGCGTAGAATTCTTCTCTGGTCAGAGTGATGTCTTCCAAGTACAATTCACCATCAATAAAAAATGGTGTAGGAATAACAGTTACCCCAAGTTCTTTTGCCTCTGCTTGCGTTATCCCACTGTTACTGTCTGTTACAATAGCAATCTTTCTTTCCATTTCTTTCTCTCACTTTCTAGTTTTTGAAGCTATGGATTGGAGCCGGAATCCGTCCCTTTCTATTAACAAACTCACTGCAGTCAAATTCATTCACCGGCATAATCGGTGCATATCCAAGCAAGCCGCCAAATTCTGCAATCTCTCCGACATCTTTTCCAATCACCGGAATCAACCTCACGGCAGTTGTTTTCTGATTAATCATTCCAATCGCCATCTCGTCAGCTATGATACCTGAAATAGTAGAGGCCTTTGTTTTTCCCGGAATTGCAATCATATCCAGCCCTACAGAGCATACACAAGTCATTGCCTCTAATTTTTCCAAGGTCAGAGAGCCTGCGTTCACCGCATCAATCATTCCCTGGTCTTCACTAACCGGAATAAATGCGCCGCTCAAGCCGCCAACGTATGAAGAGGCCATAACACCGCCTTTTTTTACCTGATCATTAAGCATTGCAAGTGCTGCCGTTGTTCCCGGTGCTCCCACACGTTCCAAACCAATCTCCTCTAGAATTTCTGCAATACTATCTCCTACTGCAGGCGTTGGAGCTAATGATAAATCAATAATACCAAATGGAATTCCCATCCGTTTTGAAGCTTCCCCGGCTACAAGCTGTCCAACACGGGTAATCTTAAATGCTGTCTTTTTGATTGTCTCGCAAAGTTGTTCAAATCCCTGTCCTCGTACCTGCTCAATTGCATGCTTTACTACCCCAGGACCACTTACACCTACATTAATCACTGCATCCGCCTCTGTAACTCCTAGGAAAGCGCCTGCCATAAACGGATTGTCATCTGGTGCATTACAGAAAATCACGAGTTTAGCACAGCCCAAAGAATCTTTTTCTTTCGTGGCCTCTGCCGTCGCCTTTACAATCTCGCCACAAAGTTTTACTGCATCCATATTGATTCCTGTTCTGGTTGAACCCACATTGACAGAGCTGCATACTCTTTCCGTACAAGACAGTGCCTGCGGTATAGAAAGAATCAGGTTCTTTTCGCTTTCTGTCATTCCCTTAGAAACTAATGCAGAATAACCGCCAATAAAATTAACACCTACCGTGCTTGCTGCACGATCAAGAGTTTTTGCAATTGTCACAAAATCTTCCGGAGTCCTACATGCCGCCCCACCGACTAAAGAAATCGGAGTAATAGAGATACGTTTATTTACAATCGGAATTCCAAAATCACGTTCAATCTCCTGCCCTGTTGAAACAAGATCCTTCGCAACAGTTGTAATTTTATTATAAATGTTATCATTCAGTTTCTGTAAATCTGAATCTATACAATCCATCAGACTGATACCAAGTGTAATGGTACGTACGTCCAGATTTTCCTCCTGAATCATCTGGTTCGTTTCGGTTACTTCATATATATTAATCATAACAATTGTCCTCGCCTTCTCTACAGTCTGTGCATCTTCTCAAAAATCTCAGCTCTCTGGCAACGGATGTCAACACCAATCTCTGCCCCAAGAGTCTCCAAATCTTTTACAACTTCCCCAAATTCTTTTTTTGCACATTCCATATCCGTAATCATCATCATATTAAAGAATCCCTGTACAATTGTCTGAGAAATATCTAAGATATTGATTCCATTCTCCGCTAAATATGTACAAACTTTTGCAATAATTCCTACAGTATCTTTTCCTACAACAGTAATAATACACTTTTTCATATTCGTCCTCCAGTCACTATATGTATAATATTTTGGATATCGTATCCCTTTTTGCTACTATGAGAGGTATATCCTCTCCTTTGTATGGATTATCTCCCAATGACACTTCTAGCTTCACGGTCTCATAAGCAAGTTCTTCGTAATTGTTTTCCTTGCTCAAATGACCAAGCATGACATATTTTAACCCTTCATGTAGTATATCACAAAGAAGCCTTCCTGACAATTCATTCGATAAATGTCCTTGTTTTCCCAATACTCTCTGTTTTAAATGATATGGATATGGCCCAACTTCCACCATATGCACATCATGGTTTGCTTCCAATAATACTGCATCTAGATTTTTTAAATTTTCTACAATATATTGGTCATAAATTCCTAAATCTGTCGCAACAGCAATGGATTTTTTCGTATCCGAAATGCGAAATCCGGTCGGTTCCTTTGCATCATGTGAGATTGTAAATGGGTGGATATCAAGGTCTCCAACGGGAAATGATTTATTTGCTGATATTTCATGCAAAAGTCCTTCCGGCATCTTCCCAAGACCTTTGTATTCTCTTATTCCCTGCAAGGTACCTTTTGTTGCATAAATTGGAACTTCATATTTTCTGCTAAACACACCCAATCCTTGTATATGGTCTGAATGTTCATGTGTAATCAGAATTCCGTCAATTTCTTTTCCATCAACTTCCAGTATATGCAGTCCCTCTTCAATTTTCTTTTTGCTAATCCCCGTATCTACTAAAAGATGCGTATTGTCATTTCCAACATAAATGCAATTCCCACTGCTTCCGCTGGCGATGCTGCATAATCTCATCCAAAGTTCTCCTAATCATTTAATGCTTTTTCAATCTGCAAGCATGTTACCTCAAAAGAAGATGAATTGTCAATCGTTTTCTGACAATTATCCCGGAAATACTGTTCTTTAGACTGAGCAGCAATAATCGCATTTATTTTTTCATCCGTGTATGCTCTGGATTCTTTTAAACGTATTCTGCGCACTTTCTCATTGCTGTAAATAAACCAGACCTCATCGCAGATTTCATCATAATTTTCTTCTAAAAGTAATGCTGCTTCCAGGAAGAACAGATTCGTTCCCTTCTCCTTTTCCAGACCAATCACTTCTAAAATATATTCTTTTACAGCAGGGTGTACAATCTGATTCAGCTTCATTAATGCCTCATTGTCATGAAACACAATGTTTCCAAGTGCATTCCTGTTGATTGTGTGATCCTCATTTAGAATATCATTTCCGAAATACTCAACAATTTCTTTATAACATGTTTTTCCCGGCTTCTGCAGTTCCCATGCCACATGGTCTGCCTGACAGATAACCGCCTGATATGTGTCTTGCATGTAAGAAAGTACACGGCTCTTTCCCGAGCCGATGCCTCCCGTAATTCCTATAATCCTCATTATTTCGCCTCGTACCAGTCCATTCCTGTGTGCATATCCACTTCTAACGGAACAGACAGCTTCGCTGCATGCTCCATCTCATATGCCAGAATTTCTTTTACCTTATCCACTTCATCCTGATATGCCTCAATCAGCAATTCATCATGCACCTGCAGAACAAGTCTGGATTTCATTTGATTTTTTTTCAGACTTTTGTGCACACCGATCATTGCAATTTTCATAATATCTGCAGCCGTACCCTGAATTGGCGAATTCATAGCAACACGTTCGCCAAAAGAACGCTGCACGAAATTGCTGGAACTAAGTTCTGGAATCGGTCTTCTTCTTCCAAACAAAGTGGTCACATATCCATTTTCTTTTCCTGATACCACTGCATCATCTAAGAATTTCTTAATTCCCGGATAGGTGCTGAAATAATTTTCAATATACTGGGCAGCCTCTTTTTTGCTGATACTTAAATCTCGGCTTAAACCAAACGAACTGATTCCATATACGATTCCAAAATTAACAGCCTTCGCATTTCGCCGTTGTTGCTCTGTTACTTCATCAAATGGAATATGAAATACCTGTGAAGCTGTAATACGGTGAATATCTCTTGCTTCTTTATAAGCATTTATCAACGCCTCATCTCCTGAGCAGTGTGCCAGGATACGAAGCTCTATCTGAGAGTAATCGGCATCCACAAATACATATCCATCCTCCGGTACAAATACCTTTCTAAGGAGTCGTCCCAGTTCTGTACGGATTGGAATATTCTGCAGATTTGGCTCTGTACTGCTGATGCGTCCGGTTGCCGTAATGGTCTGGTTGAATTTTCCATGAATTCGTCCGTCCTCCTGAATATAGGTAGCCAGACCGTCTGCATAAGTGGATTTTAACTTCGTAAGCTGTCGATATTCAAAAATATCTTCAACAACCGGGTATTCCGATGCCAATTTATCCAAAACATCAGCCGAAGTAGAATAACCTGTTTTTGTCTTTTTCCCATGCGGCAATCCCAATTTTTCGAACAATATCATTCCTAATTGTTTCGGTGAATTAATATTAAAGGCTTCACCGGTCTGTTCATAAATCTTCTGTTCTAATTCTACAATTTGGCTACCTAACTGTTTTCCGTATATTTTTAATGCCTCTGCCTCTGCTTTTACACCATTATTCTCCATATCATACAGTGTAAACACCAAAGGCATTTCCACTTCATTAAAAAGCTTTGCCATTCCGTTTTCCTGTAATTTTCCCATCAAAGGCTGATAAGAAGCATATGCCGTGTATGCTTCATAAAAGCTTTTTTGCAGTTCGTCTGCCTTGTTATCAATTAACAGGTCTAACTGTTCTCTGGCTATATCTTCAAAATCATAATCATTTTTTAACGGATTTAACAAATATGCCGCTATGATATTATCAAAACACGCACTTTGATTTACGTTTGGAACATATTTCATGGATTCCTTCACATGACAAAACGAAAGAATCTCAATGTGATTAGATAATTCTTCAACCTGCTTAAGTAAATATGAAATTCCGATATCCTGTTCTGTAGTCATTACATAAATGTCTTTCGGTCCGTAAGAAAGCCCAATCCCCGTAAGTCCTGCATCATTTATAAATAATGGCAAAACATTTTTTGTATCTTTATAAAACGAAATTCCTACTGTCTGTTTTGCTGTTGCTTCTTTAAAGATTTTTTCTGCTTCCTCCAATTTCACAATCTTTTTGAAAGCATCTTCAATTGTATTTTCCGGGACAGCAACCTCAAAACGAGACAGAAAATTTTTAAACTGTAATCTCTGAAAATATACGTAGGCTTCTTCCGTGTACATATTTTCTAATTTTGCCTCGTCTATTTTATATTCAAAATCGGCATCTACATTAATTGTCGCAAGTACTTTGCTAAGTTCTGCTAAATCATAGTGTTCTTGTAACGCTTTTGCTGCACGAGGTGGTTTTAATTCATCTACATGTGCATATGCATTTTCAATAGAGCTGTATTCCACAATAATCTTAGCTGCCGTTTTTTCACCAATGCTAGGGACACCCGGAATATTGTCTGATGTATCGCCCATCAAAGCCTTCAAATCAATAAATTCCTTTGGTGTTACCTGATAGCGGTCCTTTACATCAGAAGCATAGTAATCCTCTACCTCTGTTCGTCCTTGTTTTGTCTTTGGAATACGGATTTTGACATGCTCTGTAGCTAATTGTAATAAATCTCTGTCACCTGAGAGAACGACAACTTCCATACCCATATTTTCACAACGTTTCGAGAGTGTTCCTATCAAATCATCTGCTTCCAATCCTGCCTGTTCAATAATTTTTATCCCCATCGCCCGGAGTACATCTTTAATCACAGAAACCTGTTGGCGCAGCTCATCTGCCATTGGCTTTCTAGTCCCCTTATATTCTGGAAACATTTCATGACGGAAGGTCGGTGCATGCACGTCAAATGCTACAGTCAGATACTCCGGTTTCTCCTCCTCCAAAATCTTAAACATAATATTCAAAAAACCGTAAATTGCATTTGTATGAAGTCCTTCTGAATTTGTCAGATCAGGTACTCCATAAAATGCTCTGTTTAGAATACTATGTCCATCGATTAAAACAATTTTATTATTCAAATTCGGCTCCTCCTCTTTCTAAAATTTTTTGATAACCCAAGACACCTTTTTCATCAATGCTAACTCCAAAATCATTACTGTATTCAGTCAGATCATCTTTCCTAAAGATATCTTTCACATTTTCAAGAAAATAACTCTTGTCTTGCTGTAATTCATAAGTTTGGTCAAATGAATTGGAATACCCCTGCCCAATATAATTTCGCATTGTTACATCTCCAATCGCAGAAATCGTAATACAAACTTTCTCCGGCGCTGTAATTTCTATTTGACCAAGTTGTGCCACTGATTGCACATTTGGTTGTTGGGCTAAAGGAGTATCTTTGCCACATCCGGTTAACATAAGCATATCATTATCACATTTTTCTTTCAATGCTTTTAGAGATATAATTATTTCTTCCCCATTTTTATTTTTTAAGAGCAAAAAAAATTGCTAGAAACCTTATAAATAAAGGATTCTAGCAATTAGGTTCAATGCGGATGGCGGGACTTGAACCCGCACGTAGTCACCTACGCAAGATTTTGAGTCTTGTGCGTCTGCCATTCCGCCACATCCGCTTATCGGCTAGCTCGTTTGCTCCAACCGACTTGATTATAATAACTCATCTTTAATACAAAGTCAACTATTTTTTTCATTTATATTGAGAATTTGTAACAGTTCAGCCTTCCAGCTGAACTGAATAAAAAAATCGTTGGCAAAATGCT
>CALBNS010000100.1 GCA_937896665.1 uncultured Clostridia bacterium
AACCCTGGACACCCTGATTAAGAGTCAGGTGCTCTACCAACTGAGCTAATCGCGCTTCCTATATCTTGTGTACCTTTGACACAAGTGATATTATATAATACTTTTCCGGAAAAAGCAAGTACTAATTTATACTTTTATCGTTAAATTGTTACTTTTTTTTAAAGTTTATGCTTATGCAAGGTAAAACCTTTTCCCATAACTTCGTTCACTTGATTAATAACAATAAACGCCTTCGGATCAATCGCCAGGACAATCTGATTCAATTTTGCAATTTCACGATTCGATACGACCGTCAAAAGCATCATCGTATCGTTCCTCAGATATCCCGACTCTGCCTTCATAAGTGTAGTTCCCCGATCAAGTTTCTGATGAATAGCAGTATTAATTTCCTCATATTTTTCGCTGACAACCTTTACCTGCATCTGACTCTTTCCATTTACCAGCACTTTATTCATCACAACAGTGTAGATAAGCACAAGAAGGATTCCATAAAGCACCCTTTCCTGATCCCTAAATGATATCTGAACCAGTAAAATACTAAAATCAATTGCATATAATCCTACAGATATCGGAATACCGAACTTTTTATTTAGCACCAGCGGGGGAATATCCATGCCTCCGGTTGATGCACCTGCCTTGATTACCACACCAATCCCCATACCAATCAGTATTCCCGCCAGTATTGTTGACAGCATCGGGTCTGATGTCATATTCTGAAGTGCTTCTATTCTCTGCAAAACCGTTAGGATAAACGGAAAATAAAATGTACTGATGAGTGCCGTCAGTGCAAATGACACACCCAACGTCACGATTGCCAGTCCAAACATTATTGTATTAAAAACTGCCGCAAATACCTCTACCGGTATTCTAAAATAATGTTCCGCAATTAAGCCAAGCCCTGTTGTTCCACCAGTGATTAAACCTAGCGGAAGTACGAAAAGCACAACTCCCAGACAATACATTGTGTTTCCTAACAATACCCAGAAAATCCTTTTCAAACTAAATATTTGCGCCAGTTCTCTTTTTCTTTCTGCATTCATCCAACTATCTCCCTTGTAATATTTGACACACTTCCTCAAGCGACCTTCTAATCCGATTCATTTTACATCTACATTTCTTATTTCCATAAAAAAAACGACAAAAAATGCTCTTACAGTGTTTCTTTTTCATAAGCCGCCTCGTATATTTTCTTTCTATATATAGTATGCCACAATAACAAACTATTGCCTCACTGCTACCAACTTATGGATTGGATTTCCCATAGATGAGAACCTTTCCTCATACTCTGTCATCACATTTCCCTGGTTCAGCACTGCATCATGGTGCAAATCAAATGTACTTGCAGCTAACGTCCAGCCTGCTTCCGCTACCTGTTCCAAAGAGAACTCAAACAGTGCTCTGTTATCGGTCTTAAACTCTACCACACCTTCTTCAACAAGCACTTTTTCATACTGTGCTAAAAACTGCGTCGAAGTCAGCCTCCTTCTCGCATGTCTTGCTTTTGGCCACGGATCCGAAAAGTTCAGATAAATCTTCCCTACTTCTTTCTCCGCGAAAACCTCAGGCAACAAAAATGCATCCATGCAAATAAAACGTACATTCTTCAATTCGCAAAATTCTTCCGTATCATACTTTTCCAAAGCACGCAGGAGAACACTGGAGTAACGTTCTATGCCAATGTAGTTGATGTTGGAATTTCTTCTGGCAAGATTTAACAAAAACTGTCCCTTACCCATTCCGATTTCAATATGTATCGGATTGGCATTTCCAAACACTTCGCTCCATTTTCCTTTCCATTCTTCCTCATTTTTTATAGCAGCAAAATGGTTTTGAATCACATCATCTGCTCCGGGGATATTTCTCAATCTCATTACATTTTCCTTCCTATACAACGATATACAAGTTCATAACTCACTTGAACATCATAACAAAAGGAAGCCTTAATATCAAGACTTCCTTTTCCGCATACATAATTGTGACTAAAATTCAAATATAGCAACTCCATATGGCGGCAAATTATAACCAAATGAATATGGTCTTCCATCACACTCCTGCTTCACAGCTTTGTAAACAGTCGGTCTTTCTATACCTTTTCCACCATATTTCTTTTCATCACTGTTAATAATCAGCTTATACTGTTTTCTCTTCGGTACTCCTACGTGGTAATCCGGTCTTGCCACTGGTGTAAAATTACATATAAACAACAGGTTCTTTTTGCCGTCTTTCGAATGTCTCATAAAGCTGTAAATGCTTCTGTCTGCATCATCTGCATTAATCCACTCAAAACCAGCCGGATCACAATCACATTCATACATCGCTTTATTCTTCTTATATAATTGAAGTAAATCCTTAGTGAATACATTCAACTGCTGATGTGGTTCTTCAGCAAGCAGATACCAGTCAAGTTCACGTGCCTCACTCCATTCCTGAAGCTGCGCAAAATCCTGTCCCATAAACAATAACTTCTTACCTGAATGTCCCATCATAAATGCATATCCTGCCTTCAGGTTCGCAAACTTATCAAATCCAAGCCCCGGCATCTTATTAAGCATAGAACATTTCAGATGCACCACCTCGTCATGCGACAAGACAAGGACATATTTTTCACTATATGCATAACTCATTGCAAACGTCATGTTGTAATGAGCACCTTTTCTAAAGTATGGGTCTAACTTCATATACTCTGTAAAGTCATGCATCCATCCCATATTCCATTTCATACTGAAACCAAGTCCGTCATTCTCTGGTGTATCAGTAACTTTCGGCCATGCAGTAGACTCCTCTGCAATCATCATCGCACCGTGATTTCTTCCCAACACTACCGAATTCAAGTGCTTGAAGAAACCAATTGCTTCTAAGTTCTGGTTGCCGCCGTATTTGTTCGCAACCCACTGTCCGTCCTGTTTCCCATAATCTAAATATAACATAGAAGCAACTGCATCTACACGAAGTCCGTCTACATGATAATGCTCAATCCAGAATAGCGCATTAGCAATTAAGAAGTTCTGCACTTCTGCTTTGCCAAAGTCGAAAATCTTTGTCCCCCAATCCGGATGTTCACCCTTCTTTGGATCTGCGTATTCGAACATTGCCGTTCCATCAAATTCTGCCAATCCATGCCCATCTCTTGGGAAATGAGCCGGTACCCAGTCCAGAATTACACCGATCTTATTCTTATGGAAATAATTAATCATATATGCAAAGTCTTCCGGTGTACCATAACGTGAAGTAGGTGCATAATATCCTGTTACCTGATATCCCCATGAACCGTCAAATGGATATTCTGCGATTCCCATCAATTCAATATGCGTATATCCCATCTCTTTTACATATTTCGTTGCCTCTACGGCAAATTCACGATATGTATAGAAGCCATCGTCTTCTCTGCCCGGATGACGTTTCCAAGAGCCAATATGCGCTTCATAAATTGAAACTGGTTCTTTCTTAAAATCCCATTCCTTACGTGCTGCAATCCATTTTTCGTCGTTCCACTTCAGATTACTAATATCGGTGACTCTCGAAGCATTACCCGGACGTAATTCACATTCATTTGCAAATGGATCTGCTTTGTATAGCAAATTACCTTTTGCAGTCTCAATACAGTATTTATACAGGCTACCTTTTTCTGCTTCCGAAACAAAGCAAGTATAAATACCCAAAGGCTCGCCTCTTTCCATCTTATGAACCCCCGGAGTCCAATTATTAAAATCTCCAACTACCGATACCGTCTTTGCATTCGGTGCCCATACTGCAAAATACACTCCCTTTTTTCTTCCGTCTTTTACAATATGTGAACCGAGCTTCTTATAGATTTCATAATGATTGCCTTGTCCAAACAGATAATGGTCTAAATCACCGACTTCATAGGTCTTTTTTTCTTTCTTCTCTACCATAATTCCACCTTCCCAGTCCTTTCACTGATATAGACCTATTATACTTTACTAACGGCAAAAAGAAAAGAGTTTTGAACAAGGATTTTCCTTTTCAAAACTCTTTTTTCCGTTTAAGCTTTAAAATCTTTTTCCGTCAATATAACTCTTTCTAAGTCATCCGTATTTTTCTTAAAAATTCGTTTCATGAAATTCTTCATATCTACTTTCTTTGAATTCTCAATCGCCTCATCAATCAGATTCTTAATATCTGCAACGGTCACAACTGACTCCTCTCTCTGAAGGACATCAATACGGCTGTATAATGCCAGAATACCCATATCATCAATCTTATAACCATTTTCCTTCGCATATGTTTGTCCAAATGTCACCAGTTCATCATTGATAAATACCGGCAATTCTATACGGGATGTGAATTTCTTGCTAAAATTAGGATGTACTGAAAGCATCTTATCAAGCGGTTTCCTTTCATCTTCCAGAATAACGAACATTTCCCCGGTCTGTTCTTCCATCAATTCGCTCAATTTGGTGACTGTCTTTCTGTTCATCTTAGATGCTCTTTCAATGACAAGCGCTCCGCCATGCAGCTTCTCCATAATATTAGAAACATCTTTCTTATTCAACGATTCCGCTGTTACAATTCCAACTTTACCTTGTTTCAGCTTCCTTGATTTTTGGATCGCCTTTACAAAATTCACTGCGAGAACAGTCTTTCCTGTACCCTTACGTCCCACAATAATCAGATTACCAATTCTGGATGTTCCATATCTTGCACGGCAGCTTTTATCTTTCTGCAAAACATCTACAATCTGTTCACTCATGCCATGTACCGGAACAAAATATGAGAACAACTGCTTCTGTTCTTCTGTCAAACCTGCTTTAAGTCCGATCTCACTCTGAGCTTCCAAATCATAACGACCTTGTACAATAAAACCTGTATCAAATTTTGAGGTAACTGTTTTCTGAATCGGTTTTTCTTCAGGCACCTCCATAATTCTGTCGTTTTTCAATGCTTTAGCAGAAATGGTAATAGATTGGGTATCACCCAACTTAATGCCGTAATCCTTGGAAGGATCTTCGATTTCTTCAACTGCTTTCATCTCTTCGATTGCTTCGCTCTCTTTCATCACCGGAGCTGTTTCCGATACTTCTGCAGCGCTTTCCACTACTTCCCCTGCATCTTCCGGAACTGTCTTCTGTGCCGCTATCTCTGCTGATTCAGCTTCCAGTTCTTCCATAAGCTGTTTTACATCATCCGGGAGAATATCTGTTTCATTCTGCTCTTCCGGTTTTTCTGCTTCTTGTCTTTCCTTTTCAATCTGTACTCTCTCATGCTCAGCCATGATAATCTGAGCATTTTCTTTCTGAGTCTCTTCCCAACTGTGGAGAATATCTTCTATGCTAAGACCGGATGTCTGTTGCTTCTTTTCTTCTGCAGCAACTTCCGGTTTCTCAACCTCTTCTATCTCCTCCGACTCATCTATCTCCTCCGACTCATCTGTCTTCTCTGGCTCTCTAATCCCGTCTGCAGGTGTTTCTTCTTCTACAGTTTCCACAGCCTCCTCAATTTCAACAATCTCTTCCACCGGTTGGGCAATCTCTTCATTTTCTTGCTGCGGTTCTGATTCAGCTGCAGCTTTCTGTGCTTTCTTATTCACTTGGAGCATATATTTTTCCTGTTGCAATGGTGTGAGCGGCTTATATTTCATCTTTAATTCCATAGCCATAAGAACATATCGTCCTTCACTAAACCACAAAATCAAATCGTCGCATTCCTCCAGGCACTCTGCTGTCATACCAGCTTCATGATATAACTGTGCCAGTTCATATACCCATTTCTCAACATATTCTATCTTTTTAAACTCTTCAAGCACTTCGATCTGCTGCTCCAATGGTGCTTTCTGGTATTTTAGAAGTTTATATTTAAAAATATAACCATTCGGATCCTTCGGTGCTAGCGCCATGAATTCTTGGTAACAGTCCTTTGCTTCTTTCAAATCATCTAACTTTAATGCCAAAGTTCCCAGACGGTATACGATCTTTCTGCTCTCCGGAGCACGATCATACGCCATGAACAAAACATCCCGGCTCTTTTCATATTCCTTATTATATTCATAAATCTCACTTACTGTACAAAGCACCGGCACATTCTTCACCTTATTCCAGTCAAGACTGTCCGCTATCTCCATTGCCTTCTTGTAAGATTTCTGTTTCATATATTCGAGCATCTGCTCTGTCTTCACTCGATATTCATTTTTATCCAATGTACTCACCCCTATATTTATTCTCCATATTTTTCAAAATAATAATACGAATTCATTTTAGCACAGTAGATTATCAATGTCAAAAACATGTAACAAAAATGTAACAAAAAAGGTAGGCATTACATCTTCTTATAATGACTACCTTTTAATATTCAGTTTCATTCATTTTTCATATTCGGAGGAAAAAATAATTAACCTGTGACCTCTTCTCACTTCTCTCGAACTATAACTTAAAGTCTTGATTTTCTCTCATTATATCTTCTAATGTTTCTTTACACATCTTCTATTTTTTCTTTGAATCTATGTGGTATTTTTTCAATATGTCTGCAAATACGTTATCGTTTACCAGATATCTTACTACTCTCCGAATCCACTTTCATTCTCATGTTTCTCTGGATTTATAATCTATGGTAAGGGCTTTTCTCACAGGTTTCCTCATTTGCCATACCACTAACATATTGAATTGTAGAATCGAAATTGTCCATGGGATTAAGCCTCCTATTCTTTCTTATTCCAATCTCTAGAACCTTTCCTCTCCTCTATACTTGCTTCTTACTTGAAGATTCTCCCTTTCCATTTCAGATGATTTCTGAATTATAATCATTACTTCCTTTCTCGTCAGAAATAATTTCTCTTCGTTCGAAATCTCTCTTACTTGAAATTCAAAAATCTTATTTTCAGAAGTTCTTTTGGAAATGTGTTAAGTTCTTTTGTTGTTGTACTCATACTACCACCTTGTTAAAACTTTGTCAACTGCTTTTCTGATTTTTTATATTATTTTTTCTTTTTTTCAGATTTTATATCCACAAAAAAGGAGATGTCTTTCAACATCTCCTTTTTTCCTTTATCCTTTATAGTAGTTAATCAGACAGCCTTTCAAAATAATCTCTCTCTCATTGTCTGTCAGATCACCAAGTTTTAATGTAATCTCCTTCAACTCATCGCCAACTACATAAGCTTTAATCACATCTGCTTTTTCTTCTACAGCCTTACGAACATCAGGAACAAAGATGTAATCTCCATTTTTGAAGCTTAATGCTGTGTGGTCTTCTTCTGTGATAAATGGAAGCATACCCCAGTTGATTAAGTTTGAACGGTAACGCTTTGTTGCGTATTCATTAGCAATGTTTGCCCATCCGCCAAGTACCTTCTGGCAGGAAGCAGCCTGCTCACGAGCAGAACCATCACCCGGTTTTACTGCAAAAATTGTACTTCCGACACCAACATTTTCTTTGCTCACATCTGGATAAACCTTGCAGATTGTCTGGAAGACCGGTTTCAATTCCGCGAAAGCTTCTGCCGGACAATTACCTGCTTCAATCGCTTTCTGTGCCTGCTGTACTTCTTTTGCACGTCCTACATATGCCGGGTCTTTACGAGACAGAGCAAACTCAGCAAGTCCCAATGGGTTTGAACGGTAAGAAGAAGTTTCTCCTGATGGAATTAATTCATCTGTCGTTGTAACAGGATCATGAATCTCAGAAACCACTTTTAATATTAAGTTTTGCGGTAATGCTGACATTGCTGGCCAGTCCTTGATATTTGGACCAAACTGAATCTCTACCTCTGGCTCTGCAACACCCTTGCTGTCAAATACACGATTTGCATAGATACTTGCATCAAAATGATATTTTGGCGCCTTATATTCAATGTCCATTACATCAGCAGCCGATGTCAAATATCCCTTGTTTGCCGCTGTTGCTGCAATCGAACGTGCATCCATAAGTGCCACCGAAGAAATCTGACCGCTTTGTAATTTAGACCCTTCACGATTCGGGAAGTTTCTTGTAGAGTGACGAATACTAAATGCATTGTTCGCCGGTGTATCTCCTGCACCAAAGCAAGGTCCGCAGAATGCTGTCTTTACAACTGTACCCGCTGCCAACAGATCAGCAACCGCACCGTTTCTTACCAATTCCATGTAAACCGGTGTACTTGCCGGATATACGCTGAATGTAAATGCATCAGAACCAATATTCTCTCCACGGATAATGTCTGCCGCAGCGCAGATATTTTCAAAACCACCGCCCGCACAGCCTGCAATAATTCCCTGCTCTACATATAATCTTCCATCGCGAATCTTATCCTGTAATGAGTAATCTACGGCACCATCAAGGCTTACAAGTGCTCTCTGCTCTACGTCGTGCAGGACATCCTTCAGATTTGCATTCACTTCATCAATTGTATAAGTATTGCTTGGGTGGAACGGCATTGCAATCATTGGTTTAATCTTACTCAGGTCTACATATACGACACCATCATAATATGCCACTGCACCCGGATTCAGTTCTTTATAATCTTCACTTCTGCCATGAATATCATAGAATTCTTTGATTGTATCATCTGTTTTCCAGATAGAAGACAGACAGGTTGTCTCCGTGGTCATAACATCGATTCCAATACGGAAATCTGCACTCAAATTCGCAACACCAGGGCCCACGAATTCCATAACCTTGTTATTGACATAACCATTGCCAAAGGTTGCCCCAATAATTGCAAGTGCAACGTCCTGAGGACCTACTCCGACAGAAGGCTTTCCGTCTAAATAAATTGCAATCACACCCGGCATCTTAATGTCATATGTTTTATTCAATAATTGTTTTACAAGCTCAGGTCCGCCTTCTCCCATCGCCATTGTACCAAGAGCACCATAACGTGTGTGACTGTCAGAACCAAGGATCATTTTTCCGCCACCTGCGAGCATTTCTCTTGCAAACTGATGGATAACCGCCTGATGAGGAGGCACATACATACCGCCGTATTTTTTCGCACATGTCAGTCCAAACATGTGGTCATCCTCGTTAATTGTTCCGCCTACTGCACACAAACTATTGTGACAGTTTGTAAGTACATAAGGGATTGGAAATTTTTCCAGTCCGGAAGCCCTCGCCGTCTGGATAATTCCTACAAACGTAATATCATGTGATGTCAATTTGTCAAATTTAATTTTCAGACGTTCCATGTCAGAGGAGATATTGTGCGCTTCCAAAATACCATATGCAATCGTATTCTTCGCAGCCTCTTCTTTTGTCACTGAATGTCCAGTCTTTGCAGCAATCGCTGCCTGTGCATCACCTGTATCTTCCACAAGCTCTATGCCATTTAACAGATATGCACCTTGATTATATAATTTTATCATCTTCAAGTTCCTCCTGATTTATTTTCTAATTCTCACTTCGTATAAATTTCAAATGTTCTGATACCATTAACGCTATCTTAAAAGTAAGCGCATCATCAAATACACGAACATCAAGACCCGTGAGTTTCTGTATTTTTTCCAGCCGATACACCAAGGTATTTCTATGAATATAGAGTTTTCTTGCTGTCTCAGAAATATTCAGATTATTCTCAAAAAAGCGATTTACAGTTCCCAAAGTTTCTTCATCAAATTGCTCCTCTGCTCTGCCTTCAAACACTTCTTTTAGAAATAATTCGCACAGAGTCACTGGCAGTTGATGAATCAGTCGTCCAATGCCAAGCTCGTTGTATGCCAATATATGCTTACCCATATAAAAAATCTTTCCTACTTCCATGGCAACACCGGCTTCTTTATATGATTTGGAAACCTCTTTAAGACTATCCACAATCGTTCCATACGCAACCCGGACATTCATCATAGCTTCAGAATTAATGGTATCGACAATCATCTTCGCCATATCACTCACTTCTTTATAACCATCCGTTCTGTCCACTGTCCTAATCAGAATAACATGTCCCTCATCTACTGCAGTAATAAAATCCCTCGTTCCTGATGTATACATACTCTTCAGTGTCTGAGTAGCAGCCTTGTCCTCATCATCGTTTGTCTCTACTATAAATACTACCCGCCTGTTTTCACTCTCCAGACCAAGTTTCTTGGCCTGATTATAAATATCCACCAGCAGAAGGTTGTCCAACAGCAGATTTTGATAAAACTGATTCTTATCTACACGGATTCTATATGCATGAAGCAGGCTTTCAAACTGACTGACGCAAAGTCTTCCCGCCACTTCAACCACTTCCATTCGCTCATGTATTGCTAAAATATACACGGGTTCCAGATTATCGCAAATTAAAAAGAATGCCTCTTTTTCTCCAACCCTCTGGTTATCCTGTTCCGCAGCCTCCAGAAAATCAATCACCTTTTCCTGCAAATCGCTGCCCGGCTCAACCTCTCCCACAAGGCATGTTCCTTCTATGCTCCATATGGAGCAGCCTGCACCTATAATTCCACTAATATCATTTATTGTCTTTTGTAATATGTGGTTTGGTAACAATCCATCACTTCCTTATTTGACGTAGAAAGCCAAAGCTGCCACAATATGCGGTAACTCTGGCTTTTATTTTTATAATCTCTTTAACAATTCTTCTCTTTCTTTTTCATATCCCGGTTTTCCAAGTAAAGCAAACATATTTTTCTTATAGCTTTCAACGCCCGGTTGGTCAAATGGATTAACACCTAAGATGTATCCGCTTACGCCACATGCAAATTCAAAGAAATAGAATAGCTGACCAAGATAGTACTCATTTTGTTCCGGAATATTAACCATCAGGTTCGGTACATTACCGTCTGTATGGGCAAGGATTGTTCCGTTCATCGCACTCTTGTTAATAAAGTCAACTGATTTTCCTGCAAGATAGTTCAATCCATCTAAATCTACCGGTTCTTCATTTAAAAGAATCTCTTCTGCCACATTTTCCACGTTCATTACAGTTTCAAACAAGATACGGTTACCATCCTGGATAAACTGTCCCATAGAGTGAAGATCAGTTGTCAAATCTACTGCTGCAGGGAAGATACCTTTCTGATCTTTGCCTTCACTTTCACCGTATAATTGCTTCCACCATTCAGATACATAGTGAAGTGATGGCTCATAATTTGCCAATACTTCGATTGCTTTTCCTTTGCGAAGTAAAATATTACGAATTGCTGCATATTTCAATGCATCATTTTCTTCAAATGGCAATTCAAGTGCTGCTTTTCTTCCTGCTGCTGCACCTTCCATCAATTTGTCGATATCTGCACCGCTTACTGCAATTGGAAGAAGACCCACTGCTGTAAGAACAGAGAAACGTCCTCCGACATCATCCGGTACTATGAAGCTTTCGTATCCTTCTTCAGTTGCAAGATTCTTAAGAGCTCCTCTTTCCTTATCCGTTGTAGCATAGATTCTCTTTGCTGCTTCTTCTTTTCCGTATTTCTTCTCCATCATCTCTTTGAATACACGGAATGCAATTGCAGGTTCTGTTGTAGTACCTGATTTTGAAATCATGTTAATTGAGAAATCACGATCGCCGATTACATCAATTAAATGCTTGATATATGTACTGCTGATGTTATTTCCTACAAAATAAATCTCTGGTGTCTTGCGAATTTCTTTTGAAACCACATTGTAGAAATTGTGTCTTAAGAACTCAATTGCCGCTCTTGCACCGAGGTAAGAACCGCCAATACCGATTACCAACAATACTTCCGAATCATTTTGAATCTTTTCTGCCGCTTTTTTAATACGGGCAAATTCTTCTTTGTCATAATCAACAGGCAAATCAATCCAGCCAATGAAATCATTTCCTGCTCCCTGTCTGCTGACAAGTAAATCTTTCGCGTCTACAGCCAGCTTACTCATATATTTCACTTCATTTTCACTGATAAATGTACTTGCTTTTGAATAGTCAAATGTTACTTTATTGCTCATTTTTATCCTCTCCTTTTGTAAATTACACAATAATTAAATACATTTTACCAAATGAAGTCTATTTTATCAAGCCAAAAACTCTTGGAGTATCTCCCGAATGCGGATTTCCCGGGCATTTTTCTCCCGTTCAGTCGATTTTTCCTGCAACGGAGACTCTTCCTCTTCCTCCTGTCTTGTCTGCTGCACTGCTAAAATATCCTCTTTTTCTTCCTCCAAGACAGTCTGATTTGCCTTTGCATACCTGTGTGCACAGACATTTTCCAGATAATCCACAATATAATTCTCTGTCATCTGCAGCATATACTCATCATCTGTGGAAATATGTATCAAAAACAGCAGAACAACACCAACGCTTGTCCAAATGCCATATTGAATCGTGAGTTCACCCATTCCGTCCAGACGGTAACCCGCAAGCATGCCCAGAGTTCCCAGAATTCCCAGAATCCACATACATTTTTTTAATAATCCCCGCCATGTATATAACCGCAGGCCCAAAGTCTTATATTCAAAAATATACTTATTTACGAAAACTTCTACGTTCTGCACTCTGTCACTTACCATACTTGCATGTTCAAATTTTGCTTTTACAAGCTTCATTAGTTTATGATTACTCTTACCAATTTCGCCGGCCGATTTTACCATTTTTCTTAATGTAATCTGAGAAATGATTTTCCCTAGTACTCCCAATACCGCTGTAATCCCCATTGCGTAAAAAATAATGGATTTTGTTATAATTGTTTCCAACATAAAAACCCCTCCTTCTTTTTTGTAACTGCAATTATACAGTAAAAAAAGAAGCCAGGGGTTAAAATCGTTTTACAGAATTCTACACATCGGATGTGCCGCAAATTTCTGTTTTGTCGATATTTATTTATAATCTCGGAAGCAGATTCTTCATAAGCCTTACAGAATGGTCAATTGCCTTCTTTTCAAAGGTAGGATAATCCATCGTCGCACTATTGTCAGCTTTGTCCGAAATTGCTCGGATAATGACACACGAAACTTTGTTCAGGTATGCTGCATGGGCAATCGCAGCGCCTTCCATCTCTGTACATTTGGCCGAAAAGGTCTTTACCAATCTGTCTTTCACCTCTGCCGAAGACACAAATTGGTCTCCACTCACAATACGTCCTGTAAATGTCTTGATATCCGGATTGGCTTCTTCATTCGATGCTACCGCCTTCTTTACCAATTCTTCGTCTGCCGGAAACGAGAATGTGTCCATTCTCGGAATCTGTCCTACCGGATCGCCAAAAATACTTGCATCCATATCGTGCTCTACTGCATCTGTAGAAATCACCATATCACCGATATCAATATCCGCATCCAACGAACCTGCAATACCTGTATTAATCAGGATGTCGGCACCGAAACGGTCCACAAGAATCTGTGCACAGAGGGCCGCATTCACTTTACCAATTCCACTCTTGACTACAACGGTCTCCTTCCCACACAACACTCCCTTGCAGAAATTCATAGAAGCATACTCAGTAGTCTCTTCAATCTCCATTGTATCTTTTAATAATGCTACCTCTTCCTCCATAGCTCCGATAATACCTATCATAATTAATTCCTCACATTCTTTTTATTCTTCATCTCAAAAGTTACTTTTTCAGATATATTATCGGAATTATATCATCTATGGGATAAATTCACAATCCAAATCATAAAAGTCATATCTGTGGAGAGTAATTCTCATCTTTGTTCTTGAAACAGACATAAGACGTCCGTTTTCGCACCTCTGCAGATATATTCAATGTGGCGGTGTTTCAGACCAGAAGTCAAAAGAGTCACTGTATGATGCAGACAGTTATGCCGGAACAGAAATAAGGGATGTGAGGGAAACAAGCAGCGAATTGAATATCCCCCGGGATATAGCACCCCTAAAAGTAAATGAAAAATATGGGATAACTTTGGAAGGAAGGGTTGAAGCATCCAAAACTCAAGTCTATTATATCTAGTTTTTTCTTTTTTTCTCTGATATAATAGCAATATCTCAAATACTAGGAGGAATGATTATGGAATTCAAACCATCAGGCGTTTGTTCACGTCTTATCAAGTTAGAAGTAGAAGATGATATTATCCAACACGTAGAATTTGTTGGGGGATGTGCCGGAAACACACAGGGTGTTGCCCATTTAATTGAAGGTATGAAGGTAGACGATGCTCTTTCCCGTATCGAAGGCATCAAATGCGGTCCACGCCCAACTTCCTGCCCTGACCAATTAGCAAAAGCTTTAAGACAGGCAACCGGAAGATAATCTTTTAGCCGTAAATTTAGGCATAAAGAAAAGGAATGGTATTCCATTCCTTTTTTACCCATGGGGTCTGTTGCAGCCACTGCTGACTTCGCGAAACGCTTATTAGCGATGTGGTTCTCTAACGTAAGGTTTTTAATCTTATTTTTTTTGGTTTGCGTAACCGCAGTGGCTGCAACAGACCCCACAGAGATATGCCTATGGCAATCTTTAATCAATCAAAAGCGCTGATGTACAAGAACTACTCACATCTGAGCTAGCCGAGTGAATCGAGCGTACACGGTAGTAGCTTCCCTTTCCTACAGTAAGATATTTACTGATAGCAACCGAGCTATCGTACTCTTTTTCCGCAACCCATGATGTAACTCTAGCCCATGTGCCGCTGCTTGTCTTTCTCTCCACAATGGAATTAATCGTCACATTACATGCTCTGGCTGCAGTTGTCATACCTCCGGCGCCAATCTTCCCATTTCCCGCATCATTGATAACTGAAAATCCATCCCAAAGATACACACCATATGTACTGTATTCCATATGTCCAATCAATGCATCCTCTGTTAGGAGAAATGACATATCCACATCTTCTTCCTGTTCCTCTGCATAAGCTGTTGTATTATCCGTACAGATTACCATTGCACATAGCATTAATGCTAACAGCATCATTATAATGTTTTTCTTCATTTTCCTGCCTCCTTACGTCCTTCTAATATATAGACACGCGAGAAGCAAAAAACTGACGCACTTTTTTAAAAAAATTCCAAGTTTTTTACAATTTTTTTAAATTCTATATCTCCTACATCTGCGACAAGTAAAAAATATTGTACGTCTTTATACGAAAACTGTGCAACCCAACGATTTTCTTGTTCGTCTTTAATAAAATATTTGGTTACATTTATACAAACTTTTTCATTTTCTATTACATACGTGCCAACTATTTCATCCTCATTATCTAAACCAAATGATTGTGTTCTATAATTTAATTGCATTCGAAGTACAATTCCCCTATCTTCTTTTTTTCGATACGTCAATTGCGCACTTTGTATTTCATCATAAATCTCTACTTTTTGAAATTCCATTCCATCCGGCAGATAATACAATCTGACCGGTGTAAAGCCAAACTCATCTTGTATCAACTGATAGGCTTCTTCCTCGTCTATAGTTTCAATCAGCTCAATTTTATCACTATCCGTATTAACAAGTACCTGTTTTCTTCCTGCCATCATCTGTCCCACAACCTCTATCATCCTCTTTGGTCCACCGACACTGGTCACGCCGAGTGCCATTACCATAATAAGTGAAGCAGCAAGAACCAGATACTTTCTGTACCTACGTTTCCTCTTATATACCTTTCCGAGCCGGATTAACTCTTGATCTTCCGGCGAGAGATTTTGATATGCTTGTTTCTCTTCGTATTCACGAATTTGCTCCATAAGTTTGTTCTTTAGCTCAGGTGGTGCTTTCAGATCCGCAATCTCAGGATCATTCTCTACTTCTCGCATGATTTCATCTGCCTCCCTATTCATTTCATCTTGAAGAAACTCTTTAAACTCCTTACTCACTTTTCTCCCTCTTTTCTCCACTCCGCTTTTGCATTTCTCTTGACCTTTCCCCAAATACTGTATAATATTATTCATCATAGAGAAATTTTCGGAGGGATGTTATGAAACGTATTGTATTAACCGGTGGTGGTACAGCCGGCCATGTGACACCTAATATTGCTTTATTACCTCGCCTGAAAGAACTAGGATACGATATCCACTATATCGGTTCTTATACAGGCATTGAAAAAGAATTAATTGAACAATTCCAGATTCCTTATCACGGAATTTCTTCTGGAAAACTCCGCCGCTATTTCAGTCTTGAGAATTTTTCTGATCCATTCCGTGTGCTGAAAGGATTTCAAGAAGCAAGCGCATTAATAAAAAAATTAAAACCTGATGTTATTTTTTCAAAAGGTGGTTTTGTTTCAGTCCCTGTCGTAATGGCAGGAAAAAGACGCCATGTGCCAACGATTATCCATGAATCTGATATGACTCCGGGACTTGCAAATCGCCTGTCCATTCCATCAGCAACAAAGGTATGCTGCAATTTCCCTGAGACTTTAGAACACCTTCCTAAAGACAAGGCCGTATTGACAGGTTCCCCTATCCGGCAGGAACTCTTATCCGGCAATAAAATAGCCGCGCTTAAATTCTGCGGTCTCACACCTGACAAACCAGTCATTCTGATTATCGGTGGAAGCCTCGGTTCTGCAGCCGTGAACAATGCTGTACGTTCTATTCTGCCGGAACTGTTAAAAGATTTTCAGGTTATCCATCTGTGTGGAAAAGATAAAACGGATGAATCCCTAAACTCTTTAAAAGGCTATGTACAGTTCGAATATATCCAGCATGAACTGAAAGATTTATTCGCACTCACAGATATCGTAATCTCAAGAGCCGGCGCAAACGCAATATGCGAGCTTCTTGCATTGCGCAAGCCAAATTTGCTGATACCACTCTCAGCAAATGCCAGCCGTGGCGACCAGATTTTAAATGCACGTTCTTTCGAACGTCAGGGATTCAGTATGGTTTTAGAAGAAGAGGAATTGAACAAGGAAGTGCTTTTAGATGCTATCCAAAGATTATATGCAGAGAGAGATGTTTACATAGATGCTATGCTACAATCATCTCAGCAGGATTCTATCAATACAATCATTAATCTTATCGAAGGTGCTGCTCGTTAATATTGCGAATTAGCATGCAACAGTATGTGTCAGAAATTTAATTTATTGTAGAAATAGGTGTCGTTTCGGCACCTTTTCTTGTACAGTAAGTGATAAATCCTTTTTTACAAAAGCACCTTTTAGAAATTATTGTCTAAATCCAATTCGAAGCCTCTCTGTACTTCTTTTCATAATTCTTTCTAATCCACTGTTTTGCCCTATACAATCTACTATGTAATACCTCAAGTGTGATTCCGAGTTCATCTGCCGCCTCCGATTGTGGTTTTTCAAGGCAGTATACTAATATTAATGCCTCATACCATCCTCGATGCTCCACATATAAACGTCCTAATATACTCTGACACAGCTCACTTACTTCTTTTCTCCGTTCGCCTCTTATGTATTTTTCTTCTAATGAAATCTCGGCATCATCTTTCTCCACCAACACCTCAATCACTTCTCCGAACATCTCATACTGGCTGTCCCTACTGTGATTGTAAACCATGTTTCTCGCTGTGCGAATCAACCATGGCCGAATACAGTCAAGCTTCACATTATCCATATGCAGATAAAATTTAAAGAACACATTCTGCATAATCTCCTGTGATGCTTCATAGTCTTTTGTATAGTACATAGAAAGCTTAAAAATATCATCTGAATATGCTTCATAGATACTCTTAAATCTTTCCTCTTTTCTCGCCCTGTACTCCACAATAAATTCCTCTTTAAACACTGACTATTATTCGTTTATCTTTCTTAAAATTTCTTCCTTATCTTCTTCGGTTAATTTACCCAACTTCCATTTAATTTTCACTGTATCTTCTTTGTAACGTGGAATCAAATGCATATGATAATGGAACACGCTCTGTCCTGCTGCCTCTCCATTATTCTGTACGATATTATATCCTTCACATCCCAGAATATCTGTCAGTTTTGTAACCATCTTCTTTGCAAGCACCAATACTTTTGCTGCCACTTCATCGTCTAGTTCATATAGATTTGCATAATGTTCTTTTGGCAGAATCAATGCATGTCCTTTTGATGCAGGCTCAATATCCAGAATTACTCTGAAGTCATCATCCTCATAAAGTGTAGCCGATGGAATCTCACCTGCTGCAATTTTACAGAAAATACAATTTTCTTCTCTCATCTCTTCTTCCTTCTTTCTCAAATTTATAGTCTTTGTCGAATTATGTCGATTGGTTTTGTTTGAACAAAAAGAGCTCCAATGTTAAACTTTGCTTGAAAGGCGGTATCTCTTATGATGTTAGAAAAAGACTATGAACTTATGCTAAGTAAATTAGCACACGAACTACGAAACCCTCTTACAACACTATCTAGTACACTCCAATTAATTGAAATCAAACATCCGGAAGCAAAGCAGTTTCCCCATTGGTCAAGTCTTGCCCTTGATTTGGAATTTATAACACAATTAATCAATGACTTTTCAAATCTTTCAGCCAGTGACAGTCTGAACATTTCCACATTCGAAATACGTCCCTTCATGGAACAAATGATTCATTCCTTCACTGCATACATGGCAGGCGCGAAGCTGATATACACCTGCGATGTTGAACCCTCTTTCCATCAGATTACAGGAGATAAAATCAAATTACAAGAAGTATTTTCAAATCTCCTAAAAAATGCTTTCGAAGCTGCTCCTGACGGTTTCGTTGTTGTAAACGTTTCCTCAGCATCTGGGCACATAATTATTACAATAAAAGATAACGGATGCGGCATCCCGAAAGAACATCTGGATTCCATTTTTGAACCATTTATTACATACAAGAAAAACGGAACCGGACTGGGTCTTTCTATCGTTAAGAACATTGTTGATGCACATCACGGGACAATCCAGGTTGAATCAGTCCCGGATATCGGTACGACGTTCCGGGTAACGCTTCCTGCAAATCAGAAGTGTCACGAGAAATCCTGTAAGTAACCCTCCGATGTGCGCCAGATTATCTACGCCCTCACTTGTAAATCCAAGATAAAGACTAATTAACACCATTACAAGCATCCCCTGTCCGGTAACATTACCTACACGTCCCCGGTTCATGACAGCAAGACACAGAAGTGAACCTGTCAGACCGAAAATCGCACCGGAAGCTCCCGCAGAAATGTTATACTGCTGTGTTACAACTTCCATTGCAAGCGACAGTATATTGCCTCCTAGCCCGCTTAAAAAATATATCAGAATAAAGCGCACCTTTCCGACTACCTGTTCCACATTCCATCCAACAACACACAAAGTCAGCATATTGTTCATCAGGTGTGCAAATCCAAAATGCAAAAATAAGCAGGTGAAAATTCGATAGTACTCTCGTTTTTCAAGAAAAAATGGCGTATACATTGCTCCCTTTTCCAACATATATACAGCATCCTCTGTCATTCCACCAAATGACAGCCAAAAGAAAACAATAACATTAATTGCAACGATCGTGATTGTACAAACTGACTTTTTCTGACCTTCCATAGTATAACCTCTCAAGAAATAATTGTCTCTATTATAAAGAATTTTTCTCGAGAAGACAACCCCTCTCAGTCAATGTGTTCCTGTTCCCAGAAGTGGTCTCTGTCTTTTCTTCTCCTTTCGAGAAATCTCTTCACAGGCTCCCACAAATCTCTTTTCTCGCCCAGCCTCATTGCCTCTGTTTTCTGTTCTTCCATTCTTTCCGTATAATTGACTACAGGAGGCATCTCTTTTTTCGTAAAAATCAACTGTTCCATAATCCTCTCTATACTGTAATTCTCTTCCATGGTTGCTTTATGCATCGTATATGCCAGACGCACGCCTTCCTCATCCTGATAATCGACCTCCCGTACAAAATACTCTGTCAGTCTGTGAAACTCCTCTGTCAACAGCATCCCACTTTGTGGCATATAACAGAAAAAGAATTGTTCTTGCTCACAAAAAATATACTCCGGCTCCAACAACAAGCCGTCCCCTTCAAGCATATATTTGCGGACATTTTTCAGCGTATATAATAAAGCTTCAATTAGATTCTGAATTTCTTCATACGTTAATTTCACCTTTTCATGCATAGATTTTAATGACACCTTTCCGCTAATATCATAGTAATAATTTCTCACATTATCTACATAACGGACATCCAACGGCAACAACCCTTGAATTTCATTTTCCTGCAGCATACAGATCTGATAGCCTTCCAGCGTATTTCCATTGCCTTCCAGAATCAAATATGCTCTCTTTAAATCATTTTTATAATATGTTCTCACACTTCTTCTCCTATCATTCCAAATTATTTATTTTTCGAAGATTACGGATAAATTCTTCCGGTTCCGTGATCTTTGCTTTTTGTATCACCTTGAATCTCATATATTTTTTTCTTCCTTCACACTGAATCTTAATTTCTTCTTTTCCTATTTCAATATCGTCTTCTATATTTTTAAAAAGCAATAGCTTTCCCTGAATGCGTTCTTGAAAAAACGTGCTTAACTTTTCTGTATCATACTCCATTCTTCCGGTTCCTATTGCAAGTGTCTCATATGCCGCCCCTGCCACGATATTCTTGTCATGATAATAAAAAAGAGTGTATACCAGCACGACAAACAGGCTTAAGACAATTGGAACAATGAATGCTGCCTCAATCGTATAGCTTCCTTTCAATGTTTTTTTCATATATACATCACCCCTACATATGCAATCAGCAGAAACGGGACAAATGGAAAAGAAAATCTGCGGTTCCATTTTCTGCGAATCAGTTTTACCGCAGAAAGCATGCTCGCCACCCCAAATGCTGTCATGACCAGCACGCATACACGAAGGCCACCAAGACAACCTCCCAAAATCAGCAGTATCAGACTGTCTCCATATCCAATTGCCTCTCTGGTGCACCTGCTGATTCCTATAAACAATATGCCAATGACCAAACCTATCACTATAGACAGCACATTTTCTTCCGGCGGCAACAGCCAGGAAAGACACATCAGAGCCGCCATGACGACAATTAGTCTCATGGGAATCTGCCTTGTCTTGCAATCACAATAACTGGCGCCTGCTAAAAGAATAAGCATAATTGCATTGACTATTTCACGCATCTGGAACATCCTCCCTTTCCATACACCTCTGATATTCTGACAGCATAGACATTTCGTTTTAGACCGCTGCAGTTTACCGAGCTGTGATAATGATTTCCTGTGTCGGTAATATAGACTCGTTCCACATCCTTGACTTTCTTCATACATATAAAACACTTTTTGTATTTTTCTCCACTTTCATTCCGAAGTCCATCTATAAGACTTTTTTCCACTGGTTGAATTGACAATTCCAGATATGTGCAGTCCGGATCTTTGTGATACACTATGCCGGTCTCCGTGATATAAACCATTTCCTCCGATGAATTTCCCCAATCAAGTACATCCTCATAACCTGTCCATCCTTTGATGCGAACAGACTCAATACAATCAACTAATGGAATTTTAAAAAATATAATTGGTATTTTAATCTGATAACGTAATCTTAGCTCCATAATAGATGTATTCCAGAGCCGCTTCGAGCCACTACAGTCCAATCCATTGCTGCCATTTGCTACAATGCTTCTGTCAAGACGTTCTCTTCCAATCAATTCAACAATTTCTTTCTCCACATGCGATGGCACAATCACCGGAGTTATCCACGCCTCCCTCGCCATTTCTCTACTCACTGTGTACAATGCCGACTTCATAGTTGTACGCACCGAAAGAATCTCCATCAGATACACCAGACTCAGAATTCCAAAGAAAAAAATCGGGACAGCAAGCGCTGCTTCAAGCGTAATACTTCCTCTAGAGGTGAATGAAGATGTCCTTTCTATTAAATTGTGGGAAATTTTTTTAAATCGATGTGCCATACAGAGTCTTCTCCTTTCGTTTTATATTATTGTGTTTGTTTCGGGATAGAAAGAACATCTCCATTCACCCCTAGTATTTCTATTGATAACCAAAGTAGGTTAGAAATTCGTATTGAATCCCTTTTCGCAGACTACAAGTACTTACCACTTCTAACTGCGTAATGCAGCAATCAGACTTGATTCCAAGATTACTTTCTATTAGATCCAGCGCCCGAATGCATAATCTCTCCTTTTTTTCTAAAATCAAAAATCCTTTCAGATAATCTTGATAAGTAATTCCTTCTCCTGCCTCGTCTTTGCCATAAGGAACCTGTCCTTCATGCACATGTACAAGCTGTGACAACTGCAGATTCCAGTTTTCAGTGTTTTTTACTACAGGGACTTTTTTCCCTGCAATTAAAATACGCGTGTCTATAATACTTTCACCGTAAGCCCAGGCAAGCAACAGTGCATGTTTTACGACCTTTGTAATCGCAGGTATCGTCAGCAGACTGCACAACCCCAGCGCCATCGTCTCTGCCTCCATCATTCGAACTTTATCTGTCAGAAGATGGGCATAATTTAGAGCAAAACGGACTGCAAGAATCTTTTTCACTGCAATTTCCAGATTTTCAGCGTCGCTTTCTTTTCCGCCGAGTAAATACTCTATCTCATACATTAGCGCATTCCGTGGCTCCGAATCGAGGGCTGTTGTGAAATGTCCCATCAGATATTCCTGTAAAAACAACTTTCCCATCGCGTCATTTACTTCCTGTGTATGAGAAAATGTTCCTTTTCCTTTATTTAATTGTCTGCCGGACGGCAGCTTGCTTATCTCAATATTTCTGTTTGATATCTCTTCCGGATTGGATACAATGATATTCAATAGATTTGACTTTTTGATATTTGTAATTGATTGGATCGGATTTTCTTCCTGTGGAAGACTTTCTCCTGTTTCCTCCAACATAGAATTTAACTCTTCTTGAATCTGTAAATCTTCCCGACTGTATTCTTCTGCCTTTTCATTTTGCGTTTGCCATTCTAGTACCTTTTCCGTTGAACCCTCCATAAAATTCAGTCCCAGCTTGTTCTTCATATAACGTATGACCTGAATATAAAATGCTTTTCCCGAAGAATCACTCAAAAGTTCTGCCCGGTTAACTTCATTCTCTATCCCACATGCGCCATAGTAAGACAGCCGTTCTAACAGCATATCCTTGTTCATCTCGCTTTCTCCATATCCTGCATCGACTCCAAACAATTCATACTTGTCTAATAGGTCTTTGTGATATTCTGCAAAGACGCTCTCAATTGCGAGGTTCATGTCCGCCCGCTTCAGATTCTTCAACACCTGTACGGAGGCACTTTCAACTAACGCGCCTGCCAGTGAAACCATGAGTATAAACAGCAGACTTAAGAAAGCAGTAATTTCTCCCTTCACTGCGTTTTTTTCCATATCAGATTCCTGCACTCTCACTTACAATTTTTTGAAAAATGGAGTTGATTAGTTCCGTAAGCTGTGCCTTAAAGATTATAATTAGGCCGATTAATACAACAAGAATTAATATAACCTCAACCACTCCGATTCCCTGTTCCTCTTGCATAAACTCATAGAATTTCTTTATCTTTTTCATATATTTCCCCTTCCTTATATCTGCATGGAAAGAAATGCCGGTATAATAATAATTACGAGTACGACTCCAAGCATTGCGAACATAGGAAGCAGAAGCTTTGTACCCGCCTCTTCCCCCAATCGTTTTGCATGATTCTTCCGGTTTTCGAATGCCTGAAGTGCTTCTATGTCTAGAATTTGTGAAAGGCCCTGCGTACCTTTCCGCAGATTCCGTGATAATAAGGCTCCAAACTTCACATACATAGAAGTTCCACATCTCCTTCCAAATCGCTCATACGCTTCATTTTCCGGAATCCCACCGTTCATCTCATTGCAGGCATAGCGCATCTCCTCATATACAATGCGTTTCCCAAATATCTCCTTTTGAGCTTCGTAGTCTTCAACAATTCTCTCCCATACATTTTTTACGTTCATTCCTGTACCAAGCAGTAATGTAAACTTGCTAATCATCTCAGGATAGTCTTTAAACAGTTGTTCTTTTCTTGCTTTTTCTTCTTCTTTTTTGTTCTGTTTTTTTAATACAAGCATAAGGACTGCCCCCACTATGCCCAGCACCAATACATAATATCCTCGCTGTGGAATCTCTTTTTTCCATTGAATTTCATGTCCGTATAGATTGGAGGGCAACTGGAAACTTGCCTCCTGTCTTGTCGTTTTTTCTTTCTCCCCTATCCAATTACTCACTTGTTCCAGCAATTTTTCCTTTGCATTCTTGGTTCGAGGATAAACAATCGCCGTTCTCACGTACATTGCCTGTTCTTCTTTGTAAGATAACACACCCTTTATCTCTACGAGTGTCCCTTCCTCTTTTGTATTATATTCTTGAACTGCGCCAAAAATATCCAAAACTTCATTTTTTTCAATGTTCCACTGTATCTGCACCGGATATTCCTCCAGGGAGGATACAAGATTCAAATCCTCCTCGATATGGTCAAAACTCTCATTATTTGCCAGCACTTTTTTATCCAGCAAATTCATGCACTTTTTAAATATATTTCGTATTTCTTCACTGGTATATTCGCGTTCACCTACTTCCACCGTAATTTCTTTATCCTGTATCCCATCTTCAATTGTCACTTTGTAAGTTTCACTCTTATTCCCTTTTCCATAAGAGTTTCTATATATTCTATCCAGCTTTCCCGCCTTCTGCCCATCCTGTACAAACAGACACAACGCAATGGTATTAGTAAGAAAGACAATTGCTATCATACGTTTCCCTTCTTTGGATTTCCAGAATTGAGGAAGCTTTCTCCTGCGAAGGAGTAGAAGAAAAACAAAACCAACCAGATATATTACAATACATATAATCATGTCACACCTCGATTTCTATCATCCGTCTCCCAACTTCATAAGCCCCTACATATACGAGCAGACAAATTGTCATAATCAAAACACCTGCTGCATTTCCATATAAGACATCCATAAAGTCAGGAAAACTCAGCTTCATATAGAGAATCATGCAAACAGGAATTACAGACATAACTCGGAACTCCAGCCTTTTTGCGGATATCATTACTGCAATTTCCCTCTGCACATCAATCTTTTCACTGATTTGTGAAATTGCGCCGCGTATAATTCCTATCATGTCACCACCACTCCTTTTCGCCATCGCAAACACAGTTACAAAGGTCTGTACTTCTCTGTCTTCCACCCGTACAGCAAAATCTCTCAAGATGTTTTCCAGTGTAATATTCATATCCAGCTGATGAATCATATATTGAAACTCCCTTAAAATCTTTGCATCCGGCCTGTACATTCGTTTAAGCTCCTTATCTGCTTCCCGCACTGCATTTTCTACAGAATACCCAACCCTGAGTGCCGTAGACATTGCCTGAATGGCCTCCTTAAACTGAAGCTGAAATTCCTGCTTTTTCTTTTTTATGTATTTTTCTCTCCATGATTTCATAAACCAGATAAGATAAGGCGATATAAAAATTGTCCATAGAATTGTTCCATAGAATAGATAAGATAATAGACCAGTTAGTAAAATTCCCTGCAGAGCAGCTTTCGCATATTCATAACGCCTGATATCCTGCCGCCAGCAGCTTTTCTTTGTTTTGTATTTCATTTATTTTCAACCATTCTCCCTTCATCCTTCCATCTGCCTGTCCACACTCCTTAAACTCATATAATGTCTGAAGCCTCACAGTATTTTCCTCATACCCCAGGACCTCAACAATCTCCAAAACTTTTCTGCTCTTATCCCGCAGTCTTCCCAAATGAACAATAATATCAATTGCAGAAGCAATCTGTCTTTGAATTGCCTGCAGCGGCAAATCCAACCCCATAAGAACCATAGTTTCTAATCTGCTAATCATATCCTTCGGACTATTAGCATGTCCGCTGCTCGCCCCACAATGACCGGTGTTCATCGCCTGCAACATATCAATTGCCTCACCGCCCCGGACTTCCCCCACAATCAGTCTCGTAGGTCTCATTCGTAATGCTGACTTAATCAGATCGCGGATAGTAATCTCTCCTTTCCCTTCCACATTTGCGTTTCTCGCCTCCAGCCGTACCAGATTCGGTATCCCTTTGATTCTTAGTTCTGCATTATCTTCAATCGTAATCAGTCTTTCATCTTTTGGAATATATTCTGACATGGCATTTAAAAATGTCGTTTTACCGGAGCCAGTCCCACCACTGACGAAAATATTATACTGTGCCTTCACTAACTGCCCCAGAAATCCCGCTGCTTCTGCGCTAATGGATTCCCACTTTACCAGTTGTTCCATCGTGATTGCTTCCTTTGGAAACTTCCTTATCGTAACAACCGGGCCGTTAAGTGCAATCGGATACAGCACCACATTGACTCTTGAGCCATCCGGTAGCCTCGTATCTACAATAGGTGAAGCTTCATTAACCAGACGGTTAGCACCTGCAACAATCTGCTGAATAACATCTTCCAGCTTGCTTCTGGCACCAAACTTTTTGTCAAGTTCATAGATCCGTCCTTCCTTTTCAATGAAAATATTCTGCGTACCATTAATCATAATTTCCGTAATCTCATCATCCTCAATTAAATCCTGAAGAATATCAAATTTTCGAAAAGCATTAAAAAGTTCCTTTCCAAGTATCGTTTTTTCCTTCAAAGAAAGCCTTATTTCTTTGCCCTTTTCTTCTAAGACACGGTGAATTATTTCTTCTAGCTCCACATCATTTACTTCCCTAGACAAGTCCAATTCTTTTAAAATCCTTTCATGCAGTTCCTCAGCCCTTATCACCTTACCACTCCTCCCTTATCAGATTTTTGACATAGGGCTCAATCTTGTCCGGCACGAGAATCCGCTTTGTCTTCAGATTCAGTTCGCTCATTCTAAGCCGTCCCAGATTTTCCTCGTACTGTGCAAGCTTCTCCTTGGATATGACATCCTCCAAGACCGGCATATATATAAGGTCACAGATATCTAAGAGTTCCAACAACCCCTGCACACATTCTCCCAAATCCAGAATAATATTTTCATAAATGCTGTCTTCGACAATCTGTTTTAAAAACTGCTTCCATTCATCCACTGTAATCTCTCTCAAATCACTGTTGCAGAGAATCGGTGCAATATAATCCAGTTCCCCCATCTGTTTCACCATGGAATTCAAACGCATCTTAAAGTTGGTCTCTTCCTGCTTTGCATAGTATAGAACATCTCCAAGATTCTGCCCCTCCGCCTTCTCGAAAAGACTTCCAAAGCCTGCATATTCCTCCAGATTCAGATACAACGTTTTCCTCTGCTTTCCGAGTTCTTTTCCAAGACCTATTGCAAATGATGTCTTGCCCGCTCTGTGAATTGGGGAATAGACCGCAATCATTCTCGGCGCGTATCGCTTCACTTCACGGAACAGCATTTCCTTTGTACGTTCGAAATAAGTATCAAAAATCTCCGCCAGAATCTGATCTGCACACTGATACTTATAAATTCGTTTTTCCACTGTATCTTCAAAATTACCGGCTTGCTTTGTCAGTATAAACACTTGCCCGGCTTTTACCAGCCCCCTATCTTCCTGCAAGAGCTTTTCATCCACAATTAAAATATGTATCTTCTGTTCCTCAGCAAGCGCTTCTACTTTTTCCCAAGTGGTACAGATATAGACCTTAATTGCCAGCTCCTTTTTTTCTAAAATATTCTCCATTAATTTGTTCGCATATAAAAATTCACTATCGCATATAACTAGATTTTTCCCGTTCAAATACACCCTCCTTTGTACATTATTAAATTGTCTCCTTATCTGGATTTCTCTGCCGGAATCAGCATCTGAAAGTTTAGAATATTAAGAATTACTAACTTGTATGTTGCATTATAAATCTCTTTCTAAGTCTTGTCTAGACTATTTTTCCAAATATTTTCTTTTTGTGCAATTTCTATAAAAATCGATAAGTCAAAATTCCATAAAGCAAGAAAACCCCGGGAATTCCAAGGATTCCCGATGTCAAAAGACTGATAAAGTTAATGCCAACTGCTATAGAAATGCCTATGTATGAAAGGATTTGGTTGACACAGAATATAATCCCCATACCGGAAACTGCACGGACTATAAAATTTATAAATAAATTTGATTTTGGTTTTTCCTGCATTTGTATCCCCTTATTGTTTTTTACTAATGTATTCAACGCTTGTTCTCTCTATGCAGAAAAACGAATGGTATTTTATTCTAATTTTTGTCTATACTAATTAATAAATAAATGTCTTGCAACAGGAGGTGCCCGATGAAATTATTCGGAAGAAATGAACAATGTGAAACTCCTAAATCTGACCTGCATGAAGAGATTGAAAGAGTAAAATTACAGATGGATACGGCATATTCTAACTTTCAAAGTGTGACTGATCCGGATTTGATTGACTGTTATATTTTTGAATGCAATGCTGCCTGCAAGAGATACCATTTTCTGTTAAAGCAAGTCAAAATGCTGTAAAATATTAAAAGGAACGACTTTTTCATGGCCGTTCCTTTTGGTTTTCTTATAAAGTAATCTCGACTTTACGTCCCGTCCGGTGATATTGGTGATATTTCACACCTGCCGCGTCCATCATCCGTTTAGATGCGGTCACAGAAGGCGTATCTGCATATTTGTCGCAGTCATAGATTACTTCCTTAATACCACACTGAATGATGGCCTTTGCACATTCATTACACGGGAACAAAGATACATAAAGTTTTGCTCCTGCAAGGCTGCCCCCGCTATAATTTAAAATCGCATTCAGCTCGCTATGCGTCGAATAGAAATACTTCGTTGTCAATGGATCTTCACCCTCTCTTTCCCAAGGAAACACGTCATCCGAGCATCCCCTTGGAAAACCATTGTACCCCATAGAAAGAATCTTATTATCCTGACTTACGATACAGCAGCCCACCTGGGTATTAGGGTCCTTGGAACGCATACCTGAGAGCATTGCAACTCCCATAAAATACTCATCCCAGGAAATATAATCCTCCCTTTTGTTCACTATTATTCCTCCTCAAGCATCGCTACACGACGAACATGGCGCTCGTCTCCTGAAAACGGTGTTTTCAAAAATGTATCCACAATCTTCACAGCAAGTTCCGATCCTATCACACGACCTCCCAAGGCTACAATATTGGTATCATTATGAAGTCTTGTCGCCTCTGCTGAGAAACAATCTGAACAAAGTGCACAACGGATGCCTTTCATTTTGTTGGCAGCAATAGAGATTCCAATTCCTGTTCCACAAATCAGAACACCCTTTTCGCACTCTCCACTTAAAATAGCCTGTCCGACTTTTTTCGCATAAATCGGATAGTCTACCGATTCACCGTGGCATCCAAAATCCTTATACTCCAATCCTTCTCTTTCAAAATATTTAATAATCTCTTTTTTTAATTCATAACCTCCGTGGTCACATCCAATTGCTATCATGCGTTCTTTGCCTCCTCATTTAATTTATTCGCTAATTTTACAATCAACTCTTTCAGCAATTCAAAATTTTCACCATATATATTCAATGGCTGTCCATGTACCGATGAAACTATTCTGTCATCATCCACAAATTCATTTAACGTATACACATGCTGAACATTCTCGTACTCAGAAACGATTTTCCACTTGTGAGCTTCCTCAAATGTCAGAACCAACGTATCATCATCAAAATCCATCTCGCTGACAGCCGTAGCAATATGTGCTTCCAATGTCATCTGCTGGCTTCGCATAATTGCTTCCGCCTTCTGATTGGCCGGTTCCGGAAACAGTACTACCATACCTCTCGAACCAATCACATATTCCTGCAGCAATGGCTGATTACGCAAAATCTCTGCGGCCATCGGCCCTCTGCAGTTATCGCCATTGCTGATAAACAGAATTCTTCTGTACTTTTGAAGTCTTGTAATATCAGTCGCCTGTATAATATGATGCCCTGCCGCCTTTTCCAAACGATTCATAATTGCATCGCCAAGACCTGATTCTGCAAATACCTCGCTATAAATATAGTCTATTTCCTCCTCATCAAACTCCCGGAGTACCTTGTAAAGATTCTTTGCAATCGTAGCTTCATTACTTCGCGTTCCAATACTTTTAATAAGACCGGTCGAATATGCTCCCACGGTTTCATGCGTTGCAATAACTCCAACACGATATCCCAAACGTGTCTGCTCATACGCAATCTGCCGAATTGCTTTTACGACTTCTTCCTGACTGCCTTCCACAATCATAAGCTGGGCTTTCGGTGCATAGTGCCGATATTTCATTCCCGGCGCTTTTGGTGCAGCCTCTCCTTCGTCAGGCAATAATGCTCTGTCTACAGCGACTTCACCAATAACTTCTTCTAACATCTCCTTTGTAATCGCACCAGGTCTAAGGATCATAGGCGGCTCTACTGTCATATCCAAAATCGTAGATTCCACCCCTATTTCAACACTTCCACCGTCAATTATCATATCAATTTTTCCATCGAGATCCGCAATAACATGTTCTGCACTGGTTGGACTCGGCCTTCCCGACGTATTCGCACTCGGCGCGGAGATATATCCGCCTCCTGCACGAATCAGTTCCCTTGCAATCTCATGCACCGGCATGCGTACTGCAACCGTTTCGAGACCTCCCGTAGTACCTAAAGGAACGATTTCATTCTTCTTAAAAATCATCGTCAGTGGACCCGGCCAGAACTTTTCTGCTACTCTTCTTGCCACTTCGGGCACCTCTTTTACAATCGCGTCCAATGCTTCCATATCAGCAATATGAACAATTAAGGGATTGTCAGATGGTCTTCCTTTCGCTTCATAAGTCTTCCTTGCAGCTTCCTCATTTAAGGCATTCGCGCCCAAACCATACACAGTTTCCGTTGGGAATGCAACAAGTCCTCCTTTGTATAGAATCTCACCCGCTTTTCCTAATTGATGTTCATTCATTTGATTTCTTTCTATTTTTTCTATTAATGTTTTCATAAATTTAATTATACCATTATTCTCTTCATTTAGCCAGCCATTTTATAATTCCCGAGCAGATTGCTTGTGCAATCTGCTCCTGATACTCTTCCGTAGTCAGTTTTTTCGCTTCTTCCGGATTGCTCAAAAAACCACACTCCACAATAATTGTAGGAACATTTGTCTTCTTCAGCATGTAATATGTATTATTCGCCTTTGCCTGCCTTGTATTATCCGCATCAAACGTCCTCAGTTCCTCCTGCATTAAAAGAGCTGCGTCTTCCCCTATCTTAGAATCTTCGAAATAAAATACCTGTGCACCTTTCACATTGCTGCCTGTATAACTGTTCTGATGAATGCTCACAGCAAGGTCAGGCTTCTCTTCATTAATTATACGAACCCTTTTTTTCATATCCGCCAGCTTTTTATTCGAAGCATTTTCGTCATACAGCCCTTTGTCATCTTCTCTCGTCATAACAACACGGACACCTTCATCTTCCAGCCGCTTTTTTACTTTCTTAGCAACTTGTAAATTTAGGTCTTTCTCCAACGCACCATTTACTCCGACTTTCCCTGGATCTTCAGCCCCGTGCCCTGCATCGATTACAACTACTTTTTCTACTTTTTTCACGCGACTCTCTGATACATACTGTCCCAATCTCCAATTCAGAAAAATTGCACTTAAAAGAAATATGAGAATAAATAACAAACCTATTTTTTTTCGCATATATCGTCTCGTTTCACTTAACTCCTTACAATTATATTCCCACGAGACAAAAAAAGAATCCCTCGTCGGGATTCTTTTTGTCGCTTTTGTTTTAATTTACATACTTCAAAATCAGTTCCCACGTTTTGTCACGTTCAAAACCTAATCTCCATGATGCAACTCCTGCCAGATTGTGTTCCTTCATCAACATCAGCTTTGCTTCCAATGCTGCTTCATCCTCCAGCCACACTTTATATGTAGCTCCGGACGCATCCCATTGGGCAAAATTCTGCTGTGTTGTTTCATCTTTTACAATCTCTGCTCCTGCATTTTTTATGACCATTTCAATTTCTGACATTCCATACGCCTGACTAGTCACATTCATTGGATATTCAGCAGCTTCTGTTCCTTCTTCCCTGGCAAGCTGTTCTTCTGTCTTCGGAACTTCTTTCCAGAGTCTTGTGTAGAATGGTACTGCATTAATTAATTTCTTACTTGGAACTACTTTCAGGGCTGTCTCAATGCCCTCTTTTACAAAACCAAGAGAGGCAACGGGACCACTCTCATATGAGCCACTATAATGCTCATCATAACCCATAATAATAACGTAGTCTACAACATTACCTTGTTCTTCCAAATTGTAATGTGCATTATACGGCTTCGGAACCGGATTATCTACTGATAATATAAGACTATTCTGTCTGCACTTCACAGACAATTCACGTATAAACTGTATATAGTGTTCTCCACATTCCTGAGATACATTTTCAAAATCCACATTAAGACCATCAAGCCCCGTCTGCAAAGCTTCCGCAATAAGCTGGTTAATCAGATTCTCACGGCTGCTCGTGTGACTTAACAATTCATATGTCTCCTCCTTTGAGCTAATGCCTCCATCAAAGTCTCTTACAAGGCCCCAAACTTCTATATTAGATTGATGTGCATAATTCACATATTGTGAACTTGCAAGGGAATTAAGATTCCCCTTTGTATCTGCCACGGTAAACCAGGTCGGAGAAAGAGTTGTTAATCCTTTGGTATCGGCAATGGCACTTAATACACTGTCATTTCCAGCTTTTCCGCTCATGACATGCCATGCGAGATTGATTGTGTAGTCTTTTGAAATACTCGGATAAACCTGTTCTTCAAATTCTCTTGAGATGGTTGTCGTCTTCTCTTTCTTTAGACAGTTCTTCTTCACATATCCAATAAAACCATCCTCTGTGCGGACTTTCTCCCAATCTCCTTCGTCTTCAATAACAGTTACAACATCTTTCTTAGATACCTGTCTCAAAATAGGGCTTTTTACACCTGCTCTGTACCGGACCTGTGAATCTTTCTTCAATGTGGCCTGCGTAACATTGCCCCATTCACTTACAATCATCACTCTGTTCGGGTCAGTATATGTCTGATAATCTATGTTCGTGTATTGTTGTACAAAATCAAGAGCAATATACGCTGTATGACCATCCATCTTTAAAATAGCATAGTCTACACTCTTTTTTTCTTTCTGGAATGTATATTCATTAGCACCTACCTCCACACGGATCGTCCCTGTTGGCAGTGTATATAATAAAACATTCTCATTGACATCCAGATAAAATCTGCTATTTAAGTGGTCACGTACAACTGTGTACTCTGCATATAGAACACCATCGATTATGGTTCCTTTTGTCTCCATTACTTCATTATCAATAATAATGGCTAGTTGATTCTCCTGCTCAATACCATAATATGCTTCCAAATCCGCTAGTTCTTTCGAAGGTCCGTATCTCTTAATTAAAAATGCACCTCCAATAATACCGACTATTATTATAAAAAAGATAATAAATCTTAGAAACAAATTTCTCTTTCTTCGCCTTCTTTTCTGAGCTCTTTTACGACTTCTATTCTGGTAATATTCATCTGTTCTTTCCTGCATATTACACCTCCTACTCCTTATTATTATAACAACAATTTTCTTACACGTCATTAATTATTTCGACAATCTTCACAATAATAAGAATTTCTTAATCTTTCACTTAGAGGGGTATCTGCATTTCAAACTAACTGTTCTTAATATTGTGAAATGCAAGCTCTGTAATGTGCCCCGTTTCATCCCATACATAATCTCTCATATAGGAATTATCTTCTTTTACCATCAGTGCAGATACTATTTGCATCGGGCTTGCCGGTCTGTTATTTAATTTTATGCTAATTCCGACATGTTCATATTTTGATAATTCAGCGTATAGCTGCTGGTACTTCTTCTCGTCCATTGCCTTGTTCCTCTCTTTGATTTTGGGTAACTATGGCTTTCAATGATTCAAATTCCCATGGTGCCTATGTGATATATTATAGAATCATTGGCTGCTGACAAGAAGATAGAAAATTAATTTTTAAACGTGGTTTCTGATTCGATTAAATCTTCATGAAATGATTTCGATATACAAATGAAATGTTTGTTGATTTAAACAAATAAGCTTCATAGATACTATTGACAACCTTATGTTGAGAAATTAAGAAATTTACCTGTGATAATACGTCCCTCCTTACATGTTAAACATAGCTACCTGACATACTATCTTCTTGTGCTTTAATTATAAGCAATGTGTTTCATATATTTCAAGTTGTATTTTGTTTATATAGTTTTAAACACATTTTGTCCCATAAATACGTGCATTCTACTATTATATGCATGCTTATCCACATAGTTTCCACAAGTTATCCACAATTTTATCCACATTATCCACTTTCTCTCCTGGCAGTTTTATTTTTGCTCTAAATAAACTTTATAGAAATTTTCTTTACATATTTTTTGTTTTTGTTTATACTAATACAAACAAAATGTTATATAGTTATATTAGAGATAGGAAGTGATAATTATGAAGATTGAAAAAATTAATGACAATCAAATACGCTGTACATTAACTCATAATGATCTGGCTGACCGTGAATTAAAACTAAGCGAATTAGTTTGCGGAACAGAAAAAGCAAAATCACTTTTCCAGGATATGATGCAACAAGCCGCTCATGAATTTGGTTTTGAAGCAGAGGATATGCCGCTTATGATAGAAGCAATACCTACTTCTTCTGATTCTATTGTTCTGATTATCACTAAGGTTGATGACCCGGAAGAACTTGACTCACGGTTTTCAAAACTTGGAACTTTAACAGATGCAGAAAATAGAAGACGAACTGTATTAGACAAATTAGAAGGGGCAGAAGGCATTCTTGATTTAATTGATAAGGTAAAAGAAGCCATATCTGAATCCGGTGAACAACCATCTGAGCCTGAAGAGACTCCGAATCCTTCTTCTGGCATACGGTTATTTTCATTTGCAAACATCGACAGCGTAATACACGCATGTCATTTATTAAAGACCATGTACAACGGAGCAAATACATTATATAAAGATACTGAGGACAATACATTCATATTGGCACTTACCCAATCAGAGCATTCCCCAAGTGACTTTAACAAGATTTGCAACATGCTTTCTGAATACGGTTCTTTGGAAAGAGCTTCCGGTGCAGTTCTCGCTTTTCTGGAAGAACATTGTGAGACAGTTGTAGCAGCCGATGCTGTACAGCAATTAGGAAATATTTATTAGACGAAGTCCCGAAAGGATGGCTTTTCTATGATATAAAAAAAGAGTTCATCATGAACTCTTTTTTTATGCGTTAATCATTGCATTAATCTTTTCTACTAATAAATCTGCATCGATACCGTGTACCATTGCTGCATCAGCTAAAGATTCAGCCTGTGCAGATGGGCAACCAAGGCAATGCATTCCAATTTCCATTAAAACTGGTGCAACCTGTGGATACATATTAAGAAGTTGACCAATTGTCATCTCTTTAGAAACTTTCTCTGCCATCTCGATTCCTCCTTTAATATTTTCACTGCTTTATTATAATACTCTTCTTCTCAATTAGCAATCTTTTTTCCTTATTGTTTATTCTTAAAATTGTCAGAATTGTTTTTTGTTTCTCTTGTAATTTTTGATTACTTAAAAGTCAATATTTTCCTCGGTTTTTTTCGACAAAAGAGAATTTTTATTATTTCTCCACAAAACGCTTGTTCTTTTAGATTCAATGAGTAATCCACATTTTCCACATGATTTTGTGTGGATAATGTGGATAACTCGGTGTATAACTCGTTTTTACCGCATTTTTTCCCTTCTCTTATGTGGAAAACTATGTTTATAATTTTTTACAAATTTTTTCAAAATATTTAAATTTTGTGCATTTTGTACATGCTCTGAAACCCATATTATAGGAAAAGGGAATCCTCTGAGTCAAAAGTTTTTATTGGATAAACACGCACCGAAAGTGAAATTTGTCCACGAACCACAAGATCAAGAAAACCCTTGAAAATCCTACGATTTCCAAGGGGTCAGCACCGTACTCACCATACAGCATGATTTGAATATTTTTTTGAATATTTTTTTGACTAATTAATAACTCTTCTAATTGTAATAATACTTTTATATCTTGCTGATGACATCCCAATTCCATGTGCACTGTCAATCGCATTTACAATCTGACCGTTTCCGGCATAAATTCCAACATGTCCTGAATAACATACGATGTCACCCGGCTGAATATCGCTATAACTTACTTCTGTACCAACGCTTCTCATGGCATATGAAGTACGTGGAAGGCTTATCCCAAAGTTGGCATATACTGATTTTACAAATCCAGAACAATCTGCACCTCTTGTTAAGCTTGTGCCTCCCCACACATATGGGTTACCGATAAATTGTTCTGCAAAATCTACAACTTCCTGTCTCTCCTGTGCTTTCACAGCCTCTTTTGTTATTGCATATGAAAAAACGGCACGAACACTTTCTTCATCCAGAGAGTTAATATCTGTTCCAGGATATTTTTCCTCAAAAATTGATTGTGCTTTCATAGAAGCAATCTTACCTACAAGTAAATTCTCTGACTCCACATATCCGATCACATCACCAGATTCAATTTTTGTCCATTCGTCACCAGGCTCAACCACATTAGCCGCATCCCCACAGTACAATTTCCCAACCCATGTACTATCCTCAGATGCTTCTTCTCTTACATATACATAATCTGTATCATCTTCTAATTGTAAAAATGCCATTTCAAGGAATGAATCTTTTGTATTTTCTTCTATAAGTTTTCCAATTCTTACGACTTTCTCTGCGAGACTAGTGTTAGTGAAAGATGCTTCTACAGTTAATACCTGGTTACCGCCCAACAACACTGCACCTGCCATCATCAGTAATGCGGCTCTTTTTCTTATGAGTTTAAGATTCATAACTCCCTCCGATTTATTTTCATTTGTTACAATTTTGTTACATTTGTTACAATGCTCATTATATCAGTAGTTTTTTCTTATGTCAACGGCTTTTTTCGTCATTTTGACGGAGTTTATTGGTGGATATTTAAAACATTTTGTTACAAATATTAATTTTTTTGTATTATCGTATTTTTATTGACATAATAAATATTTTGTCTTAATATAATTATAGTAATGATTATTATTATTCTATGGAAGGAGGTAAATATTTGGCAGCATTAAAATATAGCAGACAGCGTGCATGCATTAAGGAGTATCTTGACAGTACTTTGGAACATCCAACTGCTGATATTGTATATATGAATGTAAAGCAGCGATTTCCTAATATTAGTTTAGGAACTGTCTATCGCAATCTAAATCTGCTGGCCGAAATTGGAGCAGCCCAGAAAATTTCTACCCCTGCCGGCGGCGACCGTTTTGACGGAAATGTACAGCCTCATTATCATTTTTGCTGTACCTCATGCGGAAGCGTTTCAGATATGGAGATAGAACCGATGAACCAGATTATCGAATCCGCCTCGAGAAATTTTGAGGGCAGAATCGAAGGGCACACAATGATGTTCTATGGCACTTGTAAAGAATGTATGAAAAAAAAATAAAATAGCAAAATAGTATTGACAGAAGAAACATGATGTGATAAATTAATATCAGTAACAATTACTAATATTGATTTTAAAAAATTATAAAGGAGAATAAAATTATGAAAAAATTTGTATGTACAGTATGTGGTTATGTTCACGAAGGAGATTCAGCACCGGAAAAATGTCCAGTATGTGGTGTTCCAGCATCTAAATTCAAAGAGCAAGCAGGCGAAAGAGAATGGGCTGCTGAACACGTAGTAGGTGTTGCAAAAGGTGTCAGCGAAGATATCATCGCTGATCTTAGAGCAAACTTTGAAGGTGAATGTTCAGAAGTTGGTATGTACCTTGCAATGGCTAGAGTTGCTCACAGAGAAGGATATCCGGAAATCGGTTTATATTGGGAAAAAGCTGCTTGGGAAGAAGCAGAACATGCTGCAAAATTCGCTGAATTATTAGGTGAAGTTGTAACTGACAGCACAAAGAAAAACCTTGAAATGAGAGTTGATGCTGAAAATGGTGCAACAGCTGGTAAATTTGACCTTGCAAAACGTGCAAAAGCTGCTAACCTTGATGCTATTCATGACACAGTTCACGAAATGGCTCGTGACGAGGCTAGACACGGCAAGGCATTCGAAGGTCTGTTAAAGAGATACTTTGGCTAAGATACAAGCCATGCAAAAATGTGATGATAACGCTCCGCGAGTTTACTCGCAGGGGCGTTTATTATTGCATTTTTATAGGGCGAATGCCCGACAGCGAGAAGTAGCATAGCGGATTCGAGCTGGCAGCATGGCGTAGCTGCCTCTTCTGGAATGGCATTAAGATTCAAATAACCATTCTCTGCCAATTTACACTGATTGCAAAAGAAATTATTTTCAAAATCTATTGACAGCCAAAGGGGAAAGTGCTATTTTTATTTTGACAAATAAAAGGGAGTAGCTGAACGTCCAATACGGATGGGTTTGCGACCGTCACTCGATACCGAGAGGTATCCGTAACAAATGAGATAGCAAGACTTTTATTGTGGCAGATGTCATAATAGAAGTCTTTTTTATTAGACAAATATGCGAAATGACAACTGTCGCAAATATATGTAAAAAGAGAGGTGAGAACCAAAAGTATTTTAGTATGAAACAGGTAGTTGTTATTTAAAAGAGAAAGGATAAGAAGAATGAACGAAAAAGAAAAACAAAAGGAAACACAAGAAGAGAAAATCGTACAAGATATCGTACAAACAGAACCTAATGTACCTAAAAATGGGAATCTTAGTAAAGTTAAGAAAGTGATTTTTGGCATGATTATCGGTATATTTGTCATAATCACAGCTTTACAGACGACGTATACACTGCAAGAAGATGAATATGCAGTAATTAGGACATTTGGGTCAGTGCAAGTAGTAGAGACACCCGGATTTAAATTTAAAATTCCATATATCCAAAGGGTACATAAAGTAAGTAAGGCATCAAAACAGTTTTCTGTAGGTTATGATTTGGAAACTGACCAATCAATCGATAAAGAATCTTTTATGATTACAAGTGATTATAACTTTGTAAATGTAGATTTTTATTTTGAATACCAGATTATAGATCCGGTAAAATATTTTTACGCATCAGAAGAACCGGAATTAATCGTTAAAAATCTAGCGCAAAGCTATATCCGTGACACTGTAGGAAGTCATGCAGTTGATGAAGTTCTGACAACCGGAAAGTATGAAATACAATCTGAAATCAAAGTGAAATTGCAGGAAAGACTCGAGGCAGAAGACATCGGCATCCAGATTACCAATGCAGTTATTCAGGATGCAGAAGTACCGACTACAGAAGTGGCACAGGCATTTAAAAATGTAGAAGATGCAAAACAGGGCATGGAAACAGCAATTAATAATGCAAATGCCGATGCAAACACAAAAATTCCCGCTGCAAATGCACAGGCGGATAAGATTATAAAAGATGCCCAGGCAAAGAAAGAGGCACTAATCGCAGAAGCCGAAGGACAGACGGCACGTTTTAATTCTTTGTACGAAGAATATGCAAAATTCCCATTAGTCACTAAAGAACGAATGTTTTACGAGACAATGGAAGAAGTATTGCCGAATATGAAAATTTATATTACTGACGGTTCTACACAGAGCCTGCTTCCACTACAGCCTTTTAACACATTAAATACCGACAAGGAGGAGTAATCATGAAAAAGAAAGCAATTATCATACCATGTGCCATTATTGCATTTGTTTTATTAATGTCAGCTATGGTTGTGACAAAACCAGGTGAGTATCGTGTCATTAAACAATTTGGTAAAATCGTACGGGTAGAAGAAAATAATGGTTCTTCATATGGATTGAGCTGGAAACTGCCGTTTATCCAATCAGAAATAGCGATCAGCTCCAAAGTAATCTTAAGTGATTTACCAGCGAGCGATGTTATGACTTCTGATAAAAAATCCATGATTTCAGACTGTTTTGTGTTATGGAGAATTGAAGACCCTGTAAAATTTATTCAGAAACTGAGCGGTTCACAGCAAAATGCGGAGTCCCGTATTAGTTCTAATGTATATAATGCTTTGAAAAACGTAATCAGCAGCCTGACGCAGGAAGAAGTTATTTCTGGAAGAGATGGTGAGCTTGCAGAATTATTGACAGAAAAGCTTGGAACAAATCTTGAGTCATACGGTGTCAAGGTCGAGAAAATTGAAACGAAAATGTTAGACTTACCGGATGAGAATAAAGAGGCAGTCTATAACCGTATGATTTCGGAAAGAAATAATATTGCAGCATCTTATACTGCCCAAGGTGAGCAACAGGCTCAGGAAATCAAAAATGATACAAATGAACAGGTAACGGTTCTTTTAGCACAGGCACAAAAACAGGCAGACACAATTGTTGCTGAAGGTGAAGCAGAATATATGAAAATTTTAAGTGAAGCTTATAATGACAAAAGTAAAGCAGACTTCTATAGTTTCGTAAGACAGCTTGATGCAGTAAAAGCTTCGCTGAAGAATGGAGAAAATACAATCGTATTAGATAAAGATTCTCCAATTGCAGAATTATTCTATTAAAAATACCCCATAAAAAAGCCCCGTTTATACAACAAACTTTCTAGTCGTATAAACGGGGGCTTTACTTTTTATTTCCGGTTTGCAGGCTCAATTGCAATGGATTTGCCTTTGATTTTTACATTTTGCATAGCATGAAGCACTTCTTTTGCGTATTCACGAGGTACTTCCACAAACGTATACTTGTCAAACATATCAATGGTTCCGATGAGTTTGCCCGGCATACCGGTCTCACCAGCCAGCGCTCCCAAGATATCACCCGGTTTTGCTTTCTGCTTCTTGCCTATATTAATAAACAGACGTACCATGCCCGGTTCTTCAGCTCCGGTATCGCCGAAATCAATTTCCTCAGCCGTTTCATCACTAGAAAGCATTCCCGTATGCATTTTCAAAAATGCTGCTGCAATGTCCATCGCTGTATAATCGGAGCCATTCAGTTTACTTTCAATTGCATTAATCATGGTTGTTAAATCTTCACTATCAATCACATGATCGACTTCATCGAGGATTTTTTCCATTTTGGTATTGGCAACGTCATCTAATGACGGAACCTTCTGTGCATAGATTTTTGTCTTACAATATCTCTGAATTTCTTTTAATTTGTACACTTCCTTGCCTGATACAAACGAGAAAGCACGTCCCACTCTTCCGGCACGGCCTGTTCTGCCGATACGGTGTACATAATACTCATCATCCTGTGGCAAATCATAATTGAAAACTGCCTCAACATCATCCACATCTATTCCACGTGCTGCCACATCAGTTGCTACCAGAATGTCTGTCTTTCCACTTCTAAAACCATCCATTACCCGGTCACGCTGTACCTGTTTCATATCGCCGTGAAGCCCTGCTGCGAAGTACCCTCTTCCAAGAAGTGATGTTACAAGTAAATCTACTTGTTTCTTCGTATTACAGAAGATAACAGACAGCTTCGGTGAATAGATATCCAGCAAACGAGAAAGCACTTCTTCTTTATTCTTCGGTTTTACCTCATAATAAAACTGCTCAATGTTAGAAACAGTCAGTTCTTTTTTTACAACCTTGATTACTTCGGCATCTTTTTGGAATTTTCTTGTAATATCAAGAATTGGCCTCGGCATTGTCGCTGAGAAAAGAACCGTCTGGTGTTCCTGTGGAATGCCATTAAGAATTGTTTCAATATCTTCACGAAATCCCATATTCAGCATTTCATCTGCTTCATCGAGAATAACCGTGTTCACATCTGTCAGCTTAATCGTCTTTCTTCTCATATGGTCCATCACACGTCCTGGTGTTCCAATAACCAATTGTGCACCACTTTTCAATGAACGAATCTGCTTTACAATATCCTGTCCGCCATAAATCGGCACTACTTTGATACTGTGCATGTATCTCGCCAGATTACGGATTTCATCTGCAACCTGTATTGCCAATTCCCTTGTCGGACAAAGTACGATTCCTTGTATCTTTTTATTTCTCGGATTGAGCTTTTCCAGCATCGGAATCCCAAATGCCGCTGTTTTTCCTGTACCCGTCTGTGCCTGCCCAATCAAATCCCTGCCACTCATCATAACTGGAATTGCCTTTCTCTGGATTGGAGATGGTTCTTCAAATCCCATATATTCTATCGCTTTTTGAATCTCCGAACATAATCCCAGCTCATCAAATCTTGTTATTTCCATATTATAAATTGTTCCCTTCTATTTTGTCATATTGCATATTTGTTTTTCCAAACTATTATATCGAACGCAACGACTGCTATCATAACAAAGTTAAAAGTTTTTGTCAAATTCCTCTTGCATTTTCAGAATATAAGTTGTAGTATATACATACTCTATATGTAGTATTAATTACCACTTGATATCGTTCTGAAATTATTTATGTTTGGAGGTACAATTATGAATAAAAAACATTTAAAAGATCCCGGAAGCGCAATTACACATTTTATCGGCATGTTAATGGCAATTTTTGCCGGAATTCCGCTGCTATTAAAAGCGGCTCAGGAACCTGCCCGGATTTATCTCGTATCACTGTCCATCTACTTAGTCAGCATGATTTTATTATATGCCGCAAGTACAACTTATCATTCATTGGATATCTCAGAGAAGGTAAATCGTTGTCTGAAAAAATTTGACCATATGATGATTTCTGTATTGATTGCAGGCACATATACCCCAATCTGTCTCCTAGCCATCAAAGGGACACTTGGAATTACACTCCTTGCAATCGTATGGAGTTTTGCAATTGTCGGTATCATCATTAAAGCCTTTTGGGTAACTTGTCCAAAATGGTTTTCATCTGTGTTATATATCGGCATGGGCTGGACCTGTGTGCTTGCTTTTACCCGCCTGTTGAATGCACTTCCACGTGCGGCATTTGGCTGGCTTCTGGCAGGCGGCATTATCTATACAATTGGCGGAGTCATCTATGCATTGAAACTGCCAATTTTCAATAGCCGACATAAAAATTTCGGCTCACATGAAATTTTCCACCTGTTTGTCATGGGTGGAAGCGTGTGTCACTTTATTGTGATGTATATGTTTATCCTATAGAAATTATGCGAGGCGGCATAGCCAAGCACTTATGCCACCTCGTAAAATAATTATTATTCTTTCTATACTTTTCTTGCTCTTTACTCAGTCTTTTAGACCGATTTCATTTCTTAAATTTATAATATCCTGCTTTTCCTTACGACTCATATGCTTAATCTCATACTCTCGTCGCATAGCTTCTTCCTTCGTGTCAAACTCCTCATGATATACCAATACCACCGGTCTTCTTGACTTTGTATATTTTGCTCCTTTTCCATCATTGTGGTCTTTTACACGTTTTTCCAGATTATTTGTCCAGCCTGTGTACAGAGAACCGTCTTTGCATTCCAAAATATATGTATAATTCATAATTTCTCCTTCTGGGGATGTGATTTCTTTTCCATAACATATTATCATTGTTCTTTGAAACTCAGTAGTACCATCGAGCAATATTCAGGTATTTTGGGCATATGTCTACTTTTTTTCCTGTCTATGCCCAAATCCCCTAAAGAAAGCATGAAATATTACAAAAAGCAGGAAAATTGGGCGTCAGAAAGCAACTTTTTTCATGTATGCCCAAAATTCCAATCAGAAGCCCCACGGTTTTCAATGAAAGCTCCCAAACTTCCAGTTACCACTCTGAAAACCATCATTTTTTAAAAATTTCATCACCTGCTATAACTTTATTCCTCAAGATATTCCATCGGATTTACCGGCTCCCCTTCTTTCAATAATTGGAAATAGAGATTACATCCTTCTACACTGTAATACTTTGTGGGTTCGTTCAGGTAGCCAAGCATCGCACCCTTCGCCACATAGTTACCTTCCTTCACCACGACATCATATAACTGTCCGTATACTGCTTCATATCCATTTCCTAAATCTACAGTAATTGTCGTTCCTGTCTGTGCTGTCACATCTACTGATTTTACAATCCCACATGCAGCAGAATATACTTTTGTACCGACTTCCCCGGAAATAATAATTGCTGGATTATATTTGTATTGGTCTAATGTAGAGAAATATACAGTATGGTCCATGCTGTAATTCATAATGACATTTCCGTCAACCGGCCACGCAAGTGAATCTGCCGCTGCAGAAAATGCCGGGTCATTCATCTGTGGCGTCACATGAGAACTAGCTGTTTCATCTGTCGTTTTTTCTGTTTCTTCGTCCTTTTTATTCTCGATTTCAGGACTGTTGGTTTCTCTTGTATCCTGTACCGGAGCATTATTGTCCTGCTTTTCTTTCGTGTCCGTTCCTTCCTCAACTTTTGCGAGCTGGTTTCTATCTCTTCTCTGATAACGGCTAAATGTAAATATTCCGGTCACTGCAATTACTGCAACGAAACAGATTACAAGACCAACTGCTGCACCTCTTTTTGAAAATCTTAATTTATCTTTCATATATTATCACCTCTGGCTTTATTTTTGCCAGAAAATAGGATGCCTATTCCACATTCAGTAAAATTTCTGCCACCTCTTTCATCTCAGTGCCTTCAAAAAAATATTCCAGAATTTCCTGATATGTCTTTTTTTCCTTTGCCATCTCGTTTGCCGTATATTGACTTAATCCCAGACCATGTCCGACACCTTTTGTTGTGACACGCATTTTACCTTCCCACTCCTGTACTTCAAAGCAGCTGGAGGGAAGTCCGTAGGCATCCCGGAAATTTTCTCCACTACAGATTTCAGAACCTACTTTCACGCTTGTCACATAACCCGCACTGTCTGTTTCAAGTATCTCTATAGAAGAGACCGGAAGTATCTTGCTTGCCATATGTGCATCCGCTTCAACATCTTTTGGACACTCTTTTACCTTTAGGTACGGATGCTCTTCACTTCCCAGAACTTCCTTCCCATCCCTTGTCTTGCCATTACTAATCTGATGAAATGGCACAAGTGCAAGTTTATTCTGATACATCAGAACTTGTCCGTCTGTTGCACCCCATATTTGTTCTAATTTTTCGTACCATGGTTTTTGTATTTCATTTTTCTTTAGAAAACCCTGGTCCACTATCGCACTTCCTTGTGCCTCCTCAATCTCTTTGTAAATAGTAGTACGCACTAAAACTGCCTGTGCCTTCAGCATTTCTTCTTCATACTCTGATGTCACTTCTTTTGCCAGAATACCAATACAATATTCATCCAAAGGGATCGATAAAATTTTATTTTCAGTCTGTATTTTTACATAATTATTCTCTTTTATCTGAGTGGTGTGCATATTTGTCCCATTTAAAAATATCGTAATAATATATGGCAAAAGCACAATAATAGAAATTACTGCACATATTTTTTTTAATCTTTCCCGCATGAAAAACCTCCCATACTTTATTGTATGAGAGGTTTGGTTTTATATTCCACAAAACATTGAGTAAACTTCGTGAAATCGCAGAGGTGAGTATAAAATAAATATTATTTTGTCTCAACTACTACCTTATCAAGTTTCCAGATGTCATCAACATACTCCTGAATTGTCCTGTCTGATGTAAACTTACCACAGCAAGCTGTGTTAAGTAATGCCATCTTAGACCATCTGTCTCTGTCTCTGTAAGCTTCTTCTACACGTTTTTGTGCTTCTGCATAGCTTCTGAAATCTTTTAAGATGAAGTATGTGTCTGCTCTGTCGCTGCTGTATGTGTTCAATAATGAGTTGTATAAATCTCTATATAACTCTCTGTCACCATTTGCATAGGTTCCGTCTACCAATTGGTCAACAACACGTTTGATATCCCAGTCATTGAAGTAAATATCAATTGGGTTGTATCCGCCATTGTTTTCGTAGTTAATTACTTCGTCAGAACTTAAACCGAAGATAAATGCATTTTCAATACCAACTTCTTCTACGATTTCAACGTTGGCGCCATCCATTGTACCAAGTGTTGGAGCACCATTTAACATAAATTTCATGTTACCTGTACCTGAAGCTTCTTTTGAAGCTGTAGAAATCTGCTCGCTGACATCTGCTGCTGCAAAAATCCATTCTGCATTTGATACTCTATAGTCTTCGATAAACACTACTTTTAATTTGCCGTTGATGCTCTTATCGTTATTGATTACTTCTGCAACTGAGTTGATTAACTTAATTGTTAATTTTGCACGTTTGTAACCAGCGGCTGCCTTAGCACCAAAGATAAATGTTCTTGGGTAGAATGACATCTCTGGATGATCTTTGATCTGGTTGTATAAATACATTACATGCATGATATTCAATAATTGACGTTTGTACTCATGTAATCTCTTAACCTGAACGTCAAAGATTGAGTTCGGATCTACTTCTACATGGTTATGATCCCAAATATATTTTGCAAGACGAACTTTGTTTTTGTATTTGATTTCCATAAATTCTTCTCTTGCTTTTTTATCTTCTGCAAGTGGTTTTAATTTTTCCATCTGAGAAAGGTCTGTAATCCAGCCATCTCCGATATGGTCTGTTACCCAGTCTGCCAGAAGTGGGTTACCGTGTAATAAGAAACGTCTTTGTGTGATACCGTTTGTCTTATTATTGAATTTTTCAGGCATCATTTCATAGAAATCTCTTAATTCCTGTTTCTTTAAGATTTCTGTATGGAGTGCAGCAACACCATTTACAGAGTAACCTGCTGCGATTGCAAGGTGAGCCATCTTAACCTGACCATCATATAAAATAGCCATTTTACGAACTTTTTCTTCATTGCCAGGATATTTTGCTCTGATTTCTTTTACAAAACGACGGTCAATCTCTTCCACAATCTGGTAAACACGTGGAAGCAATCTCTGGAATAAGTCGATTGGCCATTTTTCAAGAGCTTCTGCCATAATTGTATGGTTCGTGTAAGCACATGTCTTTGTTGTAACTTCCCATGCTTCATCCCATTCAAGACCTTCCTCATCCATAAGAAGTCTCATAAGCTCTGCAACAGATACTGTTGGATGAGTATCGTTCATCTGAATTGTTACTTTTTCATAGAACTTCTTAATGTCATCATGATCTTTCTTATATTTTGAGATTGCTGCCTGTAAACTTGCTGAAATAAAGAAATACTGTTGTTTCAGACGAAGTTCTTTACCTGCATAGTGATTATCATTTGGATACAATACCTCAACGATTGTCTTAGCAAGGTTCTCCTGCTCTACTGCTTTCTGATATTGTCCACGGTCAAATTGATCCAAATGGAATTCAGTAATCGCTTTTGCATCCCAGATACGAAGTGTATTTACAATATTGTTGTTATAACCAACGATTGGCATATCATATGGAATTGCGAGAACTGACTCATAATTTTCCTGGATATACATATCACGTCCTGTTTTTGGATCTTTTTCTACACGAATATTTCCACCAAAACGAACTTCTTTTGCATATTCCTCACGGCGTACTTCAAACGGATTTCCTTCTTTTAACCAGTTATCTGGTGTTTCTATCTGGTATCCGTTTTCAATTTTTTGTTGGAACATACCATAACGGTAGCGAATACCACAACCGTAAGCTGCATATCCCAATGAAGCCAATGAGTCTAAGAAACAAGCTGCAAGACGTCCAAGACCGCCATTACCAAGAGCTGCATCCGGTTCTTCATCTTCGATTGCATTTAAGTTGATTCCCATCTCTTCTAATGCTTCCTTAACTTCTTTGTATGAAGTTAAGTTGATTAAGTTATTTCCTAATGCTCTACCCATTAAGAATTCCATTGACATATAGTAAACTGTCTTTGGGTCATCTTTCTTATACTGTTCCTGTGTTGCAAGCCATCTGTCAATAATCTGATCCTTTACTGCATAAGAAACTGCCTGGAAGCGCTGTTGCTCTGTTGCTTCCTCGATTGTCTTTCTGTAAAGTCTCTTCACATTGTTCTTGACTGTTTCTTGAAATTCTGCCTTGTTAAATTTCGCAATACTCATAATTACCCTCCTATTTCTCTACACCCATGGTGACTTTTTCGCCATTGATGTTCCATTCTTTTGTATAACCGTTTGCCTGAGCCTTATTAAGTTCTGTAGCAAGCACCTCTTCGCTGATTGAATCAGCATATTTTTCAAAGACAGCCTGTGCTTTTTCTGTACCCGTATAAGTTACTTTAATCTTATCTGTTACTTCAAAGCCTGCCTCTTTTCTCATTGTCTGGATTTTGCTGATGATTTCTCTTACAAATCCTTCTTCTAACAGTTCATCTGTCAGATTTGTATCAAGTACAACTGTAATTCCATTGTCGTTTCCTGACACATAACCTTCCATCTGCTTCATATCAATTAAAAGGTCTTCTTTCATTAATGCAATTTCCTGATCATTAATATCTAATTTAAGCATACCTGTTTCATTGATTTCATCCATCGCTGCGTTGCCATCTAAAGAATCAAGAGCAGCTTTAATACCGCCTAAAATCTTGCCATATTTCGGTCCAACAGTTCTAAGCTGAGGCTTAAATATATAGGAAGTAAATGCTCTTACGTCATCTGTAAATTCCATTGCTTTCACGTTTAACTCTTCTTCTACAATTTCCTGATAGAATTGTGGTAAAACGTTTTCTGATTTTACAAACATCTTGCCAATTGGCTGACGATTCTTGATATTTGCCGTATTTCTACATGCACGGCCCATAACTACAATCTTCAATACTTCATCCATGTTTGCTTCTAAATCTTTGTCAATCATTGCTTCGTCTGCAACGGGATAGTCACATAAGTGAATACTTAATGGTGCATCCTTATCAAGACTTCTTACAAGATTCTGATAAATATCCTCTGTCATAAACGGAATCAGCGGTGCTGCTGCTTTCGCAACAGTAACAAGTGCCGTGTAAAGTGTCATGTAAGCGTTAATCTTATCCTGTTCCATTCCTTTTGCCCAGAAACGTTCACGACTTCTTCTTACATACCAGTTACTCATATCATCTACAAAGTCCTGAAGAGCTCTTGCACTTTCCGGAATTCTGTAGTTCTCAAGATTTTCATCCACTGTCTTAATTAATGTGTTTAACTTAGACAATAACCACTTATCCATAACAGAAAGCTTGTCATATTCCAAAGCATACTTTGTCGCATCAAATTGATCAATCTCTGCATAAAGCACATAGAATGCATAAGTGTTCCAAAGTGTACCCATGAATTTACGCTGTCCCTCTACTACCGCATCTCCGTGGAAACGGTTTGGAAGCCATGGTGCACTATTAATATAAAAATACCAGCGTATTGCATCTGCACCGTATTTCTCCAATGCCTCAAATGGATCAACTGCATTTCCCTTTGATTTACTCATCTTCTGACCGTCTTTATCCTGTACGTGTCCAAGAACAACTACATTCTTATAAGGAGCCTGATTGAAAATCAATGTAGAGATTGCTAACAGTGAGTAAAACCAACCACGAGTCTGGTCAACACCTTCTGAAATCAAATCAGCAGGGAATTGCTGTTTGAACAATTCCTGATTTTCAAATGGATAGTGGTGCTGTGCAAACGGCATTGCTCCACTGTCAAACCAGCAGTCAATTACTTCCGGTACCCTGTGCATTTCTTTGCCACAGTGCGGACATTTCATTGTCACAGCGTCAATAAACGGACGGTGAAGTTCAATATCCTCCGGACAGTTATCTGACATTGATTTTAATTCCTCAATACTGCCGATAGAATGCATGTGTCCGCATTCACATTCCCAGATATTAAGTGGTGTTCCCCAGTAACGGTTACGACTGATACCCCAGTCCTGAACATTTTCCAACCAGTCGCCGAAACGTCCTTTTCCGATACTTTCTGGAATCCAGTTTACTGTATTGTTATTTCTAATCAAATCTTCTTTTACGTCAGTCATCTTGATAAACCATGACTCACGTGCATAGTAGATAAGTGGAGTATCGCATCTCCAGCAGTGTGGATAACTGTGTTCGAAATTCGGTGCAGAGAATAAAAGTCCTCTTTCTTCCAAATCTGTAAGCACCATAGGATCCGCTTTCTTGCAGAATGTGCCTGCCCAAGGTGTCTCAGCTGTCATCTCACCCTTTTCGTCTACTAACTGAAGGAATGGCAGGTCGTATTTACGTCCTACCTGAGCATCATCTTCACCGAATGCAGGTGCGATGTGAACGACTCCGGTACCATCTGTCAAAGTTACATATGTGTCACATGTCACATAGTAAGCTTTCTTATTCAACTTCACAAATGGGAATAACGGTTCGTACTCTTTTCCCTCTAACTCTTTACCTACATATTTTTCTACGATTTCAACGTCACCTTCTAAGACAGAACCAAGAAGTGCCTCTGCCATATAATATGTGTATTCCCCATTCTTTACCTTTACATAAGTTTCATCCGGGTTTACACAAAGTGCCACGTTAGACGGCAGGGTCCAAGGTGTTGTTGTCCATGCAAGAATATATGCATCTTCATCTTTGACTTTAAATCTTACAATTGCAGAACGTTCTTTGACATCTTTGTAGCCTTGTGCTACCTCATGACTTGAAAGTGGTGTTCCGCAGCGTGGGCAGTAAGGTACAATTTTATAACCTTTGTATAAAAGACCCTTATCCCAGATTTGTTTCAAAGCCCACCATTCAGACTCGATGAAATTGTTTTCATATGTTACATATGGGTTGTCCATATCTGCCCAGAAACCGACTGTAGAAGAAAAATCCTCCCACATCCCTTTATACTTCCATACACTGTCTTTACAATGAGCAATAAATGGCTCTAAACCATATTCTTCGATCTGCTCCTTGCCATCAAGTCCTAACATTTTTTCGACTTCCAGCTCAACCGGAAGGCCATGTGTGTCCCAACCTGCTTTTCTAGGTACCATGTAGCCTTTCATTGTGCGGTATCTTGGAATCATGTCTTTGATAACACGTGTTAAAACGTGTCCGATGTGTGGCTTACCATTGGCTGTCGGAGGGCCATCATAAAAAGTGTATGTTTCGCTGTCTTTACGATTTTCCAAGCTTTTCTCAAAAATCTGATTATCAGCCCAGAACTTTTCTGTTTGTTTTTCACGGTCCACAAATTTAAGATCCGTTGATACTTTCTGATACATTTCTTTTCCTCCTCGATTATAATATAAAAAAGCTCTTATCCTGTAAAAGAATAAGAGCATATAGCTACCTTATAACCACCTGTTACATCATACAAACATATGCGTTCCTATTAACGGTGGAAGGCCGGCAGAGCTTATTAAAAACCTATTGTCCCGTTCAGCTCCTGCAACTCGGAAGTGATATTCATATATATTCTACTTGCATCAGTTCTCACCATCCCTGACTCTCTTTGCCTTTCAAATATATCCTACTGTCTTCGTCATCGTTTTTTCCATACCACAACATTTTAAAAAGAAACCCTTGATTTGTCAAGGGTTTCTTTGATTTCTTGGGCTTTTTTAGTAGTTTTCATACCTTTTTTTTCGCATCATAGCCCTTTTTTTCTTTATTTTACGTCTTTTTTGCTCTGCTCTAATTTCTAAGCCCACAAGAGTGCCTACTATCAACACAACGACAACCAGTACGATCTTCAATATAACCGGAAATTCTGTTTTTTCTTTTTCTTTCTTCGGTACTTCTGCTTCCTTCTGTTCTTCAATACCATGAATACTATTATAGTATTCCTCGGTAATGGTTACTTTAACTTTTCCAACTTCCTCATTCTGATAAGTATAAACCATCACACCTGTCTTGTCGCCAGCGTCTGTAGGACTTATAAATAAGCCATTCAACTGCTCAATTGTTACTCCTGCAGGCAATGTCACATAAGAATCCGTCGCAACAGAAGCTATCTTGTCATTTTGAACCTGTTCCAATGTAACCGGATACTTTTGGAAATTGTCAAACACATAATTCATAATTGCACGGGTATCATTATAAGCATTTATCCCGCCTCCGTGTGTCCTTAATACAACTGCGACCAGATTCATATTATCTTTTGTCGCAAATGTAACCAAGGTTGTTAATGCCTGGTCAGTATACCCGGTTTTACCACCTACACAATATTCATAATAACGGTCGTCCCATTCCCTAAGCATCTTATGATTCTGTTGAAATGTCCTTGTTTCTTCCGTAATATTGGTTGCCGGGATTGTATACTGATAAGTATTCGTGATCTCACGGAATTTATCGTATTTAAATGCTGCCGAACTTATTAGAGCCATATCATATGCCGAAGTATAGTGCTCTGGATCATGCAGCCCGTTCGCATTCATAAAATGGGAATTCTTTCCACCAAGTTCCTGTACTTTTTGATTCATCATGCTAATAAAATTATCATAGCCGCCCGGCGTATTGCTGGCAATCGCATGTGATACTTCATTTGCTGAGGCCAGAAGCATGCCATATAGCGCATCTTCCATGGAAATCTCTTCGTCCTCTTTCATACCAATGTGTGCATCACCATACTCTAAAAATCCGATATCGTCCCATGTAAACTTAACAGTATCTGTTAAATTTGTATTTTCCAAAGCAACAAGTGCTGTCAAAATCTTCGTGATACTTGCAGGATAATGCTGGTCATCAATATTTTTTGCATAAAGCACTGCACCTGTATCCATATCCATAACAATACCAGACTCACTATAAATCTGTGGTCCTGCCGGCCATCCCTCAATCGCATTCGACTGTACACTTTGATTATATACACTGTCTACTTCTGTCGCCGGCACTTCAACAACATTCGCCGCACCTGCAGTCATTACACTGGCAAATGTCAGAACAGCCGTCAGTACCGCCGAAAGTAAACACTTTCTTCTTTTCATTCTATACCTCCCATAATACCTTGTCGGTATTTCTTTTTTCCATAATGTATTTAATTGTAACATAAAAATAATTGCCTGCAAACAAAAACAATGATTTTATATAGATTTATATTGTGATGTAAAATCACTATGGAAGGCTATCCTGACCTAACAAAACTAGGACCATATCCTGTGACCCACACAGCGAAAAGGAGTCTGAATTCAGACTCCTTTTTGCATTCACTAACCTTTATTCTGTTTTTACTACTGAATCGGTTCAAAATCTGATGCTCCGTGCTTACACAATGGACAAACAATGTCTTCTGGAAGTGTATCTCCCTCATAGATATAACCACAGATTTTGCAGACAAATCCTTTCTTTCCTTCTGTCTCCGGCTTTGGCTTAACATTCTCCTGATAGTAATTATAAGTCATTGTTTCCAAATTAGAGATTACTCTTGCCTCTGTAATTGTACAGATAAACATTCCATGAGTGTCCAAATCCACATACTGCTCTACCTTTAATGACATAAATGAATTAATGTATCTTGGCAAAAATACTAATCCATTTTCAGAACGCAGTGGCGTAATATCTACAAATTTATCTGCCGTACGTCCACTCTGGAAACCGAAGGTTTCAAATACCTTGAATGGCGCATCTGTAGAAAGACAGTTCAGATTCATAATCCCTGTCTGTTTGATTACATGGTGTGAATAATTTGCCTTATTAATTGTTACTGCAATACGATTTGGTGTATTTGTCACTTGTGAAACTGTATTTACAATTAGACCATTATCTTTCTTTCCGTCATTAGAAGTTACCACGTAAAGTCCATAACCAATCTTAAACAGAGCAGACAAATCATTCTTGTTAGCTGTCTCATCACGCTGTGCAAGATAATCCTGACAAAGCTCATTTGCCATGTTTTCAATCTGTTCTTTGCTTTCATCATTCAGCGCAGATTTGATTGTAACTGTCGTATCTGTAAATGTAATATTTTTACTATTCTCAAGCATTCTTTTCATCACTTTCACTGCCTGAGCTGCCCATGAACCATTTTCCATTAATCCTACGACACGGTTCTGATAGTTACGCTCTGTCAGATGGTGAATGAACTCTTGCATGAATGGGAAAATTCCCGCATTGTATGTTGTAGTGGCAAGTACCAATTTCCCATAACGGAATGCGTCTTCTACTGCTTCTGCCATATCGCATCGTGCAAGGTCATTGACTACTACTTTCGGACAGCCTTTTTCACGAAGCTTATCTGCTAAAAGATCCACTGCCTTTTTCGTATTGCCATATACAGAAGTATATGCAATCATAATGCCCTCTGTCTCCACAGAATAAGAAGACCATGTCTGATACAGGTTAATATAATAACCAAGATTTTCCTTCAGAACAGGACCATGAAGCGGACATATTGTCTGAATATCCAGACCTGACGCTTTTTGGAGTAATTTCTGCACCTGTGCACCGTATTTTCCTACAATACCGATGTAATAACGTCTTGCTTCGCATGCCCAATCTTCCTCTACATCCAATGCACCGAATTTTCCAAATCCATCTGCTGAAAACAGAACCTTGTCATAAGAATCATAGGTTACAATTACTTCCGGCCAGTGTACCATCGGTGCTGTCACAAAAGTCAATTCATGCTTCCCAAGAGAAAGTGTATCTCCTTCTCCAACTACCATTCTTCTGTCCTCAAACTCATTTCCAAAGAACTGTTTCATCATGACAAATGCTTTCGCAGAAGATACAATAACCGCATCTTTATAAACTTTCATGAAGTTTACAATATTTGCAGAGTGATCCGGCTCCATATGCTGAACGATCAGATACGCCGGTTGTCTGTCTCCCAATACACTCGCAATGTTGTCCAGCCATTCATGGGTAAAACGAGCATCCACCGTATCAAATATAGCTATCTTTTCATCCAATACTACATAGGAATTGTAGGACATGCCATTTTCTACCACATACTGCCCTTCAAATAAATCTACTTCGTGATCGTTCACGCCAACATGTTTTATATCCTTCGTAATCTCCACCATAATTCATACTCCTTTACTGCATAATTTTCTCTTTGTTTAGTATAACACATATTAGGAATTTTGAGAATAAAAACCGATTGATTCTGTAGCTAATCCACGTCCATTCACACCTCTCAAAGTATTTTTTCATCAAAAATATCCTTTTAGACAGAATACTATACGAACAAGAATCATATAATCAAACAGTCCGGTGTCATTGTTTCTTCTTTTTATAGAAACATTCAGGGGAGGGTGAATAAATGTTCCTTTAAATAAGTATATGTGTACTATGCAGAGCAGGAGGAGTTGTTTTATGAACAAGAAAAATAAAAAGGAGAAAAGACATTCTATTAGAAAACCTTTAGCATTATTACTTACGATGATCGTGCTGTTCAGCGTTGTATATTCACATGTTGCTTTTGCGGTGAATCTTTCTGAAGATACAAATGAAGTATACAGCACACAGGAAACAAAACAACAAACTGATAATATAGAGATGTTTGCAACAGGTAATTCTCATACCTACACAGCAGAAAACTATTTTGATGCCAGTGGTACAAGTACGAATGCACATTTTGATGTAAAGGGAATTTTTGTTGACAGTAGCAATAATGCGCATTTGATTCTTTTTCTAGAAAAGAATTCTAATGTTAAAGATATCCTCTATATTGTTGTAAATGGAAAAAAAATCGATATACCGGATGTAGATCATTGGGATAAAAATATCACGATAAATCTACCGGATAAAAGCAGCAAAACCTTAGAATCGATTTATGGTATCTTAGTCATAGAAGCAGGCTCCATCACAAACTTGCAGGAACAATTCTTGATAGATGTAAAAACAGTAGCTGGAGGATGGGATATCCAGGGACTTCAGGTAAACGTGGATATTGATTATTCCATCCAGAAAACAGTCTGTCCACAGACTGCAAATATTGGCGATAAGCTCACCTATACCATTACAATTAGTAATAACAGTGAGCTTGCTCTTCAAGGTGTTGATATAACAGACTCCATTCCAAGTGGGCTTAAAGTTATATCGGTAAATGAATCCGACAATCTAAATTGGCAAACTGCTGACAGGGTGTTGTATCTGGATAAAGATATAACTTTGGAGATTGGTAAAACCAAAACATACTCAGTAGCAGCAGAAGTCACAAGTGATGCAGCGCCCGGGCTATTAACCAATACTGCTACGATTGGCGGAAGTGTCATACCTAAGACAGCTACAGCTGATGTTACGATTCATGTAAATCATACAGTTACCGTAAAAAAAATAGTGACAGGAAACCTGGGAGACCAAGGTAAAGAGTTTCAGTTTACTGCAACGGTCAAGGATACAAATGGTAATGTAATAACAGTTCCAACATCTGATAACAGCGCTTATTCGGTAAACAGTAGTGGCACAATTACCTTTCAACTTAAAAATGGTGACTCTGTCAGCATAACAGGCGTGCCAAATGGTGCAGTTTTTGCTGTGATGGAATCCGATGAAAACGGGAACGGCTATGTAACCTCTTACGAATATTCTACGGACGATACTAGCTGGACGAATGGCTCCTCCGGAGCAATCTATAAAGATACCACATTTAAAGTGACAAACGACAAAAACGGAACGATTAACACGGGTGTATTTCTGGATTCTTTTCTATATATTATGATTCTTGCATCCGTAATGGCAGGCATTACCGTGTTTGTAGTTCATAAGCATCATAATTCAATTTAACAGGAGCGTTTTCATGAAAAAAAAGGCAATCAGTTGTGCACAAAAAAACGGAAAATTAAGTCAGGCGCAGCGGCATATTGCAGATTGGCTAGATACAGTCCATTTTCGAAAGAAATATTTTGGAGGTGTTGACGAAGCTGACGTATGGAAGAAACTAGATGAACTAAATACCATGTATGACAATGCGCTGATGACTGAACGAGCCAGATATGATGCACTTTTAGAAAGGCAGAAGCAGGAGAATCTATGAAGAAATCGAAGCAAACTGTTTACAGTATAGCTGACATTATAAAAAAAAGAAGAAATGCGCTGATTATCCAAAGGGGATATTTTGCTCTTTTAAAAAAGACTTTTTTACTGATTATCGCCGGATGGCTGATATCGACAAAAGTATTTTTGGTTACTCAAGCAACAGGGCAGGGAATGTTTCCGGCCATAAAAGATGGAGATTTGCTTGTTGTGTACCGTATGCAGCAAGAATATCGTAAAAATGACATTGTGACTTATCAGAAAGATGGAGTCCGTTTTACCGGTCGAATTGTCGCTGTTGAAGCAGATCAGGTAAATATGGATGAAAACGGAAAATTATATATCAACGGAGGAGCAGAGTCAGGAGAGATCCTTTATCCTACATATTCTGGTGGGGAATTGGAATATCCGTATCAGATTCCCAAGGGATATGTTTATATTCTGGGTGATTATCGTACCCAGACCAAGGATAGCAGGGAACTTGGGGCAATTGCTGAAGATGATGTGGAGGGTAAGGTGATTACTGTCCTTCGCAGAAGAAGCTTGTAAACTTAACATGTATGTTACTTATAAAAGAGTTAACATAAAAAAGAAATAGAGAGGAATGGTATTTATGAAGAAAAAAATTATTACAACCCTTATTGCATGCGTTATGACTATTAGTTTAGGCGTTACGTCATTTGCGACAGAAAGGGAAGCAACATCGCTTAGTTTTAACAAAGTGTATAAGACAAAAAATGATAATACGTCAAACCCTGATGAAACATTTCAATTTAAATTTTCTAATGGAACAATAGCAAAAGGGGAACAGACAGATGTAACGGTGCCGGCATTACCGCAGGTTAGTACACAATTTTCTGTAGGTACAGCCACAAAGGACGGTTTGCAGAAGCCAATTGTTCTCGGATTAGAGAACGTTACATGGCCTAGTGTTGGTATTTACACATACGACATATCCGAAGTTCAGGGAACAACTGCCGGTGTTACTTATGATAGTAATTCATATAAAATGGATGTTCAGGTCGAATTCGTTAATGGGATGAGAAAACCTGTGCAGGTAACATTTTATGATGAAGCCACACCAAGTGATAAAAAAACAGAGTTTACCAACGTATATTCAGCAGGCTCTTTGGAAATTAGAAAAGAAGTAACAGGTAATATGGGTGATAAAGAGAAAGACTTTACTGTTAAGGTTACCTTTACTGCTCCGAATAAAAAGGATGTAAATAGTATTATTTCTTATATTGAAGATGGTGTGAATGAGAGCATCAATTCTACAGATTGGTCCAATGGTTCTTGCACTGTAACTATTGATCTGAAACACGATGAAGCTGTGACATTTAATAATATTCCTTATGGTGTAACCTATTCTGTAGAAGAAAACGATTACACATCATCCGGCTATGATGCAGCAAAATATGCAGAGAATAACGGAACGGCTAATGATGGAAAAGGAACAATAAATGCGGCATCTGATAATGTAAAAATTACAAACAACAAAAGTGTTGGCATTGAAACCGGTATTACTATGGACAGTATTCCTTACATCTTAGTTCTCTGCGCAGTTGCTGCAGGTATGATTGTATTCTTAAGAAGAAAACATATGTCCGGTAGCCTTCAATAAAATAATATGAATCGGTTTATCTTAAAATCAGTCGATTTTTTCATGAGCCTGTTATTCATATGTAGCTTATGCGTTGCAGGGAGTTATGCCATATATGCATTGTGGGATAACCATCAGGTGTATGCGGCTGCAGAAAATGTACAGGATGATATGCTACGACTAAAACCACAAGAAGATGAAGGGGATTCCTTTGAAGAATTACTCGCTGTTAATCCTGATGTGGTAGCATGGATTTCTCTAGATAATACCAGTATTGATTATCCTGTATTACGTGGAAATTCCAATCTTGAATATATAAATACGGATGTTTATGGAAACTTTGCTTTGGCGGGAAGTATCTTTTTAGATTCTCGCTGCGATAAGACCTTTCAGGATTTTTATTCACTGTTGTATGGTCATCACATGGCAAATGGCAGTATGTTTGGAGATTTGGACTTATATAAAGAAGAAGTCTTTTTTGATAAAAATAGGACTGGAAAATTACTATTGCCTGACGGGTCATATGATCTGGAAATTATTGCCTGCCTTACTGCAGCGTCTTCGGACGATAGCATATTTGAAATCGGACAGATACAGGTGGATATAGAATCTTTCATAGCTTATGCAGAAAAAAATGCCTTGCATGTGAGGAAAGAGATATTGGATGATATCTACAATCAAGGAGATAAACGCTATCAGATTCTTGCATTGTCCACCTGTTCATCCGAGTATACAGATGCAAGAACAGTTGTTGTGACAATTATGAAGCCATGTAAAGTGGAAAATTAGGAGGAAGTACAATGAAAAAATGTAAAATGGCGATTGTTGCAGGCATGTGTGCTACGGTACTTTTATCTGGAATTTTTACCAAGACCGTTGCAGCAGCTGAGGTGAATGGGGAAAGTATAACAGTAAAGACGGTACTGTCGGGAACATTGCCTGAGAAAGAGGAAAGATTTGTTATGGAAATGGCAGCTGAAAATGAATATACTCCTATGCCGGCTGGAGGAAAAAAAGGAGTATATGCTTTAAGCATCACAGGCGAGGGTGAGAACAGCTTCCCGAATATTATCTATACAAAGCCTGGTGTATATCATTACAAAATCTATCAGAATACCGGGTCAAATGGGGAGTGTATTTATGATAACACGGTGTATTCTCTTGTTGTTTATGTAACGAATAGTGAAGTGAAACCAGACTGTTTAAACATTGTCTATGCACTATATAACGAAGATATGTCGGAGAAGCTGGATGACTTACTTTTTCATAATCAATATAAAGAAACCCCTAGGAAAGAGGAGACGAAATCTACTCCAAAAACAGGTGACTTTTCTAATGTTGATCTGTATGTAACATTCATGTTATTTTCACTAATGGGTCTTGCTATTGGATATTACAAAAAAGAAGATTATTAATACTCCTTTTTTCTTTCTACAAACCCTACAGACACAAAAAAGCCCGGTTAGATTAGAATTTTTATCAAATCTAACCTAAACGGGCATCTTTTATCCCGATTATTATTCCTATTCTATTTCAATAATTTCTCTTAATTCTCACAAACGTTCTTTCCGACCTCGATCACAAATTCAGGACATCCCATCGAATCCGGACCTGCTTCTCCCTCTTGGAACACTAACACAATATTACCTTTCATATCAAAATAAAACATCTGATTTTCATCAATGTGTTCAAATTCCATTTCATCTGGTGCATGTCCATCAATCCAATAAGTAACTTCCTCGTCCGCTTTCATCTGTTCTCTCATCTGACGTTTTACTTCCGTCGAGAAACTTTCCACATAAGCATAACCTTCACACACATCTTTTAGTGTGACAAGGCGTCCCTGTTCTTTATCAAAGTGATAGAAATATACTTCTTTTGTTGTACTTGCTGCTGTGTATTCCTTTGTGATGCGAAGTGTAAACCAGTCTTCATCGTTCTTTAAAATATCATAATACACATGCAATCCTTGATAATCCTCTGGCTGTTGTGCCACCTCATGCTCAAAATTAGCTACTATGTCATCAATAAGTGTCTTTATCTCCATGTTGATGTTTGCAATTTCTTTTTGAAATTCTTCCACCGTTTCTAGGTAAGGCATATCCACATAGGCAAAATGCGTCTGTTCTTCATACTCAATTTTATGAATCGTAATAACTTTCACCAGTTTCCCTAAGATAGGAATCTCCTCCATCGCCTGTGCTACTGTTGTGTTTACATTTGGAAGTAGAATAAATAAAAATAAAGCAAATGCAACTGCTGGCTTCCATAGAGACACCCTCTTTTTCGTTGGAAGGTTTGCTAATGTCTGATCAATTCGGTAAGCCATATCCTTCGGCATTTGGGGTATATCTTCATGTATCCCCTCTCTATACGCTTCATCGTATTTTTTCATCATTTTCCCTCCTGTACCAAGTCTTTTAATGCTTCACGACTCCGTTGTAATCGCTTCTTAATCGTTCCCTCGGTGGCTCCGACCACCTTCGCAATTTCCTTGATTCTCATCCCTTCATAATAGTACAAAAGGACGACCATTCTCTGTTCCACCGTAAGACTTTGTATTGCATCCCATAACGTAACCTTATCATCAATGGAAATATGCTCTGTCTCTGCTACTTCCACTTCTTCAATATCTGCCATTGGCTTTCGCTTCTGTAAAATCTTATAACACTCATTTGTCAGAATTTTATATATCCATGCTTTTATCTTACCAGGAAACAACAATTCATTCAGATGTTCATATGCAAGTAAAATACTATTTTGTATGGCATCCTCTGCATCCACGTCATTATTCAACATACCTCTTGCCAGTGCATACATACCTTGTTTCATTTCCAAAATAGTATCACAAAACCACTGTTTTTTCCATTCATTCCACATTCTTACGCTTCCTATCTGTCATATAATATTCCAAGTGGGAGCATACACTCCCACTGATATACTTTAGCATTATGCGTAATCTCTGTAAATCATCTTATTGTTTAAAATATACTTTTCCTGCTTCCAATGTTCCTCCATCTTCCGTAAGTAATTCTGATACCGTCACTAATTCATATCCCTCTTCAATCAATTTCGGTATCGCACGTGTCATTGCCTCCACCGTCGTCTCATGTAAGTCATGACAAAGGATAATTGCTCCGTCTTCTGCCTGATCCATAATCGATTGATATACATAATCTGAATCTCTATGTTTCCAGTCCAATGTATCCACTGACCAATTAACGATAGAAATTCCCATTTCTTTTGCAGTCATCTTCACCTGGTCATCAAAAGAACCATATGGAGGACGCATTATTTTTGTATCAACACCTGTGGTTTGATAAATTTTTGTACGTGTATTCATCAACTGCTCCTTGACTTCCCCTTCACTAATCTTTGTCAATTGCGCATGATTCCAGCTATGTCCCCCGATTTCATGCCCTTCTTTGGCCACCCGTTTCAAAGTTTCGGAATGATTGTCAATCATATTTCCCAATACAAAAAAAGTAGCTTTTCCACCATTTTTTTGAAATTGATCCAATAGTCTTTCCGTATGCCTGCTTGGCCCATCATCAAAAGTAAGGGCAATCTTTGGTTTATCTGCTTGCACTTTTTTTTCTTCTTCTTTTAATTCCAAATATCCTTTCAACGATTCATATGGTAAAAGAATCGTTTTTGTTCCTTCCGACATTGGAAGGAACTTTCCTCTTTCCAAGATAATTTCAAGCCCTTGATCTGTCAATACCCAATGTTCAAGAACAGACTCGGTAACTTCTTCTTGTGGAATACCTGCCTCTTTTGCAATTGCTGTAATCAAGTGTTCTTTCCCACCATCCAGCAATAGTTCATCTAATGCGAGCAATTTTTGACTCTTTTGATTGGCATTGAACGTACCCACAATATCGACTGGATGTGCCAAAGATGGATGACTGAAACTCCCAACTAATTTTACTCCCACCCAATCTTTCTCAACAAAATAACTTGCATATTCTGCCATTAACTCAGAAGAATTTTCTTCCTGGTTTCCAATTTTACTTTGTAGAATTTCAATCTTTGTCTGGATCCACTGTTTTATTGCGTCATTCATCTCTGTAATGGAGCCCACTGGATAAACAATATGCGTCATCATTGGTCCCTCCATCAGGACATAACTTTCACTCTCTCCATATTGATGTGGCAAACTTTCTATCTTCTCTACCTCTTCCACATACCGTTCTAGCAACTCCTGTGATGTAACCTGCTTAATTGCTTCTTTGGATGCTTTTGTTCTCCATATATTTAAAAGCACTCCCGCTAAAATTGCTACAATTATGATACAAACACTACTTAATAGTAACTTCTTGATTCGTCTTCTGTTTCTTCTTCTCTTCATCTTATGTTCACTCCTTTATCTTTATTTATGTTCTATACTATTTAGATACAAAACCAGGACAAAAAGTGACAAAAAATTTAGAAAAGTTTTTATATTCTAGGAGGAGTCCCAAATGGACCACTTGCCTAGAATATAAAAGAAACCGAAAACCCATGAAATATCAAGGACTTTCGGCATTGTTTGTGGCACCTTCGCCAACGAAGTCAGCAATGCTTTCATTTCCGGATTTTCCAATACTTTTGCAAGTAACTCTGTATCTACATCATCCGGTACATCTACTGTTTGAGACAACCTTATCCTAAACTGTAGCCTGATGTGATTTCTGTTCGTCAGACCAGAGATTTACACCTTTCTTGAGATTCCACCTCACGATGGACACCCTTGGTGTTCAGCTATATCCTTCCCACTACTAAGGCGGATTAGGGACTTTCACCCATTAGAAACGTGCACCGCCAGGCGCACATTATAAAAGCAGGGCGGAGATTGTTTCTCACGCCCTGCTTTATTTTGCATTACTCAAATATCTTTTTTACTTTCTCTTTCAGCCTGTCCATACGCCTCATTATAGTACCTTTTAGAAATATCGATATTTATTCTTTCATTGTATCTTCAGCACTCTTGAATTCTTATGGTAACACTTTGTTTCCCATCATACCAATATGCAAGCTGAGCCATAATCATGTTAATCACAAATAATATGATTCCTAAAATCAGAATTGTTTCCCAAGGATACAAGAATCTAAAATATAGAAGTCTGCGTCCTATTCCTATGCCTAGCCCCCATATTACAATACTACCTAAAGTTATAATTCCACCCATTGTAATAAGCCAATATAGTAACCCTTCCATAAATAACATCTTCCGCTTTTGACTCCTGCTAAGTCCAATGCTTTCCATAATTGCCAATTCTCTTTTTCTAATTATAAAATTTGTTACAAGTGTATTGACAAAATTAAGGATTCCAATTAAAAAAATGCTCAAGACGAGGCCTCCCAATATAATATTTGCGGTAGTAATTTTAGTCTGCTCCGTCTGTAGTAACAAATAGTTTGCCCCGAGATAAAATGTATCCATATCTCCACTTTTAATATTTTCCTTCTGAACAATCTGTGAAAGTTTCTGATGTACCGTTGCCTTATCTTGGTCTTTTACATCAAAAGAAATATCAAAATATTTTTCTTTCAATCCCAAGTTCTCAAACGCTTCTCTTGTCATAATGAAATAATTGATATTATTTCCGATGGATGTCATTTGCAGTTTTGGAAAGAAGGTATCTGTCATATCCATATATCCGGCGCATGATAAAGTTCCTTTTGTATATGCATCTTCATCTTTCTGCCTTCCATATGCGTTCAACGAATAAAAATGAATTGGTAAACCCAAACTATCTTTCGCTTTGTTATTAAGAATCTGTGACATTTCATTGTGATGAAGTAACACACAACCAGTCCCATTTTTTAGCTCTTCTATATCTACGTCTAAATTATACTCTGCTACATATTTATCTAGTTTTGAAATATAATTGTTATCGACTATCTGGATTGTCGCCAATGCCTGCTCAGATTCCATCCCTTCCATCGATTCTTGTTTGGGTTTCAAGGCTACATCTTTGCCAAAATCTATAACTGCATAGCAACCACTTGTCAGTACAATCGTTTTTTTCTCAATTTCATCCATATTATTTATTGTCTGTAGAGTTTCCTCTGAAATAACCGGAGTGTCATCATTAATCTCTTGTGGAACTTTTTCTGGATATCTGAAAATTCCCGCCAATATTCCAATCTGAAAATCTGGGTTTTGCTCTATTTTATTTGTAATATCTGTTCCGGTCATGATCACAACTGCACATAACGCAGTAATTGCCGCAAGTACCAGAGAAAATATACTGACAATAAGTTTTTTTCTACTTCTTGTAACATTTCTCCATGCAAGTTTTAATATTCCCATTTTATTAGTGGAGCGGATCTGTTTTTTATTGCAGGAAACATCTGTTCCTACATACTTTATAGAATAAAGCGCATTCCATTTGATCACCTGTCTGACTGCCATTGATGTAGCTAAAAAAGCTGTTATCATCACTAGAAGTATGGATATGAATAAATATTGTATATAAAATCCACTCACATCACTTTTCCCAAGCCCTTGCATAAATAGTTTCTGTAATACTTTAGCAAGGAAAAGTTTCACTATCACAATACCCACAATACTTCCTGCAAACTCACCTTTAATTATATTTCTTATATTCTGTCTATATGCAATCCTTTTTAGTTGTATATTGGTAGTTCCCAAAAGTTTTAAAAGACCATACTGACGAATGTCTCTTCCTATTGAGATGGAAACTACATTGTAAATGAGTAAATAAGCACATAATATAACTAATATTCCGCATCCCACTGCAATCGAAAGACTTCCAAACATTCCTTCTATGCTTTTCATTACCATAGGGTTTTCTGTGTAAAACTGCTGAGAATCATATTCCATTGTAATATCTGAATAAAGTCTGCTCTCAATATTTTCATCTAGGCTATTTTGTACGGCCATAATTTTATCAGTAGGGAAAAGAGCAATCTGATTTTGTTTCAGAAACGATTCAGATACAAAAATTTCTGGTGCGCTGACTGCAGCATCAATGTAATCCGTATAATATCCTGAAACAAAAAAGATACCCTCTTTTTTATCCCCATTTTCCAGTTGTAGTTCGATCAGGACAGTCGCACCTAGCTTAGGTGTTTTTATCCCCATTTCCTCGAAACACCTTACCGGCATCATAATTTCATTCTCTTTAACAGGATAGGAACCCTGAATATCTGTGAAAGCCGGCGCAAACAATTTTTCATATGCTGTTTCATCCAAATAGACCAGCTTGCCGTTCCAAGTACCATTTACAGTGCCTTCAGTAGCACTTTTTTTGACCCCTACATCTTTCAGATATGTAGTTTCTTTCATCTGATCATATTGAGTTTCACTTCCGTTTTCTAGCGAAATTGTAGCAAGTGTGCCCATCCCTCGAATGTCAATCAGATAATTTGAACGTATTTTCCCATCTGCTATAGAAAAAGAGGCATATAATAGAAATACAGCCATTGCTATTGCTATGATTAGAGCACTATTTCTTGCTTTGTTTTTATTATAATAAGCATCTGACAGTTTTCTCTCGACGGCTCGATTATTATTTTGAATCTCCATTCTTTCACTCTCCCCTGCATATTTTTCCATCTTCAATTCTGATAATCCGGTCTGACATCTGGGCTATTTCGTCATTATGAGTAACAACAATCAGAGTCTGATGAAATTTCTGAGAAAGTATTTTCATGAGAGAAATGACTTCCATCCCGGTCTTTGAATCTAGATTTCCGGTGGGTTCATCTGCCAGGATAAGTGCCGGTTTAGTAATCAACGCTCTTGCTATCGCCACCCTCTGTTGTTGCCCCCCTGAAAGTGTAGCTGGCATCTGATACTTTTTATCTTCTAATTTAAGACTGCTCAATATCATATTTAGAAAATCCAAATCAATAGTCCTTCCATCTAACTGCAATGGTAAAATGATATTTTCATATACGTTCAATACAGGGATCAGATTAAAATTCTGAAATACGAAACCAATATTTCTTCTCCGAAATATAATCTGTTCATCCTGTGATAACTCAGATATTTCATATCCACGTATATGTATTTCACCTTCCGTTGGCGTATCTAATGCTCCAACCAAATTCAGCAACGTAGATTTTCCACTCCCTGATGCTCCTACTATTGCAATAAATTCGCCTTCTTCAACAGTTAAATCAAGCCCTTTCAGCGCATCTACGCTGTGTTCACCTGTTTTATATGTTTTTTTCAGATTATTTACCCACAAAATGCACATTGCTTTTTCCTCCTTATTCTCCAACTTCTATGATTTTATAATATCAGGAAAATCTCTCAAAATAGTAACAAAACGGGAACTTCTTAAGTTCCCGTTTTTGGCAAATAGATAGAAACAATCAGCCCATGATCTTTTCTTTTGACTCTCATAAATCCATCATGTTTTTTTACAATTTCACGTGTAAAAAAAAGTCCCATCCCATATCCTTTTTGATCTGTCACATTATTACCACGATAATACATTTGAAAAATCTTATTTTCTTCGCCAGGAAGAATTCCCATACCTTCGTCTTCTACACTGATTTCCGTAAACATTTCATTGTTTTTCAGCCAGATTATAATCTTAGAATTCGGTGGGGAATATTTGGTGCTATTATCTAAAAGGTTATAAATACATTCACCGATCCAGTTTTTGTCATGATCTATCTTTCTGTCCATATTTTCCTGTTCATGAAGTTCAATATAAATCTTTTTTTCTTCCGCCTTTTTATATACCTGAAAAACCGCCTCGGCTACCGTCTCTTTCAAATCTGCTGTACATTTGTGGATTTGGATGATTCTATTTTCCATACGCGCTGCAAGAATAAATTTCTCTATTAAAAAACTTATCTTTTTTTCTGCACTTTCTACTGAGTTGAGATATCTTTGTTTTTCCTCAACAGATAAATCATCATCTTCCAATAAAGCAAGATATGTTTCCATATTTGCCAACGGTGTTCTTAACTGATGTGCAATTTCAGCTAATAGCTTTTTTGTATTGTTTTTTTCTTTCTCTAGCAATAGAATATCCGCAGCATTTATTTCGCTAATACGTTGAATCTGGGTAATGATTTTAGAAAATAGAGTATCATCATTTATTGTCCCAACAGATATCGGTTCCTTTTTTAATAGCAATTCCAAATTTTCTGATATTGTAAGGAATTCCGATTTCCATATCCTGTATTTACGGATTTCACCATAAATAAAAATGAAAAAAACAGTACAGGAAATCCCGATAATCAGCCATTCCTGTTTATAAATCAGAAGAACAAATAATACTGTACATAAAATCAGAATTACTATTTTTTTTATTCGTTCTTTCATAATTATTCTCCAAATATATATCCTATCCCAAAAATATTTTTAATATATACTGGTTCTTCCGTACTTGTTTCGATTTTTTTTCGTAGACGACTTATTACAACGGCAACTGTATGTTTATCAACGAAATTCCCTTCACTGTCCCATATTTTTTCTAAGAGAGATTCTTGTGTCATTATTTTCCCTCGGTTTTTTGACATCAGACTTAATATTTTCCATTCCTTAGAAGTCAATTTAATCTCGGTTCCATTCTTCCATATCCTTCTTTTCTCATAATCTATTTGCAGTTCTTTATAAATCATGACATTACCTATCGTTTTACTCCTTTTAAGTATAGCCTCTATTTTCTTCTGCAATATTTTAGGAGATACCGGTTTTGTTATGTATTCTTCACAGCCAGCTGCATATCCCTTCAAGATATCATTTTCTTCGTCCCTTGCTGTCAGAAAAACAACTGGCACATCTTTACTGTTTTTGATTTTTCCTGCAAGTTCTAATCCTGATCCATCTGGAAGACCAATGTCTACAATAATAATATCTGCTTGCGGCATCTGCATCATCTTATAGGCTTCATTAACATTATAACATTGCAAAACAATATATCCTGCTTTTTCAAAATAAATCTTTAACGCATTATTCATTTCCACATCATCTTCAATAATTTGTATCCTTATCATTTTTCTTCTCTCCAATACTAAATTTTGAAGTAATTTGTAATTCTAAATAATATTGTACCAAATCGCTGGCGCGATGGCTAGCGTTACGTACAATAAGGTCGCCACTTTTTCTAAAAATAAAAGTGGCAGTTTTTTTGTATATGTTATATTGTTAAGTTACCACACTCAAACAATTACACACAAAAGAACTGCTATGCTTATGTTATCATGTTTTCTTATCATGTATACGAATCCATTCATTTGTTGCTTCACTCCATGACATATCTGGCTTTACTCCAGCCATAGCCAATATCACGTAGCAACATATATCCGCTTGCTGTGCTTTGGGCATACCTATTGTTTGCAGAAATTCTCTTGTTTCTTCTATTTTCTTATCCACAGTATCCCTCCAATATCAAATTACAATTTGCCTCTGAATAGTCCTTACTTTTAAGCACTTTTCTTCCCATTTCCTGAATATCCTCTAAATCCGGCACAGGCATTACGTTAATCTCTGTTGAATTAACCTGCGTCGATTCATTCAAAATACGATAATATTCGTCATAAAGTGTAGAATTAAATAATACATACAACCCATACACCAGACATTCTGACATTTCCGTTAATACACCGTCCACAAAGTTAATTTTATTCTGTGTACTTATCTTTTGGTACTGCGGAAATCTTTTGGCTAAATATACTCCACACTGTAATCTTCGCGGTTCTTCCTTTGCTGTAAATCGCTTTACAAATAGATAATTTTTGTTATCTTGCATCAATCCCTTTTGTTCTGTCACTACATATTCATGTTCTTTCTGTATTGGGAATTCTACCTTCCCCTGTTTTATATGCTGAGAATAAAATAAAGGAATTGCTCCTTCTTCCGCTTCGCCCTCAAAATCTCACGATTGCGGAAATCTACAGTTAGCCCAGTTTTCATTTTTACTCCGATTGCCGGAAGCGTCTTATCAAACTTATGCAATTTCTTCAATACTTCCACTTCATTTTCATTTGTCACAAGATAAACGTAATAGTCTGAACCTGATACAACCAGATCATACGGAACTGTCAATGATGTTAAATCTCCAAAAGCACTATTTGATTTCGACGATGTAATCGTAATTGTTTCTGGTTTTTCAGTTGTTTTCCTTACTTTAATGATAATTGTTTCCTGTAACACACTTTCTTTGTCAAAAACCTTACTTCTACTGACAAAAAGATGAATGTGTTCCAATTTCCCCACTGTCAGAAAATATTCCCGAAAACGTTTAAAATACGCTCCCGATGTCCATGATCTCGGAATGATATATACCATCTCTCCATTTTCACATAAATTAAATAATCCCATAGATGCAAAAAATGAAATATAAATTCAGTGCGCCATAACATACCTCTGGCATTGCTGTTGCTTCTGGTGCATCTTTCGGTATTTTCATATACGGCGGATTTCCAATCACAAAATCATATTTCTTAGGCTCTGCACTACTACCAATCATATGATTAAAATCCAGATACTGGCTCAAGATATAGTTATCTTCAATTATATTAACCTTGAGTTTTTTGTTTGTCTCTTCTCTGCAATATTCCAAATTACGTTTCAACAATGGTAATACATTATCGTCGTTCTCATAACAGGTAAGTTCAATCTCTTGAATAGAATCTATTGTTTCCAATCTTTCAATAAAGGCACATGATAATATGCCTGAACCAGCCCCTGGGTCAAGTATACTTACTTTGCCTATTTTCTCATCGACATTATACAATCCTGCCATAAACCGGGCAGTCGCCAGACTGGTAAAAAACTATCCGTATTTTTTACGTTCTTTTTTCGGCATACTCTCTATATATTCATTTGTAAGTTCTATAATTTTTTCTAGCATATTCTACCCGCCTACAAGCCTTCTATTTCTTACTATTATACTATAACTTACTACCGTTTTCAACGATCTTTTACAAACACATGTTCTATTTCATTGCGATTTAAAACCATAAAGGGCAGCTAAAAAGACACCCTGAATTCTACGAATAAACAATTTCTTTATCCACAATCTCCACCGTTCACAGCTTAAAATGGCTCCCATGAAAGATGAATTCTTATACAACATGCAGGATAATACGGAATACCAGGCAAACCTTTTTGCTGCTGATCTTCTATTAGAAGATGATGATATTACAGAAATGTCAAAGAATGAAGATATGGATTACTTTGGGTTCTGCAGTAATCTTTACTGCAGCCCAGAACTTATGAGTTTCAAGCTGTACAGCTTAATAAAACGAGGACAGGCTTATCATATGCCGATGGAGCTACAGAGTAATTTTTTGATGTTTTTGTATCATTGTTTTGATTCCCAAATAGGACCATTCAGAAATATATCGGACTTACCAGTAAATGAGGCTAAGGCATTAATGGATTATATTAGAAAAACAGACCGGATTGTCAATGTGCAAAAAGGCAAGAAAGTTATGTAAAAGATAGAATATATTATGAAAATATGCACTTAGGGAAATGGAGGAGTAGATTTGAAGACAATTTAAGCTGGTTGGTGGAATTGCCAAAGAGCATCCAGATGAAAAAGTAGTGTAAAGTAAAAGCAGTAACTCTTTTAATTCTTATGCATATTCTGAAATTAAACAGAATATATATGAGGATTCTATGAAAACAATTTCCACATGTTCAGAAACAGCGGATTATTCACAGGTGATCGGTGAACGGATACTGCCTTTCTTATTTACATTAAATGAAGCAGATTCTGTGTTACATCCGGCAGAAGGAGAATATCAGAAGTTTTGTTATGATGTCACCGGAGTCGGACAGAATATGCCGATATACGCAGACCTAAGTCACTTTTTACTGGGTATTTGTGACGATATTTCACAGGAAGATATTATCAGTGTTACTGTAGTTATAGATGGAGTCTCGCAGGAAGTTAAATGGGGAGAAAATATAGAAATCAAGACGGAGGAAAAACCGGATCCTCCTACCGGATGTGTTGGTATCAAATTTGATTTTCCGCTTAATAAAGTAGATGGCAAAATGCAGATATGTATCACACTGGCTCAAACATATGCGATAGGAGCGATTTCCGTCTGCGTTTTTGGAGGCAATGTGACAGCCAATACTTTGACAATTTGTGGTCCGGGCTGCGGTAATCCATCGAGCTGCAACTCCACATTTTATCAGAAAGAAACCGTATGTGTTCCTGTTACGGTAACACCTTTTGCAACTGCCCAGAACGCAATCGCACGCTGTTGTGGAAATCCGATTGTGTCAAGACAGGGCAGCTGCTCGGGCGGTGAGAAATCCTGCACCTTTACAGTAACACAGGGACTTTGTATACAGCTGACACTTGAGTTTGGTGCAGATATCAATACGGGAACAGCCAGTGTGTTGTGCGGTGATGTATCAACCGTCGGATGTGATTGCAGTGATATGGCAAAAGAAAGCCATCTTGATGAAGGTCGCACTGTCAAAAGAAATCGGTTTTTGAAGTAAATATCCATTCCCGGTAGGAATATCCTTTTTTGCAGTAATGATTGATTAAAATCCAGATAATTTTTACCTTTTTCTGATTGGGGATTTGCCGCAGCATTTTTAGAAATATGGCAGGATAAACTAAGTCATAGAGGTGAAACTTCCAGTTTATACTTCAAATCAATATGATTAACAATCGGGACTGGCGGTGCTATCGGCATGGCCAGTCTTCTATTGTTAATCATCCAATCAATCATCTTTCAGGGAGATAATACACATCAATATCAGTTTCTGATTCTTTAGGATTCAACTCGACCCAATAATCCCCTACATAATATGCTCTATTCATTTTTTGTATTGGATATACATCCAAGGTTGCAAAGTCTACCAAACAAAACGGTTGGTACTCTTCTTTTCCTTTTTCAAAGTATCCTTCTAATGTATCGGTTACCTTATCCAGACATTCCTGACACAGATTTTTCTGAACAACATCTTTATCAAACATTCCATTGGTAGAAGAAATTGTCGTACTTGATATTCCTCTGGATGGAGTCGCGCATACATCAAAATTCATACCTGATGTATTTCCAAAAGAGTGGGAAGTACCAGATGAAGTTTCTACAGGATTTCCAACTTCATCATATTCTCTTAATTTTAGATCTAAAACATACCATTCATTTAGTCCAATCACACCTATTTAAGATTATTTTCAGACAACAAAAAAGCACAAGGACAATGAATAGGTATTGTTCCTGTGCTATAATATTTGTTCCTGCTATATGATGTAAAAAACCACATACAGGGGTATAAAAGATTATCGAATCAAAATGAACTTTTTTGACAATAATGAGTACTTTAAAAACGGTTGATTAGATAGCTTCATTAAAACGGCTGCCTCCAAGAGCCGTTAAAATAAAACCTATGATTGGCAAAATAAAACGATGGCTTATTAACCGTCGTCTAAGTATTTTATTGCACATAAAAACGATACTTCAGATAACGGTTTTTTTTCTTTACCGCTGTGCAGTATTGCTTTCTGTATTGACCTTATAGGATTTTCACCAAATCTCCTAAAAATGTTGTTGATTGAATACTTGTTGTTTTATGAGAAATAGCGTTCTTTGTTTTCGCTGGGTGTCAAAAAATCTAACTGCTTTTCTTTTATTCCCA
>CALBNS010000101.1 GCA_937896665.1 uncultured Clostridia bacterium
TTTCATAGAAAAAGGTACCCCTTTCCTAATGTCTAGGATTTGGGGTACCTTTCAAAAACTTTATTTAGAGCTTAAAATAAGCTTTTTCTATGATTTTAAGCTCGAATCTGCGCAACCATTTAATGCCGTAGTAAATCGAAATAAGATATGGGTTAACGAAATAAGCTCATGGATAATCGTATTGCGTTATAGATAAACCGTTTGATAAATAAAAATTACTTGTAAAAATTACTTTTTAGAGCAACTAATACATTGATGAAAAAATGTATTTTTAGAAAGAACATCTACGGATTCGATGAGTGGTGCAAGCACGTTAGATATATCTCTAATTGCATGAGCTCCTATAATTCAATGTCTGATGAATATAAGAAAACTTATTATCAGGAGAATGCCGACAAGTTTGAAGAATATAAAATCCTATTGGAATATAAGAAAAGATTAAGCAAAAAGGAATTGTTTGTTTTTGAAAACTATTTAACGAGACATCACATTGTTCCGTACAGTATGGATTTCAATCAATTTGATTATCAAAAGATGTGTGACTTGTGGATAGAAGTAAGATTCTCAAATACTAGAATATTAACCATAAAAGAATATACAGCAGAAGAATTAGGCAAACTCATTAAAGACGCAAGGGAATATGATGGGAGAACACGAATTGAGGTTGCGGAAATTATTGGTATTAGTCCAAATACATTAAAAATGTATGAAGATGGGAAAAGGATGATTACAACAGATGTGTTTCTTGTTTTAAATCAACTTTATGGAGAAACAATTGATCTCACCTCATCATTTCCGAAAAACCCTTTATCGTAAAAGCATCACTTAGATGAATCCTTATATATCTTTAAATTCCTGTAGAATGTTCCTCTAGTTAGTCCAGATAAAGTAATAGCCGAAAGAACTGTTATCTCTTTATTTAAATACATATTTGCAATTTCAGAAAAATTATGAGGCAGCTCTACTGGTGGTCTTCCAAATTTGACTCCTCTAAGTTTTGCCATCTTTATTCCTTCAGCTTGTCTTTGTTTCATTGTTTCTCTTTCATTTTCTGCAACAAAGGATAAGACTTGCAAAACAACATCTGCTATAAACTTGCCGACTAAATTTTTTCCTTCTATTCTTGTATCTAAAAGTGGCATATCTAATACAACAATATCTATATTTTTCTCTTTGGTTAATATTCTCCACTGATCAAGAATCATGTTGTAATTTCTACCAAGACGATCAATTGATTTTAAATATAGAACATCCCCTGGTCTAAGCTTCTTGAACAACTTTTTATAATTTGTTCTCTCAAAATCTTTTCCTGACTCTTTATCAATGAAAATTTGTTTATTATCTAAACCAATTTTGTGTAATTCTTCAACTTGACGATCAATATGTTGATTTAACGTACTTACTCTAGCATACCCATATTTCATTATTTTTACCTCCGTGCAATATATGTATCACTCAAGAAGAAAAAATAATCAAAATGAATAATCTCAATAAGTAAACCTTTCGTAAAGCGATATGTAAGGCAACTAATGCCACAAATTATAAAAAATTATACCACACTTTTCTGGTTACCGAAATCCTTAGGTTTTGGATTGTGAAAGAAAAGAAAATTAAATTAGGTCAGTTTTTTACAAAAGCATCTTTATGGCTAAAGCCACAGGTAATAGATTTCATAAAAGAGAGCCAATGCTCATTAGCTTACGACCCATATGCTGGTGGTGGAGATCTTTTAAAATGTTCATCACTTTATGGAATAAGTGAAACGAAAGGACTTGATATCGATCCGACTCTTGGATGGGAAATAAATGATGGTCTAGTAAATATTCCTCATATTGATGGGGCAATTATTATTACTAATCCTCCATACCTTTCTAATTATTCTGCAGCGAGAAAAAAGGTGTTAGATGATGTGCGTCAATATTTTGAAAATTCTCAATATGATGATTTATATCTCATTGCTTTAACGCGAATGCTGGAAGCTCAAGATTATGTCGTAGCAATTATTCCTGAAACTTTTATAAATTCAAATTTTAAGCAGAAAGGAAGATTGCATTCAATAACGATTCTTGAAGAAAATCCTTTTGAGGATACTGATACACCTGTATGTGTCGTTTGCTTTGATAATAAGATTAAGAAATTATCAGAGGTTCTTGTGTATAAAAACACAGAACCGGCACCGTCACTTGGAGTGCTAGAGGAACTTAGACCAATTGCAAACAAAAGACTGAAAATGTCTTTTAATGTTTTGAATGCCTGGTTGGGTCTTCGTGCTGTAGATACAACTGACCCAAACAATATGATTAAATTCGATTTTAAAGAAAACTTTGATTACGACTGGTCAAAAGGCATAAAAGTTAGTTCAAGACTTCTCTCTGTTATTGATATCAATATACCTGAAAATGACAAGCAAAAATTTGTTGATATGTGCAATGAGGTATTAGCCGATTTAAGAGAACAAACACAAGATATTATTTTGTCTCCGTTTAAGGGCAACATGAAAAATGGTGTTAGACGAAGAAGATTAGATTTTTATACCGCTAGAGCAATTATGGAAAAGGCTTATGCACGTTTATATGGAGACGCTGAAAATGAACAACTTAGATTATTTTGAAGCTAGTACTACGCATAAAGAAGGGCTGATTGATCCAGATTACCATCTAGCTGTCGATAGAAGGATTATCCCTTTAACAAAAGAAGAAAATAACGAACTAACAACCTCAAATTTAAATGTAATTAGGTATATTTCTTCCGTACAAACGATGATTGAAGATTTAGGCTTCAAATTAGATGATCCAAAAGTTGAAAAAACTTTAAGTCTTATTGTTACTGAATTAAACACGAAAGGAATGAATTTTTCTGCCTTTTGTCAGTATTTTAATGTTCATAACATGAATTATTCTGTGTTCCAAGAACTAAAGTATAGTGAAAAAATAGAAGTCTTAAAATTCATTATTAAGCCTTATATCGATACAAGACATAAGATGTATGAATCGCATGGTTATTCCAATATTGTTCTCCAAGTAATGAGTGACAATTATTCTCATAAAAGAAAAGGTACGTACGGAACAAATAAGATTTCGTTTCTTCTTGAATCTCTCAACATCCAAGATCTAATGAAAAAATCAAACAAATCATTTAATCAAGATACGTTCTTTTTGCTTAGTGACAAAACCGGTAAAGCTATGTATAAAAAATTTGCTTCGATGCACGGAATTAAATTGCACGACGAAGGAAAGGCTACTGAAAAATATCCAGATGCTTTTATTAAAATTGGAAAACATTATTTCATTGTCGAACAGAAAAATATGAAAGAAAATGGTGGCGGGCAAGATAAACAAACAGTTGAGATTACTGACTTTATTAGTAGAACACCAGAATTTGAATACTTGCATTATGTAACTTTTATCGATGGCATATATTTTAATCAAATTGACAAAAATGCAACGGCGAAAACACTTCAACAATATACTGATATCATTGGAGCTTTAGCTAAATATAAATCTAATTATTTTGTAAACTCATTCGGATTTAAGAAACTTATCAGTGATTATTTATATGAGAATTTTTCTGATTCAATAATTAAGTTAATCAATAACTAATTTTTTTTCTTATAAATTTGATCCCTTTTGTTCATATACTTTCGGAGGTAATAATTATGCTATACCGAAAGAAAATAGTTGAACTTAAGGAACAGGGGAAATCCTATAGAGAAATAGCAACTCTATTAAATATCCCACTAGGAAGTGTTAAAGGAATCTGCTCTATTGTGAAACATCAATCACCATTTACTTATTGCAAATTCTGTGGCAAACCTATTAAACAAACAAAACACAAAAGAGAGAAGAAATTCTGTTCTGATAATTGCCGACAAAAATGGTGGACCTCGCATAAAAACTTGATTAAAAAGAAAACGTTTAGAGTAAACACCTGTAAGTTTTGCGGTAAAACATTTATTGGTTATGGCAATAGGGAGAGATTTTATTGCTGTAGAGACCATTATGATAGAGCAAGACAAGCAAACGCGACTATTCTTAAAAATGATGATTAGTTATTAGTAATCTAAATAAAAAAATCGAGTGATTTAGATGCCATTTGATTTTTTTATTAAAAAAGCAAGACATAAGTCTCGCTTAATTATCGAGGTTGCAAGGAATTATTTATCTTCCTCGCTCATGATATCTACTATTCTATTTCATAAATATCGTCAGATAACTGACCGATGTGCTAAGCGGTAAGTATTTCTTACAAGCCAGCCCACGACACCAAACGCTATAACGTCTTTTATAGAATTAGATCCGTTTGATTTTTTATTAGAACATAGAGACGATTCTAATAAACTAAGTAGGGTTAAGCGGTTTAACCGTTCACTTCTAGTGTTCTAGAGCACCTTGGGAAACTAACCAGTTGAGTTTTATTGATCAGCACCGCTAAAACTGAGTATTTCACTTCAGCTTCGCTTTTGTTCGTGTCAGGCATGATTTTAATACAAGCTACGACCCATTTCTTGTAACATGCATATTAATGCAGGGAGCTTATGCCTTGAATTTATGAATTCACCTCAGTAATCCTAACATAGACCTTTTAAGATCCCGAACCGATTATCAACGTTATCAGCGATTACACTTTCGTTATTCATACAAGAAGTTCATAACTCTTCTTAAAAATAATTCGAGGTACTTCCAATGAAGCATTATTATTAAACCAAAATGGTGCATAAAAATCAATAAAATGCATAAAAAATGGTATAAAACAGTAATCTATGTTTTAATATTAAAGGATGACGCAGTGAATTGTCGTATGACTCATGCGTCATATATAATCGGATGATGTGTGTCCTTAAATGGATTCAAACTACTTGTTAGATTGCCATCATCTTTTTTTATTGAAAGTGTTTGATTTCCAAAATTAATTGAGTAAAAATATTTGTGTCGATAGGAGGTTAAGTTTTCCTATTGCGGGTTAAAACTAAAATCCTAAATAGGGGTTAAGAAAGTATTAATTTCTACATTTAGTTCCATACCTACTGAAATTCCCCCCAAAAATTGGACCATTCAGGTACAATTAAACGGAGGATTTTTATATTATA
>CALBNS010000102.1 GCA_937896665.1 uncultured Clostridia bacterium
TTTTATGCAAAGTTGTACAATCAGAAAATGGCAGATTTACGGGATGTGCGACTATAAACTTTCCATAATTACTTACTATGCATAACCAACTCCACCTTTCTGATTTGCGATTGCTATTATTTTAGCCATGAACTGTACCCTCCTATAACGCGAAATGTCTCTAAGTATTTTTCAAATGCAATAGTATCTATAAGAACTGTCTTCTCAAGCTTTATAACGGCATTTCCGTCATAAGCCAGCTCCATAAATTTCTTTTCACAGAACGGATATCTTTCAAGTGCTTCCTTTTTTCTAAGGAATCTTCGAACATAGATATCTAGCTTCTGTTCTTTTTGCATTTCCTTCGCTAAGATTTTGATTTCTTCCAGTGTCATAAATAACCTCCTTTTGATAATTAACCAAGAGCAAGTTGTTTATGGAAGGGTACAAAAAAGCACTCTCTAATTGACAAATTAGAAAGTGCTCTTTATAAGCATTTTTACACTCTAACCGGGTATATTAGGATAAATGAGAGACCACTAAAGCCATATTTATTGGTCAAATATTGGTCTTTCCTATTTTGAGAACCCCTCTAAACCCAGTACATACGCCAGATTAATCCTGTACGTATGGCATTATTGCGATATGTCTTGCTCTCTTGATTGCTACTGTAAGAGCTCTCTGATGTTTTGCACAGTTTCCTGTGATTCTTCTTGGAAGAATTTTTCCTCTTTCAGAAACATATTTTCTTAATTTAGCCACATCTTTGTAATCGATTTCGTTGTTTTCTTTACCACAGAATACACATACTTTTTTTCTTCTGCGACCGCCTCTTCTCTTCATTGGAGAATCAGCTCTATTACCTTTATCGTAAGCCATTGTCAATACCTCCTATTTTATTCTCGAATACGCGATTCGTTTACTACACAATCAATCATCGTTTAGCTGAATGGTAATTCCTCATCAATTCCGTCAGGAATATTCATGAACCCATCTCCAATATCTGCACTTGGTGATGGAGCAGGACTTGCCTGATAGTTATTGTTCGATGCACTCGCAGCTTTGCTTTCTGCAAATTCTTGTTCCTCAACAACAACATCTGTTGTGTAGACTTTTACACCATCACGGTTTGTATAGCTCCCTGTCTGAATACGGCCTGTCACTGCAATCTTTACACCTTGGCGCAAATATCTTTCAGCAAACTCTGCTGCTCTTCCAAATGCTACACAATTAATGAAATCTGCTGTTGCCTCTCCGTCACGTCTAAAACGACGATCTACTGCTAATGTGTATCTTGCAACTGCTGTTGCATTCTCGCCTTGCGAATATCTAACTTCAGGATCTCTTGTCAAACGTCCCATTAAAATTACTTTATTCATACGATTCCTTCTTTCCCTTATGCTTCCTGTCTAACGCATAAATATCTGAGAACATTGTCCATGATGCGGAGTCTTGATTCAAGCTCTGCCGGAACTGTAGCATCAGATTCGAAGTGGATGAAGTAGTAGTATCCTTCTCTCATCTTTTGAATTTCGTAAGCTAATCTTTTCTTACCCCATTCATCAACGTCAGAAACTTGTCCACCGAAACGAGTAATGTAGTTTTGTACTTTTTCGATAACCGCAGCTCTGGCATCGTCTTCGATTTTTGCATTGACAACAACTGCTAATTCATATTTGTTCATGTCTCTTGCACCTCCTTATGGTCTCTGGCCCCCAACTTCTTTGGGAGCAAGGAATATAATATATCACAATTTGGTATGATAACATATGTTTATCTGGATTTCAAGCTTTTTTTCAATTCTTTCGTGTTCTTTTCGACCAGTTTTCTTGCTATCATAATCTGATGACCACACCCTGTACATTTCAGCCGGAAATCCGCACCAACTCTCAATATTTCCCACTCAAAACTGCCGCATGGGTGTTTTTTTTTCATTCTAACCACGTCGCCAACTTCGTAAATATCAGCCATAGGACCTCCTACTCAACCATCGCTTCACTAATTTTCACACCATGTACAAGATATCTCTCATCATCTCTGACGTTCGTACAGGTCGACAGACTGACAATCTGCGAGTCAGTAGTGACTTCCACACCGGTCGCATATGCCGACATCTGCTTGATATAGTCGATATAATTCTGAAATGCCTGCTCATCTTCGTAAAACATCTGGTAGCTGTCAGAAGTATCTTTTACTACGCCCGCCGAAAAAATCTGGTATGTATGCACCTTACCATCCGGTGTATAGATGTAAAAATATGGATGCTCTTTATAATAATTGTTATCTTTATATTTCAAAAGTCTTGCAAACATCGAGCCGTTTTTCATATTATGTCCGTAAATAAATGTATTCTGTCCACTGAAGTCGGCTGTATTCCGATAGTCCACAAACAATGTTCCAAGCTTATTGCTGTTTGCCTCAAATGTCTTTGTCAGGTATTTTTCATTATCCTTGCCCTGAACAACCGGATAATTAATCTCTGCCGGTTCGTCAAAACGAATCCAGCCCACAACATCAGGATTAATCGCACGAAGTGCCTCAAAATCCACCTTAAACAACTCTTCTGTGTTTTCTCCGTCTCCGTTTTCTTTCTGTTCAATCCGGATAACCATGTCCTGTAAATTCTGGTATTCTCCTTCACCAGTACTATATTCAGATAAAATCTTATATAGCTGGTAGCCCGAAAACAGCAATACCGCAACCGCAATTATTAATATAAGATTAGATAACAAGTTGCTTTTTCTTTTCCGTCTGCCACGGTGATGTCTTTTTCTTTCCATTATTGCCTCCTTCAAAAGCACTGTCGTCATGGTACTAATAAAGGCGGGAACACACCCCCCGCCTCTCTCATTAGCTAACTTTTAATTTGAATTTTTGAATTTCTTTTTCGCTTGCAACCTTTTCAATCACTCCACCCAGACTGCGAAGCTTCTCTTCAAATTGCTCATATCCGCGTTGAATATAAACAATATCATCTACAATCGTAATGCCATCTGCTGCCAGGCCGGCAATGCAAAGTGCCGCACCTGCCCTCAAATCCAACGCATTCACTCTTGCTCCACTCAAGCGGTTCACACCTTCAATAATCGCATAATTACCTTCCACTTTGACATGTGCACCCATTCTTGCAAGCTCGTCTAAATATTTAAACCGATTTTCAAAAATACTCTCTGTAATAGTGCTTGTTCCTTCACATAGAGCTAAAGTCACGCCTATCTGAGGCTGCATATCTGTCGGGTATCCCGGATATGGCAATGTCTTTACATGAGTGTTCCTCAGGCGTCCTTTCGCTACTACTCTTACTGCATCATCAAATTCTTCCACTTCACAGCCAATTTCAACCAGCTTTGCCACAGTTGCTTCCAAATGTTTCGGAATGACGTTCATAACGGTTACATCACCTTTTGTCGCTGCGGCCGCAAACATGAATGTTCCCGCTTCAATCTGATCCGGAATCACCGAATATTCTGTCTTATGGAGTCTTGTCACACCTTTAATTTTAATCACATCTGTACCGGCGCCTTTAATATTGGCTCCCATACTATTTAAAAAATTTGCCACATCTACCACATGAGGTTCTTTTGCCACATTTTCAAGAATAGTAACGCCCTGAGCCATAACTGCCGCCATCATAACATTAATCGTAGCTCCGACACTGACTACGTCAAAATATAAATGCGTACCCCTAAGCTGATCTGCTTCGGCAATAATCTTTCCGCCTTCAATCTCAACATCAGCCCCTAATGCGCGAAACCCTTTTAAATGCTGGTCAATCGGTCTGCTTCCGATATGACAGCCGCCAGGCAGTGCCACCTCTGCCCGACGATACTTACCAAGTAAAGAACCTAACAGATAATAAGAAGCCCTAATCTTCTTAATATAATCGTATTCTATACTAAAATCTCCAATACCGGAACCATTAATCTTAACCGTATGCCTGTCAACACGCTGGATTGTAGCTCCAATGCCACTCATTGCCTCCAACAAAACATTAATATCATTTACATCCGGTAAATTATCGATTGTGACAGTTTCATCTGTCATAATTGCCGCTGCTAAAATTGCAAGTGCAGCATTTTTGGCTCCGCCAATCTCAACTTCCCCTACAAGCGGATTGCCACCCTTAATAATATATTGTTCCATTTCGCACCTCTATTGTTGGTTTTCTGTTCTATATCTAATAATTCCATTTACCTTGCTTATTAATTACGCACTTCATACTCGTAAAACACTGGCTATTATTTTTGTGAATATAGTATACCATAAAATAATTGTTTGTAAAATAATTTATTTTTCACAAATCAATCTCAATATACAGGTCTGCTATTATTCAAACAGCTGTATTACTCTTCCAATTGTTTCACTTATAGTCAGACCATCCTCGCAAACTGTATAATCTGCGTATTTTTCAAACAAAACCGTCCTCTCGTCATACAACTCTTTCAATGTCTGCCCTTCTTTCAGCACAACACCTCGGCTTTTTGCATTATTTATTCTATTATAAATTGTTTCATAAGACACTTTTAGATATACCACAGTCCCCGTTTTTCTAAAATGTTCCATGGCTTCCTCACAGTATACCACACTGCCGCCCGGTGCGATCACAGCTCTTTCCACCTTCAAATCACGGTTCACCTGATTCTCAATTGCAAGAAATCCTTCATTTCCCTCCTGCTCTATTATCTCTTTCAGCAGGCGCTTCTCCTGGTTCTGTATGAGTAAATCTGTATCAATAAAATCGTAGCCAAGACGTTTTGCAACAACGACTCCCACTGTGCTCTTTCCCACGGCAGGCATGCCGATTAAAACAATATTTTTCATATGTATACTCCCTTTCCCCTAATAAAATCTTCGCCGGTTTCTTCTATGTCTGTTTCTGCGACGAAACAGTTCCTGAAACAGGATTATCTGTATTAAATCTTTTAAACGGTTATCTCTTTGCCTTCTTCCATCCTGAAACTGCTGGGTCGTCATTTCCATCTCTTCTTCAATCCCATCCATATTCTTTGCCTTTTCATAGATACGGTTGCACATTAAGCGAATGTGCAGCTGGTCAGGATATTCGTCATAAATCACACTTCCTTCGTACGACATCCGGTCACATTCCTCCTCTACATAAGGGAGCAGCCGTCTCGCCGTCTCAGGATACATGCTTTTCATATACTCAAAATCACGTTGTTCCACTTTTTCATCATCATATTCCATCGGCATTGGATATGCCATATAATACGGTAAGCGATAATCCATTATCTACACTTCCATTCCATATACAGTCTAATATAGAATATGCACAAATTTTCTTTTTGCCAAAGAATCTTTTCGCCTAAAGTTCCACGGTTCTTCATCGGAATACCGGGCAACGCAACAAGAAACCCGACTTGCGGGTTTCTCAATATTGTTACTTTTTAGCTGCATTGATTCGTGCTACCGCTCTTTTCAGTGCAAATTCGGCACGTCTCATATCCACACTTTTTTCTTTCCTTTTAAGGCGCTGTTCCGCGCGCTGTTTCGCACTTTTCGCACGATCCATATCAATTTCATCCGGCCAGTTTGCATCCTCCGCCAACACGGTAATCCTGTCTGGAAGAATCTCTATAAACCCTCCCATGATCGCCGCCTTCTTTATTTCATCCCCACGATGAATTTTCATGACGCATGGCTCCAGAATAGTCGTCGTCGGGATATGGTTTTTATATACACCTCTCTGCCCGTCTACTGATGTGAATTCTAAGAAACTACTTTCACCTTCAAAAAATATTCCATCCGGTTCAATGATTTTTAATTCAAACAAATCTGCCATACCTGCTCACCTCTATTTCACACGAGCAAGCACATCATCAATATTGCCGGCATTTAAGAAATATCCTTCCGGAATGTCATCATGCTTTCCTTCCAAAATCTCCTTAAATCCCTGAATGGTTTCGCTAATCGGAACATAACGTCCTTCAAAGCCTGTAAACTGTGTAGCCACAAAGAATGGCTGTGACAAGAACCTTTGGATCTTTCTTGCACGGGATACCGTCAGCTTATCATCTTCTGAAAGCTCATCCATACCAAGCATTGCAATAATATCCTGTAATTCTTTATATTTCTGAAGAACTTCCTGCACACCTCGAGCCACCTTGTAATGCTCTTCCCCAACGATATTAGGGTCTAACATTCTGGATGATGAGTCAAGAGGGTCTACGGCCGGGTAGATACCTAACTCTGTGATTGCACGTGAAAGTACAACCTTTGCATCCAGATGGGCAAATGTTGTTGCCGGCGCCGGGTCAGTCAAGTCATCGGCCGGTACATATACGGCCTGAACGGATGTAATAGAACCATGTTTTGTCGATGTAATACGTTCCTGTAGGGCACCCATCTCTGTCTGAAGTGTAGGCTGGTAACCTACTGCAGAAGGCATACGTCCCAAAAGTGCAGACACTTCAGAACCGGCCTGTGTAAAACGGAAAATATTATCAATAAATAAAAGGACATCCTTTCCGCCTTTGTCACGGAAATACTCTGCCATAGTCAATCCCGTAAGCCCGACTCTCATACGCGCTCCAGGTGGCTCGTTCATCTGTCCGAACACCATTGCCGTTTTGTTAATAACACCCGATTCCTGCATCTCATAATACAGGTCATTTCCTTCTCTTGTTCTTTCTCCAACACCTGTGAATACAGAATATCCACCGTGTTCTGTCGCAATATTGGTAATCAATTCCTGAATCAGTACGGTCTTACCTACACCGGCTCCACCGAACAGACCAATCTTTCCACCTTTCTGATATGGGCAGAGTAAATCGATTACTTTAATACCAGTTTCCAACAACTCAGCTTCTGTCGATTGCTCTTCAAAAGCCGGGGCTTTTTTATGGATTGGCTCATATTCCACATCTGTTGGAGCGGGCTTTTCATCAATTGCCTCTCCAAGCACATTGAAAATACGTCCCAATGTATTCTCACCTACCGGTACAGAAATTGCTGCTCCTGTCGCAACTGCATCCATACCGCGTACAAGTCCGTCTGTTGGTCCCATGGCAATACATCTTACCACATCATCGCCTAAGTGCTGCGCAACTTCCACCACTAATTTACTGCTATCTTTTCTTGTAATTTCGATAGCTTCATTAATTTCCGGAAGATGACCGTCTGCGTATTTTACGTCCAAGACAGCACCGATAACCTGAGTGATTTTTCCTATATTTTTTCCTGCCATTTTTCCACTCCTTACCCGATAGCTTCCGCTCCGGCTATAATTTCTGTCAATTCTTGTGTAATAGCACCCTGACGGGCCCTATTGTATTTCAATTCCAAATCACTGATGATTTCTTCTGCATTGTTTGTTGCAGAATCCATCGCCTGCATACGTGCACCATTCTCACTTGCAACTGCTTCTACAAACGCGCCGTATAATACACTGTTCATATACTTCGGAATCAAAAGGCTGATTGCTTCTTCCTCATTCGGCTCAAAAGTCATAAGTGCCGCCGCAGTCTGTACTTCACCGGCTTCTGTCTCCTGATGCTTTACCGGAAGAATCTGCATCATTTTCGGAATATGGCTTACTGTATTCTTAAACTCTGTATATGCAATATGGATCTCTCCAATCTCGCCATTTTCAAAGTCCTCCAGCAATTGTCGCCCGATATCCTGTGCATCTGCATATACCGGTTCCTCAATAATATCCGAATAATCTTTTGCAATCTGATATCCTTTTCTTTCTAATCCTTCTGCACCTTTTCGACCGACAGTATAAAGTCTTACGTTTTCTTTATCAAATCCCATCCCCGTAATCATTCTTACGATATTGGCATTGTATCCTCCGGCAAGCCCCCTATTGGATGTTACCACAACAATTCCAATTTTTTCTGAACCATTATTTTGAAGATACGGATGGTCGGTTACACCGGCTCTTGCCAGCACAGAGTTCACTGTCTGATACATGTAATCAAAATATGACTTCGAATTCTCAGCACGACCTCTCGCCTTTTGCAGTTTTACAGTCGAAACAAGCTTCATGGCCTTCGTAATCTGCTGCGTATTCTGAATACTTGCGCGGCGTCTTTTAATTTCTCTCATTGATGCCATGATATTCTCCTTCCTTCTTCAAGGAAATTATTTGTCAAACTCTTCTTTAAACTCTGCAATTGCCTTTACAAGTGCAGCCTCATTTTCCTCTGTAATAACCTTTTCTGTCTTGATAGATTCTGGAATTTCCGGATATTTCGTCTTAATGAATTCAAACAATTCTTTTTCGAAGCGCAAAATATCTTCTACCGGTATATCCAGCAAGTGTTTTCTAGTTGCCGCATAAATAATGATAATCTGATACTCAACCGGCATCGGCTTGTATTGAGGTTGTTTCAAAATCTCCTTAATGCGGACACCCTGTGCAAGACGCTCTGTCGTATCTGCATCCAGTTCTGAACCAAACTGTGCAAATGAAGCAAGCTCACGGTACTGTGCAAGGTCAATACGAATCGGACCTGCAATTTTCTTCATACCTTTAATCTGAGCAGAGCCACCTACACGCGATACAGAAATACCCGGGTTTACCGCTGGTCTGAAACCGGCATTAAACATTTCTGTCTCCAGATAAATCTGTCCGTCTGTAATAGAAATTACATTTGTCGGAATATAAGCTGACACGTCGCCTGCTTGTGTCTCAATAATTGGAAGTGCAGTCAGAGAACCACCGCCTAATGCATCAGAAAGTCTCGCTGCTCTCTCTAATAATCTTGAATGCAGATAGAAAACATCACCCGGATAAGCCTCACGTCCTGGTGGTCTTCTAAGGAGTAAGGACAGTGTACGATAAGCTGCCGCATGTTTCGACAAATCATCATATACGATTAACACATCTTCTCCCTTTTCCATCCATTCTTCACCAATTGCACAGCCCGAATATGGTGCAATATATTGTAATGGTGCAAGTTCACTTGCTGTAGCAACAACAACTGTTGTATAGTCCATCGCACCAAATTCTTCAAATGTTTTTACAATATTCGCAACAGTAGAAGCTTTCTGTCCGATTGCCACATAGATACACTTCACACCTTGTCCTTTTTGGTTAATAATCGTGTCAATTGCAATTGCAGTCTTTCCGGTCTGTCTGTCACCGATAATGAGCTCACGCTGTCCTCTTCCAATCGGTACCATAGAGTCAATCGCCTTAATACCTGTCTGTAGCGGAGTATCTACGGATTTACGCGAGATAACTCCGGAAGCAACTCTTTCAATCTGACGGAATTTCGTCGACTCAATAGGTCCCTTTCCATCAATAGGCTGGCCCAATGCATTTACAACACGTCCGAGCATACAGTCGCCAACTGGCACTTCTACTACTCTTCCTGTTGTCTTTACGGTATCCCCCTCGTTGATGTTCTTTTGACTTCCCAAAAGAACCGCACCAACATTGTCTTCCTCAAGGTTCAATACCATACCATAAACTTCTCCAGGGAATTCTAATAATTCTCCCTGCATTGCATTCTCCAGACCGTGGATACGGGCAATACCATCAGCCACCTGAATAACCGTACCCACATCAGACACTTCCAGTTCTGACGCATATCTTTTAATCTGTTCTTTAATTACAGAACTAATCTCTTCTGGTCTTAAGTTCATGGAGCGAATCCACCTTCCTTCTGCTTATAATGATAATTGTATTTTTCTCACATCTTTTGACAGCTCATACAATTTTGTCTTAATACTGCTGTCCACCACTCTGTCACCGATACGGATTATCATCCCGCCAATCAGCGATTCATCTACGGAATAACACATTTCCAGACTCTTGTACTCTGTTGTTTCCAAAAGTTTCTGTTCTATCTCTGATTTCTTTTTATCCCTCAGTGGGACTGCCGTCGTGACATTGGCTGTTCCAATCTTCTTTTCTTTTTTTACTAAAGCAATAAAGTAATCCAATACAGACAAAATCTCCCCTGCATGTCCTTTTTTTATAAGGAGCAGCAGCATTCCTGTAATTTCCTTCGGAATATGATTTTTGAATACTTCTTCCACTACTTTTAGTTTTTCTTCTTTTGCAATCTTGGGATGATTCAGCAATTTGCCAAACTCTTCGTTTGCACGCAAAATACCCGCCACGGCCTTCACTGCTTCAAATAATTCATCCATACGGTCTTCTTCCAAAGCAACTGCAAACAATGCATCCCCATATGTTTTTGAAACTAATTTTGCCATGTACATTCACCCATTTCTTTCAATGTCTCATCAATGAGACTTTCGTGTACATCTGTATCAATTGAAGCCGATACTACCTTTTGCGCCATCATAGATGCAATTGTAATCATCTCCTGCTTCATATCATCCAATGCACGTTTCTTTTCTAATTCAATCTCTGCATTGGCACGTGCTATAATACGGGCCGCCTCTTCCTTCGCTTCTGCAACAATCTTCGCTTCATTTTTCATCGCTTTTTTACGTGCAGCACTCAGGATTTCCTGCGCTTCTTTATTCACTTCCTGAAGCTTTTTATCATATTCTTCCTTGTAGGCAATCGCTTCTTCTTTTTCACGCTTCGCTGTTTCCTGATCATCCAGAATACGCTGTTTTCTCTTTTCCAACATATCCCTTACCGGATTGAACAAAAGGTATGAGAGCACTGTAAACAAAAACAGCATACTCATTGCCATCACAGCGGTATCAAACAGAAGCTGAGCATCAAGTTCAAATAAACGTTCCAAGGCTTGGCCTCCTTCCTCATTTATTCTTTCTTTTTATCTTTTTCTTATAATTTTCCAACTAATGGATTGATGAAGATTAAAATCAACGCAACAACTAAGCTGTAAAGACCTGTTGTCTCTGCAACAGCCTGTCCAAGTAACATAGTTGATGTGATTTCTGATTTTGCACCAGGATTTCTTCCTACCGCTTCTGCTCCGGCTGCTGCCGCACGTCCTTGTCCAATACCAGGCCCTAAACCGGCGATCATTGCCATACCCGCACCAAGTGCTGAAAATGCTAAAACTAATCCTTCGTTTGTAATATTACTCATAATAAAATCCTCCTAAAATTATCATTTTTAAATTGTATTTAATTTTTATCCGGTATCTTGTTACCGATAAATACCATCGTCAGCATACAGAATACATATGTCTGGATTGCTCCGGAAAAGACATCAAAATATGCATGCAATGCCCCTGGCCAAAAAAATGCTATCTTAGACAGCAATGCATATATCAGTGACATAATAACCGTTCCGGCCAATACATTTCCGAATAAACGCAGGGATAACGAAATTGGTGTTGCAATTTCCCCGACAAAGTTAATTGGAAATAAAAATGGCAGTGGCTTAAACAAATCTGTGAAAGCGCCGAATTTGTTGTAGCGGATATTATTAAACTGTACAAGGAAAAATGTAATTAATCCAAGTGCCAGTGTAACACCGTAATCCGCTGTCGGCGGCCGTAGCCCCATCAGGCCTGAAAGATTGCTGAACAAGATAAACAAAAACAGGACGCCGATATAGTTACGGAATGGCAGTCCCTTTTTACCCATGGAAGTATCAACCATGCCATCCAGCATCTCAACTACCAGCTCAATCGCATTCTGAAATCCTCCGGGTTTACCATCTGTATCCTTAAGTGTTAACCGCACAGCCACTGCAATGATAACCAGTGCAGTGCAGATAATCAAAATGCTCACATGTGTGGTTGTAAGATACACTTCCTGCCCCAGCAGCTTGAGTTTCAAAAGACCGTGTATCATAAAGTCTGCCTCTTTTGCTGCCACGATTCCTAAGCCGTTTCCCATGTAGCCCACCTCCTTTACTTATTCTTTTGAATTTCTTTCCGTAAAGAGTCCGCATGTGAACTCCTACTTCCTGAAGAACACGTTATGCATGAACGGCTGCATATACGCCGCTATTTTCAATGCAAAAATCCCTGCCAGTATGGTCAGAGAATTCCCCCAATCAAAATATAAAACAATTCCAATCACAATGCAAGAGATAACCATACGTTTTATTGTGGCACTCTGCATGTATTTTTGGGCAGACTCTGCCGGAAAATCAAGTGCCTCTTCAATCGAACGCTTCATATGAATTGCAAGTCCCATTCCAAGAAAAATTCCAGTCCACAGTCCCACTGCGTGATATAAATGGTTTTCTAAGAAAATAAGACATAAAATCTGTTCGATAATACCAATTACCAAAATTCCGATCAGCAGTTCTGCCAGCGTGTTATCCTTCTTCATCTTCTTTATCCTCCGGGTCTTCGTTGGCGTGACGCACAAGTGCATAGACGTTACGCCCGCCGGCGAGTATACCAAGTATCATCAGAGGGACTGCAACTGGCACAGAGAACTTCTCTTCAAGCCACACTCCCCCATAAGTGCATAATAATATCGGGGCAATCATACTGATTCCAAGCTGAGAAATTAATGATAACGTCTTATAGACACTTTTCTTATATCTCATACGCTAATCCCACTCCAATCGGTGCAGATGTCCCTCTATCGTCATGTCCTGGAAGCCATTCTGCCTAAGTGCCTCATATAAAACAATCGCAACAGAATTCGATAAATTCAGCGAACGGATTTCCCCTGCCATCGGAATACGGATACTATGTTCTTTGTGATGTATAAGAATCTCTTCCGGAATACCTGCACTCTCTTTTCCGAACATGATATAGCAATCCGGTTCATAGCTGACCTCAGTATACACATTCGGCGCCTTTGTCGTTGCCATATAAATCTTAGCATTTGGATTCTTTTCCATAAAATCCTCAAAATTAATATACGTTGTGACATTCAGATTCTTCCAGTAGTCCATTCCTGCTCTTTTTAAAGACTTTTCATCTAACCGGAATCCCAAAGGTTCAATCAAATGAAGCCTTGTATTTGTCGCTACGCAGGTTCTCCCGATATTCCCCGTATTTGCCGGAATTTCCGGCTCAAACAATACAATATTCAGCATATCCTTTGCCCTCTTTATCCTTTTCGTTTCTCAAACGCTCAATAAATCGTTCAAAACGTCCGATTGCTTCTTTTAAATCCTCCAAAGAGTATGCATATGAGATACGCAGGAATCCTTCCCCGCAGTCTCCAAATGCAGTTCCCGGCACAACTGCCACCTTCTCTTCCTGCAGAAGTCTGGTTGCAAACTCTTCCGAAGTCATCCCAAATTCTTTAATGCTTGGGAATATATAGAATGCACCAAATGGTTCAAAGCACTCTAACTTCATTCGCTTGAACTCATGTACGAGAAAACGTCTTCTCTGATTATATGCCTCGCGCATCTCCTGCACTTCTGCATCACAGTTTCTCAAAGCTTCCACTGCTGCATACTGACTATTCGTCGGTGCACACATAATTGCATATTGGTGGATTTTTATCATCTGGCTGATAATCGTTTCAGGTCCGCAGGCATAACCTAAGCGCCACCCTGTCATTGCATATCCCTTTGAGAAACCATTGATTAAAATCGTTCTCTCTTTCATACCATCAAAGCTAGCAATAGATACATGTTCACCTTTGTAGCTTAATTCAGAGTAGATTTCATCTGAGATTACGAACAAATCATGTTTCTTTACAACTTCTACAATCGGTTCTAAATCCTCCTTTGTCATAATTGAACCGGTTGGATTATTTGGGAACGGCATCACCAAAATCTTTGTCTTCGGTGTAATTGCGGCTTCCAATTCTTCCGCTGTCAGTTTAAATTCATTCTTTTCCTGCAATGGTATGACTACCGGTACTCCATCCGCAAGCACCGTACATGGAAGATACGATACATAACTTGGCTGAGGGATTAACACCTCATCCCCCGGATCAAGCATAGCACGAAGTGCGATGTCAATTCCTTCGCTTCCTCCAACCGTCACAATTACTTCTGTGTTAAAGTCATACTGTACATTCACTTTTCTATCTAAGTATTTGCAAATTTCTATTTTTAATTCTTTCAGACCGGCATTGGATGTATAGAATGTACGTCCCTTTTCTAACGTATAAATACCTTCTTCACGGATACGCCAAGGAGTATCAAAATCAGGTTCCCCAACTCCAAGGGAAATCGCGTCCTTCATCTCGCTAACAATATCAAAAAATTTACGAATTCCGGAAGGTGCAATACCGGTCACTTTTTGTGATAATGGATTTCTCATTACAATGTCACCGGCATCCTTTCCGAATCTGCTTTTGTCACTAAAACAGTTCCATGATCTTTATACTTCTTTAAAATAAAGTGTGTTGCTGTACTGATTACTGCATCTAATGTTGAGAGCTTATCAGATACAAACTGTGAAACCTCTTTCAATGTCTTTCCTTCCAATGTAACAAGCAAATCATATCCACCGGAAATCAGATATACTGCATTTACTTCCGGATAATTGTAAATACGTTCTGCAATCCTGTCAAATCCCTGATTTCTTTGAGGCGTCACACGTACTTCAATCAAAGCTGTTACTTTTTCCATTCCTGCTTTGTCCCAGTCAACTAACGTATGATATCCACAAATGACTTTTTCCTTCTCCATCTCAGAAATCTCATTTGCAACTGTAACCTCGTCTGTTCCAAGTAGCACAGCCAATTCACCTAAATCAATACGGCTGTTTTTTTCAATGTATTTAAGAATCTGCTGCCTCATAGCGCTCCTCCTTCAACTGTTTCATATATTTTTAAAAGTTCATCTGCTGCAGGCCGGTCAAGAAATCTCCTTTCCTCGCCACCCAAAATGACTCTTGCTGTATCCTGTGTTGTCTTCCCTAAAACGGCTGCCTGTACTCCTGCTTTCGCAAGTTCCTGTACCAGTCCTTCACCTTTGTCTGTAAAAATCAGTACACTCCCCGCGGAAGTCAATTGATACGGATTCAAGTGACAGTACTCACAGACTTCCACAGTTTCCTGCCGGATTGTCATCTTTTTTAAATCCACTTCCAGACCAACACCTGAAGCTTCTGCAATTTCCCATAGTGCTGCAAGAATTCCACCACCGGTAATCTGATGCATCGCCGACACACCGAACTCTTTTGCAATTTCTAGTTCCTTAACAGAAAACATCTCCGGTTCCATCGTTTTAATCCGTTTTAAAAAGGCTGGTACAAACCGCTTGGAAAGTTCGTCTTCTTTCTCCCGCATAATTCGAAGGGTTCCCTCCAAACCAATCCATTTTAATAATACAATGTCCTGTCCTGGTTCCCCCATGCTGCTTTGAAGAAGCTCACCTTTTTTTAAAATGCCCACGCCATTCATGTGTACGATTGCTTTATGAATCACAGGACTTACCTCTGCCTTCGCGCACATGATCTGAATGCCGTGCGCACTTCCGGCTCGTTCTGCAAACTCCACCATTGCTTTCAGCCTTGATTCATATGCATATGGTGGAAGCATAATGTGAATACTGACTCCTACAGGCTTTGCACCTCTTGTAGCAAGGTCATTTGCCACATGTGCCAATGCAAATACTCCCAGATCTTTTTCATCTCCATAAAGAACTGCATTGGCTGATATGAACTGCTCGTCCTCTTCAAGTTGTACTCCGTAACACATTTCTTCTACAGAAGGTGTTATCAGCGCCTCTTCTCTATGAAATTGTAATGGTTTTAATATAGAACGTTTCAATACGGTCTGTGACACTTTCCCTATCTTCATATATTCCTCTAATCTGCCGTTGTTCCTTCGTTACCTGCTGCCGGTTCCTGTGGTGTTGACTCTTCCGGCTTCTCTTCTGGTTTATTCGCGTTCGCAATAACTTGTTTTGCCTGGGCAATAGCCGCATTAATCTTCGCTTCATCCTGTGATTTGATTGCATCCTGCACAATCTTTTTCGCTTCTGCGTTATCAGTATTTGTGCCTACAGTCCAAGTCGCATCCGAAGCCATATATGAACTGTTATTTACAATTTCACGGCTTACTTCCTTGCCATTCTCTTTCACAATTTTCCAGAGTCTCGCCTTAACTCCGGTGTGACCAGCATCTGTTTTTTTGATTGTTCCAAGCTGATTTCCTGACTCTACAAAATTTTTCTTTGGCTCTGTCTTGCTTAGTACTTCACTAGAATATTCCACCGTACGGCTAGCCGAACGTGTCTCTTTTCCATAAATCTTAAATGTCAGATTACCACCTGAAGTGTAACCCTCTATATAAATTGGTGTCTCTGTATTGTTCTTAAATTTCAGATCCTTCCACGTTCCTGCAATCGCTGCATCTTTTGAAGCATCTACATAGCCTACCGTCATGGAATGCGGCATACGCTCCGTCACTTCCAATTCTGCGAACAGTATCGCATTGTACAAGGTACTTGACACCTGACAGATACCACCGCCCATACTCTGTACTACTTTTCCATTCTCATAGGAACCGGCATTCGTATAACCATTTTCTTCAGTGTACGGCTCCATCGCTGCATTCGCAGAATATTCTTCACCTGGCATGATCAAAGCACCATTAATATGCTTTGTTCCCGATTCAATATTCTGCACCCTGCCGCCGCCGACTCCACAATTTGTTGTAAATTGCCCAAGCACATCCTGAATCTGTTCTAAATCTGCTCTGGTCACTTTCGGTTCATCAATCTTCGATACCAGAATAATTGTTGTATCTTTTTTCTGCCAGTTTCCTTTGAAATGCTCCTCAATCGCTTTCAAAGAAGCTTCCAAATCCACTTCTTTTCCCTGCATCTCGTCTGTAATCACAAACTTTCCATTCACACGCTCAATGGTCGCATCTGTTGCGTTTTTCTCTAATGGGCGTACCTTTTCTTCCATCACTACCTGCACTTTTTCAGGGTCAATCACATATGTCATTGAAAATTGTTTCTTTTCTTTTTTCAGCTTCTTTATCTGACGGTAGCGACTCCATACACTGCCATCCTTCGCATATGCTACCGCCTTATCTACCAATTTCTCTTCGTCCTGTATAGAAAGTCCAAGTTCCCCCAGAGAAACATCGGCCGTTTCGCCTTCCACATCCAATGTAACTGTCTGGCTCTGATATTCCAGCACTTTGGCATCTATTGCTGCCTTCGCTTTGTCCTTCGACATACCAGACACGTCAATTGTGTCTATGTACACATTCTGATATATGGTATCAGTATCTATCTTGTTAACATAATTGCGCAGTAATACATAGGAAATGCCAACTCCCAATAATATTACTGCTACAATACCGATAGACAGCATAATCAACTTTTGACGCACCTGTGCTTTTCTGCTTTTTCTTCTCCTTCTTTTCTCTGCCACAATACTCCTCCTGTCTTCCTAATTACAACAAATATGGAACAACCGATGTTGCAATCATCGTAAAAATAAGTACCATAATAATTATTGCAATTATCTTTCTTGTGCGCTTATTGTAAAAATTCATTTTCTTCACCTTTCAATCAATTATATATTTCACTATATTTTATACGTTTTACTTTATTTTTGCAATAAACATTCTATGAATTTATCTCAATCCTAAATATTGCCGCCTGATGTGTCAATTTACTGCGGTTTTCATAGTCAAACAACAGGTAATGCTCTCCCTCGCTGCAATTACCCATTACATCATAATGAAATTTCTCAATATGCGTCATTTTTCGGAGCTGCCTTTTATCGTATTGAGCATATCCCTGCAAATACATATGCTGCTCCGTTTCCTGTTCATAAAACATATGCAGAAATTCTCTTTCCACATCATACTCTCCGGCAAATCCCGGACGATTTTTTACATTCTCACGCAGGTACAAATCCAATGTCAGAAGCTCCCGATACAAATCTTCTTTGCCTGTCCTAAGGTGCTTGATAAAATCTAACAATAACTCATATCTTGTGATTCTCGAATGGCTTACCAGATTCAGATGGAGTGTTTCATAATACCGGCCAAGCAATCGGTATAACTCAAATGGTGATTCAAATTCTTTCTCTAATTTTCGCAATGTATAAGTAAACTGACCACTGTTATAATAAGTCTCTACCATTTCTTCAACCTGCCTGAGCTGCAGCATCTCCTCAAAGGAGAGCCAATCTGTATAAAGCACTTCATACGGAGGTTTACTCTGATATACAAGGCCGTAAGCTTCTTTTTGTTCCTCCATATAGGAGCCCTTTAGCACCTTCAGGAAACCTAATTGCAGTTGTTCCGGATGTAGTCTGTAGACATCATCAAAGGATTTTCGGAAACTTTCCAGCCCCTCATATGGAAGTCCTGCAATCAAATCTAAATGCTGATGCACATTTTCGTTTTTATTAATCCTCTTTACGATGCGTGCCACTTCTTCAAATTTCATTGTACGCCGGATTTCCTTAATTGTCTGTTCATTTGTCGACTGCACTCCGATTTCCAACTGGATCAGCCCCGGACGCATCGTCTCGATTAATTCTAACTCTTCTTCATTTAATAAATCTGCTGCCACCTCAAAATGGAAATTGGTAATTCCCCTGTCATGTTCCACCAGGTACTTCCATATCTCCATTGCATGTTTATGATTGCAGTTAAACGTCCTGTCTACAAATTTTACCTGCGGCACTTCCTCGTCAATGAAAAACTGCAATTCTTTCTTAACCAACTCCAAGTCCCGGAAACGCAAGCATTTATCTACAGAAGACAAACAATAGCTGCACGAAAATGGACAGCCGCGGCTTGTCTCATAATAGATAATCTTATTTTTAAAATCCTGCATATCCTCATATACAAATGGTACATCACTCAGATTCATAACTTCGCGCCAGTCATTCTGACAGATTGTGTCATCCGTGCCGCGGTATGCAATTCCTTTAATATCCGCCAGACTGTCAGCATTACCATGATAATATTTCATCACTTCTAAAAATGTAGCTTCCCCTTCGCCGAATATTACGCCTGTAATCTGTGGCATGCGTGCAAGCACATCTTTCGCATCGTAAGTTACCTCAGGACCTCCAACCCAAATATCTGTTTTCGGAAGAATTTTGTGGATTTCACATATTATCTCTTCCACATAAGTCAGGTTCCAGATATAGCACGAAAAGCATAATACATCCGGTCTTCTTTTATATAAATCAATCAGAATATCACCAGTCTGCTGATTAATGGTATATTCTGCAATCTGAATCCTATTCCTGTATGGTTTTGCATATGCCCTCAGGCTGTAAACAGCCAGATTGGAATGTATATATTTTGCGTTAATTGCAGTTAAAACAATATTCATAAGTCACTCCTTGCTTTTTTACACCTGTTATTAGTTTTTCCCGAAGCCGATTTCCTTCTGAAGATGATTGCCGGATAACACGTAAAAGCCATTTCAATGAATTTCTAAATCATTGAAACAGCCTCATCGTTCTTTCCCCGTGTGTTGTCATAATTTACACCCACTACTGCTAACTTCAGTTTCTTTCATTCTCCCAATTTTTATATTCAAAAAAGATGTTATTGAATTAGCAGTTTGAAACTATTACCTCAATAACATCTTTTTTACGTGCGTTGCACTTCGAACTTTTTCCCCAAGCGTTACCTTTGTAGTTAGCTCAGCCCAGGCACCCTCACGGCACCCGGAAGATTCTACTTAGTGCTGCTTCGTT
>CALBNS010000103.1 GCA_937896665.1 uncultured Clostridia bacterium
TCTTACCAAAAAGAAGCCATTTCTTACCAAAGACACAAATTAATTTACACTACCTTCCGTGTCTAAGGGGATCGTGTCCCAACTTCCTTCGTCCCACCTGTTCATACACCGAGTGCCAGCTAAGCTTTCGAACGGGGTCATGCCCCACGGAGTAAACTACTGCCAGCTACAGCTCTTGTTTGTCTTTTTTGATTTTACTGACCTTTTTGTTCCGCAGAATACTGTTTTTCAGTGGACGCATCATTCTGTTTCACCTTGTTGGTCTCATTTGCTGATGAAGCTCGCTGGTCACTTCATCTTATCGGGTTTCTTTCCAGAACCCTGCTCGATTCCAGACGTTTCTGAAACCCAGCAAGGGCCTGGACTTTTTTCTGTTTTGTTTCAGTTCTTATGCTGCCAGAACTTCTTTTTTCATTGGGCGTTTTATGTCCATTAACATCTTTTGCGGATCATAAACGACTCCCTTTGTCAGTATCGTGTAAATCACACGCAGCAGCTTACAGGCAATTACTATCAGTGACTGCATCTTTTTCAGTGGGTTATCCGGTCTGGTCGTATAGTAGACATGAAGCTCTTTGAACTCACCTGAATGCACCACCGCTGTCTTAGCTGCCTGGAATAACCAGTATCTCAGACGTTTGCGTCCTCTGTGACTGATTTTGGTTTCTCCCTTGTGCTTGCCTGAACTACAGGCTACAAGCCCTAATCCGCTTAATTTCTGTATTTCCTTTACATCATCAAATCTTGATACATCACCCATTTCTGCAAGAATTCCGGTTAGTACACGTTCACCTACCCCTGATATTTCAAGGATATTTTCCGCATGAGGTATTTCCATACACTTCTGGTTTAGCTGAAATTCAACAGTTGCAATCTCCACATCCAACTCCATGATTTTTTCTGCAAACCACTTTACTGCCTGACTGCCTGCGCCTGTTCCATCCTTCAGTCCTACACTTTCTCTGGCATACTTTAAGATTTCATCGGCTCTGCTGTAGCCGCGTCCTCTAAGCTTAGCATCATGCCAAATCTGTCTTATTCCTTCACCTCCGAGTGAAATCAAGGCTTCCGGAAATGGTGCTGTTTTTAACAATTCAAGACTGAATGCTCCGTCTACTTTTCCCAATGCTTCCTTATATTCTGGAAAATAGATTTTCATTTCCCGGTGAAGTCGATTAAGGTTACGAGTTCTGTCTTCACACAGCTGGTCTCGAAACATCGATAACCGTCTAAGATCCGCATAGAGTCCTTCTGGAAGGTATGGCATTCCAAAGTTACCATCCTTGACAAGATTTGCAATCAGTTTCGGATCCTTGGTGTCGTCTTTCAACGGACTGTTATCTTCAATTTCTTTTGTCTGATTCACCGCATATGGATTAACCTGAACAACACTGATTCCATTTGAAACCATCCAAGTGGCAAGACAGAACCAGTAATGGCCTGTCGGCTCTAAGCCCAACACAATCTGATTCTTATTATGTGCAGCAGCAAGGTTCACTGCCCACTCCTTTGCACTCTGAAATCCATCTAAGCTGTTGCTGAACGGAAAAGCGGACTTACTGAGTTCTCTGCCTCTGGTATCAATTGCTCTTACATAATGAGTTTCACTGCCTATATCGCATCCAAGTATAAGCATATCGTCACTAATAAATGAGAGTTTTTCATTCTTTGCGAACTTCCCTTTGGTTTCCAACTCATGCCAGGTTGAAGCTTTGAGATCGTTCTTTATAGCTTCGGCTTTTGCTACTAATTCCTGCTGTTCAAAAATATTTGCGGTTGTTACTTGATTTCTTCTCTGTTTGCTTTTAATATTCATTGTATATACCTCATCTAATTTTGGATTTTACCAACTTGCCGGTCAGTAATAATCTAAATTTACTTGAGGTATTTTTTTCTGTCAATCTCCTGACCTATTTAAAGTATACAGGAAGCTTTCGTTTTTGGTAGTATATAAATCACTCTAAACGTAAGCGATGAATAATATAGCGTATTGAATTATCCACCGCCCATATTTTTTATTG
>CALBNS010000104.1 GCA_937896665.1 uncultured Clostridia bacterium
CTATTTTCTAGTCGGTGCTATACCCAGTTAATTACTTGAAGGCTGAACTGTTACCAGAAATTCATTTGCAATAATCAAGTCTTCAAGAGTAGTAATTTTAATATTTTCATATGCTCCCTGCACTAGCTTTACTTTTTCACCAAGCATTAATTCCACAACCATAGCATCATCTGTTACTCGGATATTCTGTTGTTCCATCAAAAGACTGTATGCCTTCTTAATGAGTGCATTTTCAAACACCTGTGGTGTCTGAATCTGCCAGAGCAGACTGCGATCCGGAGTCTCCGCCGCAAAACCATCCTCGTTCGCAAATTTAATCGTATCCTTTACCGGCATCCCTACAACGCATGCTTTATGTTGCGTCACTTCATAGTAAACACGGTTTAAAATTGCATCGTCTATAAAAGGCCGTGCTCCATCGTGAATAAACACATATCCCTCACCCTGTACTTCCTGCAGTCCATTCCACACAGAATGGTAACGTTCTGCTCCACCACTCACAATTTTAGTGACTTTGCTTATATGATATTTGTCTACAATTTCTTTCTTGCAGTATTCCTCTTGATTGTCCCCAACCACAAGAATGATTTCGTCTATAACAGTCGATTCTTCAAATGCCCGCAATGCATAATAAAGCACAGGCTTTCCTTGTATTTCCAGATATTGTTTTTGTACCTTTGTCCCCATTCGTCTGCCCTGTCCTGCCGCCAGAACAATCGCCGTGCATTTTACCTTTTGCATACTAACGTTCTCCTAATTTCAAGTTTGGAACTGCATTCAAATCCCATCCGTGTCTGGTTCCACGAATATATTCATAATAAGCTGCTGCCCCTATCATTGCCGCATTGTCTGTGCATAAAATAGGGGAAGGATAAAAAAATTCTACAGCATTCTTGTCACATGCATTTTTCATTGCTGTACGCAATGTGCTATTTGATGCCACACCGCCCGCAATTGCTAATTTAGACAAACCATATTCTTTCACTGCGTGCATCGCATTTTCCACTAATACATCTGTGACTGCCTTTTGAAAAGACGCAGCAATGTCTGCATTATTATAAGTTTCCCCTCTCATTTTACATCCATTAATATAATTCAGAACAGAAGATTTTACACCGCTGAAACTAAAATCATATGGGGCATCATGCATGTGCGCCTTAGGGAAAATAATTGCATCTGCATTTCCTTCTTTGGATAGTTTATCTATCTTAGGACCGCCCGGATAGCCAAGCCCAATGGCACGTGCGACTTTGTCAAATGCTTCCCCTGCCGCATCATCCCTGGTCCTTCCAATGATTTCATACTCACCATAATCCTTTACGCACACAAGGTGTGTATGTCCGCCTGAGACTACCAGACAGATAAATGGCGGTTCCAGTTCTTTATTTTCAATAAAATTAGCTGAAATATGCCCTTCAATATGGTGCACTCCCACCAATGGAAGTTTTTTGGCATAAGCAATTGCCTTTGCTTCTGCAACACCCACTAACAGCGCTCCCACCAATCCAGGCCCATACGTTACACCGATTGCATCTATGTCATCTAAAGTAACGGAAGCTTCACTCAACGCTTCTTCAATTACCTGATTAATCTTTTCAATATGTTTACGCGACGCAATCTCAGGGACTACGCCTCCATATAATTTGTGAAGTTCTATCTGCGACGAAATCACATTAGACAGCACTTCTCTCCCATTTTTTACAACAGCAGCCGCCGTCTCGTCACAAGAACTTTCTATTGCCAATATCAAAACATCTTTTTCTGCCATAATCATCTTCCCTTTTCCCTTGATTCCCTAATTTTCAGGGAAATCCAATTCCACCGACATTCTGTCTTTTCCGGCTTTTGCATTTGGAAAAACTGCACGTACATCATCCATATAGTCCTCCGGTCTTGTCAGAGACGGGCTGTAGTGGGTAAGCCACATTTCTTTCACACCAGCTTCTTTTGCAAGATTTGCCGCTTCATAAAATGTCATGTGCCTGTACTCTTTCGCTTTTGCTCCTTTATCTTTTTCACCGTACATTCCTTCACAGATAAATAAATCCGAACCTACCGCATTTTCTTTAATGGAAACGGTAGGTCTGGTATCTGTACAATAAGTCAGTTTAATTCCTTTTCTTGGTGGTCCAAGAACCATGTCCGGCCTATAAATCGTTCCCTCTAAATCTACTGTTTCTCCTTTTTGCAGGAGCTTCCAATATTGTTTCGGGATTTCCTGCTTGACAGCTCTTTCCGGGTCGAATCTTCCGGCACGGTCGATCTCCAACGTATATCCATAACAAACCACATTATGATTCACGCGAAATGCTTTCAACCGATACCCATTCATTTCGATAACCTGCTCTGGCTCTGTAATCTCTAGAAATTTAATCTCAAACGGAAGCTCAGGTGCAATCACGCGCAAGGAATTTACCACCCGTTCCAGACCTCTCGGTCCAATTAAAGTAAGTGGCTCCGTTCTGTCTGCATTCCCCATCGTGAGCAGCAAACCCGGCAGCCCACTAATATGATCACCGTGATAATGTGTGAAACAAATCACGTCAATTGGTTTGAAACTCCATCCTTTTTCTTTGATAGCTATCTGCGTACCTTCACCACAGTCAATCAACATACTGCTTCCGTTAAACCGCATCATCAGTGACGTCAGCCAACGATATGGCAGCGGCATCATTCCGCCGCTTCCTAATAAACAAACATCCAACATGTTTTTTACCTGCCTATTCTATTTCTGCCGGAATCTGAAACGCTACAACAATCTCATCATAACAGGATTCACACAAATCAAATCTGTGCACCTCATTATCTTTTCCAGAGAAGTACCCCCATCTCTTTTCTACCGAGAGCACATCTTCCCTTGCGATGCCATTCTCTACAGCGATTTCTTTTCCACATTTATTACAAATAATTTTTGTTACTTCTTCTGTTTCTTGGATTCTATACTTACGCATATATCATTTCCTCCTCTGAAAGTTTTTACGAACTCATTATATCGCCCGTATCAATCAATTCCTAGTGGAAACTGCATCCAATGTCTTTACTCATCAATACTGCATTTTCCGTTGGATTCCGATAAAAATGTTTTCGAATTCCATCTGTCTGAAATCCATAAGCCTGATACAGACCTCTTGCTCCTTCATTGCTTTCCCGTACATCCAATAACAACCGGCGAATTCCGTTTTCCACACACAACTTACAGGTGTAATCTAAAATTCCACGGGCAGCCCCTTGCCTACGTTTGTCGGGTGCCACTGCAATCCGGGCAATCTCACCTTCGTCTAGAACATGATAAACAATACAGTATCCTGCAATTTCACTTTCTATTTCCACAACAGTAACAAAAGTCTGTACGTTCAAAAACGCATCATAAATACTTTTTCTACTCCATGCATCGGAAAATATATGCGCTTCCAAAACAGCCATTGCATCAACATCAGTTTCCGTCATCTTACGAAATACCAGCATTTTTCTCTGCACGCTCCCGTTCTGCCTGCGACAACCGCAAATAATCCGGCTGATGTTCTGTTGCCGTCTCAATCTTACCTTGTTTAAAATACTGTATACCAAGTGCACCAACTGCTGCTGCGCGCTGTCTATTCAGATGCGCCGGTGCAAAATAAAACTCTCCATTAAGTCCCGCTTCTAACCGCTGTCTGTAAACCGGTACCCCGTCACCCATAAAAGTTACTTTATCCTGATACTGATTTAACTTTTCAATTAATTCCTGCACTGTGATTGCCATCTGCTCTTCGACAACAATAAATTCGCCCTTTTCAAAACGATATAATCCAGTATACACCTGTTCCCTTCCGGCATCCATAATCGGACAAATCAAGCCCTCGTTTCCATAAAGGCCATATGCCATTCCGTCCACGGTAGGTACATGTATCAATGGTTTACCCAAAGCAAGACCGAGTCCTTTCGCTGTCGCAGAACCGATACGAAGACCCGTAAACGAGCCCGGACCGCCGGCTACTGCAATCGCATCAATTGATGATAAATCAAATTCTGTCATTTTCACAATCTCATCTAACATTGGAAGCAATGTCTGTGAATGTGTTTTTTTATAATTCACTGTGTATTCTGCAATCATTTGTTCCTCTTCCAAAATCGCCACTGTCGCGACGAGTCCGGAACTGTCCAATGTTAATATCCGCATAATTACGCCTTCCTTTCTTCTATCGTGATACGCCGGAATTCAAATCCCCGTTCTAAATCTTTTTCAATCACAATCTCGGTACGCTCTTCAGGTAGAATTTCTTCGATTAGATTTGCCCATTCAATCAGAGAAACACCATCTCCATATACATAGTCCTCAAATCCAATCTCATCCATCTCGGAAATATCACTGATTCTATACACGTCAAAATGATAGAACGGCAGCCGTCCCTCATCGTAAACCTGCACAATTGTAAATGTAGGGCTGCTAATCGGCTCCCGAATAGAAAGCCCTGCTGCCATCCCCTGCGTAAACACCGTTTTTCCAACACCAAGGTCACCAACCAGTGTATATACCTGTCCTTCTTTTGCCTGTTTTCCAAGCTTAATACCTAAAGCATACGTCTCTTCAGCACTTCTTGTTTCGATTATCATAATAAACCTCTTTTATCTGATATGTCTAATCCTAACTTTTTTCGGTGGTATGTGCGTATGAATCATTTGCATCACTTCTTCATACTGCTCTCCCATACATTGTTTGGGGAAAATGATAGCTCTCATACGTGATAAATACAAAATCACCGAACGGTTCGTACTAACAGCCTTCGTGAAATCGCCCCATTTGTTCAGCACTTGCTGCTCATCCTGCCTTACAACAACGCCTTCCTCATTCAGCTCATATTGTAATGGCTTTTTAAACATCGGCGAACTCTTCACCTGTACCTTTGCTTTCGTTCTCATTGAAAACAGTGGCATAATCAGAGCAACGAACGTGACAAAAAACATCGGCATTGCCCATACCGCATCCCCAACTACCGCATCATGAATTCCAAATCCTAATGCAAAACAGCCAATCACAGTACTCAAAAGACCACTTATGCTGCTGTAATTGTGATACAGCATAAAATCATACATAATGTTATCTGTCATTTTCACTTCAAACTTTACGGACATACCTACCCCTCCATTCATTTTATAAATTATGTCTTAAAACAAAGACATGCTACACTATTGAGATTATAGCATAGCATGTTATCTGTTACAAATTCATTTTTAAAACCGGACTGATTTTTTTGTAAATCAGCAATACAATGACGGAAACTGTGATTCCTTTTAATAAATTAAATGGTGCCACTGCAAACAGAACAAAAGTCAAAAGATTGGTAATATTTCCATTTACCGCAGTCCCCATACTGACCAGACCATCAATCGGCATATGGAATGCTTTTGCATAAGCTGGAAGGAGAACATAGGCATTCATAAAGCAACCGATGAATGTCATAAACAATGTACCACTAATCATTCCAATAATTGCGCCTTTTTTCGTTCTGCTCTTTTTATAAATTATTCCCGCTGGCACGCAAAATGCGCAACCAATCAGAAAATTTGCTATTTCTCCTACACAGGCAGTGTCTGTTCCATTAATCAACAGATTCAAAAGAACCTTTATCATCTCAATCAAAGCGCCACACATAGGTCCCATTGTAAAACAGCCAACCAGCACCGGCACTTCGCTCAAATCAATCTTGTAAAACGGTGGTGCAAATGGCAGTGAAATGTCAAACAGCATCAATACTACTGCAATTGCTCCCAGCATACCTATCTGGGTAACTTCTCTGACATTTACCTTTTTTTGTGTTTTGATTCTTGTTTGTGTTCTTGTTTCTGTACTCATATTTTTCTTCCTTTCTTACAAAGGAATTCTTCTGGTTCGAAACACACTTCGTTCCTTATCCATGCCTTACGCACTCCTCGCGGAGTATTTTTATATTTTAGGAAGCATCCCGAGAGGACTACTTTCCTAGCATATAAAAAAGCCCTGAATATAAAAATTCAGGGCTATAGCACAATTTTCACGTGCATCTTCTCTCATCCAGACTATACTGTCGGTACTGGAATTTCACCAGTTCAGCCACTTTCGTGGGTCGCGGACTTTACCGCCGGTAGGGAATTACACCCTGCCCCGAAGAATCCTTATTTATTTCTAAATCATTATAATCCAATACAATCCGTTATGCAAGCCCTATTTTAAGCCAAATTTATTCAATTGATAATCATATTAAAACTCTTTTTATTATCGGATGGAAAGATCATAGAGTAAGTAATCTTACTTACTCTTGATTCGCTCCAACTTTTCAATCATAGGTTTTGCCCCGATTGCAAGAAACAATACGGTGGATCCCGCCTGTACCAGATCAAACGGAAGACCACTCATATACATAGCCAGCAGCCCTTCCCATGTAAGATCCGACGTATACATGACGGCAGCTGAAAGATTCATAATACCGCCAAAGATAAAAATGACCGACAGAAATCCGTACACGCACAGAGATGTTTTTCGAATTCTGCCTTGTCGAAAGAGAATGCCTGCAAAAAAACCGATAAGCCCATAAGAAAGCATCTGCCATGGGGTCCACGGCCCCTGTCCAAAAAAGATATTCGATACCAGCATACTAATACATCCCACTAAAAATCCCGATTTAGCTCCCAATGTAACACCACAAATAATCACCATCGCAGCAACCGGTTTGAAATTCGGCAGCATATAAAAAGCGGCTCTTCCAGCGACCGTAATCGCAGACAATACTGCTATCATTACCAAATCCCTTGTCTGCATTTTTCTCTTTCCCCTTCGCATAATAACGATTCCGGTCTCATCACGTTGAAATGGAACTATTGGCTTTCCTTTCTTTTTACAAACGCTTTCTGCGTTCAAATATTGCTTCAAAAATAATTGTAATTCTTTTTTCCGCTCCATGTCACTTTTACCTGTTCCTTTGTAAAGCATTCAGTACATCTTCCACAGTAACTGCATCAGGATAAACCTGTCTCGCCATGCGATTTGCTGTGGTGGTATAAAAACTATTCCCCGAAAAAAATGCATTCGGTTCATTCTCGGTTACTACATAACCATCAAAAAACAGCCCACAGCGATCCGCATACCTTGCACAAAATTCTATATCATGTGAAATCATAAGAATTGTAACGCCTGCCTCCTTGAGCAGCAATAATATCTCGGCGAATTCTTTTTTAAAAGCAGCATCCAAGCCCTTTGTCGGCTCGTCCAATAGCAAAATCTTAGGGCGTAAAAGCAGTATTTTTGCCAACGCCAGCCTTTGCTGCTCCCCACCACTTAAATCATACGGATGTTGCTCCATGAGATGGTCTAACTGTGTAATTTCAGCAATCTTTTGAATTGCCTCTCTTTTCTCCATATCAATCGGGAATTCCTTGCTGATACCTTCTGCAGTGCCTCCAATCATCTCATATAGTTCCAGTCTGACTGTTTTTTTCACAAAAAGACTTTTCGGATTTTGTGGGACCACACCTAGAAAAGAATCGTACAATTCATCGCTTGAATATTTGCGTATGTCCTTTCCTCCAACTTTGATTTTTCCTCGACCGGGCTTGTACAAACGACAGAGCAGAGAGAGCGTCGTACTTTTCCCGGTTCCATTTCCTCCCAGCAGACAGTAAAACTCGCCCTTTCGAATCTTCAGCGACAGTCCTCTCACCACATCCGGCAAATCTTTCCCATATCGGAACCATACATCCTTCGTGTCAATGATAATGTCACCATTTCTATTCGGCAATTGATGGCCAGCGAGGCCCCTTTGTGGCTGTATGTTTTCCAACCATTTTCGTCCATCTCGAACCGTCATGGGCCATACACTCTGTTTTGAACTATGTTCCCTCGATGCATAGGCAAAAATCTGTGCAGGCGCAGGCATAGCCTCAAACATCTCGTGTCTATGATGATACATCCATGCTACGGTCTCCTGCGGTGACCCCTGACATGTAATCTCGCCTTCATCCATTAAAATCACCTGGTCTGCAATCGGAATCAGTTCCTCCAGCCGATGTTCCGTGACCAAAATGGTCGTCCCCAATTCCCGGTTAATCTTTCGAATTGTATCAATAAATTCAGACGCCGCAATTGGGTCTAGCTGCGCTGTCGGTTCATCTAAGATTAAAAGGGAAGGATGCAGTGTCATAACGGCCGCTAGATTCAACAACTGCTTTTGTCCGCCCGAAAGCTCCTCTACATTTTTATGAAACCACTGCTGTATGCCAAAATAGGATGCCATTTCCGCAACCCTTAACCGAATCGTTGGGGTATCGTATCCTAGACTTTCCATACCAAATGCGAGTTCATGCCACACCTTATCAGTCACAAGCTGGTTATCCGGATCCTGCATCACAAATCCTATCTGTGAGCTTTGTTTCTCTGGACTGATAGCACAAATTTCAGTCCCGGCAAACAGGATCGTTCCTTTCTTTTCTCCATTTGGAGTAAGGACACTCTTGAATTGTCTTAGCAATGTGCTTTTGCCACATCCGGACTTTCCACATAACACAACAAAATCGCCGGAATGGATTGCAAAATTGATATTCTTTAATGCTTTTTTCTCAGATCCCGGATAGGAAAAATGATAGTCCTTCACCTCAATAATTCCCACGTCTGCACCTCCATCTATAGTATTCCAAACCATTTACGAAAAGGGGTAACATACAAATCATACAATATGAACCATATACCACCATACTTTCCATTGAAAATGGCACTCCTGTAATTATGATTTGCGGATTATATTCTGCATGCGCATATCCTCCCGCGCACCCAATCACAAAGATCAGAAATAATCCAATCATTGCAGCCATCATTCTGCCGTCACGGCTGTCAAAGCGGTAGATGGCAAACGATGTGCGCCTTTTTACACCATATCCTCTCGCCCTCATAGAGTCCGCTGTCTGGAGCCCATCCTCTAAGGACCAGGTAACTAATATCGATAACATCTGGATACCCCGGGAAATTTTTTGAAAGAGATTTCCACTACTAACATCCCTTCCAATACATTTTTGTCCATCCCGGATTACCTGTAGGCGGTGCTGGAATTTTGGGACAAATCTCAGACACATAGACAGAATCAAGGATAATGTCGGCAAGATTCGCCCAAACAGATAAATAAACTTATCGGAGGTCATAACCCCGTTGTAGCATTGAAACCAAAGTATCACGGAACATAGCATACAACTCATCACAATTCCATAAATCATACTTTCTAACGTAACCGGATTCCCATTTTCCAAATAAAATAAAATCGTCACACCATAATGACTGAACATCGGATTCAACAATGCAACAATAATCATTATCGGCAGAATTCCAACGAAAAACTGTTTTGCAGTCCTTTGTATACCCTGTAAAGTACTTCCATAAGCCAGTGCAGCAAAGATACTGATGCACAAAATAATCGGATGCAAAAAAAACATCGATATACCGATAGTCATCAAAAAGTACAACAGATTTATTATTGGATGATATGTTGAAAAATTATCTTTCATCGTTTTTCTCACTTTGCTTTTTAAAGGTCCTTGCCTAAGTCACAAGTATAAAGCCATTGTATCAAATCACCATCAGAAACGAGATATTGGTCGCATCCGTAATTTGCAGACCACCCATTCACCCGATAGGTCCAGCCGGACAATTCACCACAGTCTCTCTCATATAGTTGATGAATACCCTCTATATATTCACTCCCATATGCCGGTGTGTAAGAGTGTTCCATATGTATTTTGTTGCTCCTACATACAGATAACAGCACATCAAACACCGAATCTCCTTCTGAGAATTCAACCTCAATCGGCGATAAAATCCAACCGTCGGAAGGTACAAATCCCATTTTTTCACTTTTCAAATTGTCCATATTCTTAAGAATCGTCGAACAATTGATAGAAATTGTGCATTTCAGTTTTTTATGTTCATCGCTCTCTGCCTTGCCGGAAATTTGTTCCGTGTTCTGCTCCGCTGGCTGCTCCTTAACATCAGGTACATTATCCCCCTTCGGCTCTGCATCTTTTTTGTTTCCACTTTGGACAGTTACCTCTTGCCCCTGCTCCAGTTCCTGCTCCTGCTTCGATACAGACGACCCTGCAACAATAAAATAGGTGTCTCCAAACTCGGTAATTTCTGTCGAAAGAGTGGTATTCGCACTTGTGGATTCGTCATCATCTATGATGATCACATCAGACATCTTCCATGCAATACCGTCTTTCTCTTTACACAGAACAGCTTTGTCTGCATCCCAATGCTCCGGCAGATAAATGGTAAGATCAGGGACAGTGATTAATTCTGTCCCCTTGAATTTCATACCAAGTGCATAAGCAGCATTGCCCGATATGCTTTTTATCTGATCCAGCAGCACGGTATCTGTCACAAACTCAATCCCAAGGTTCATGTCCTGTGGGTTTTTTATTTTATTACCGGAACATTTCCAATGGTAAACAATTCCATCACTGCTCCCCTCAAATGTTATGATACGGTCCGTACCTGCAAATGCCTCAAACTGCGCTTTTGTAATGACTCCATTTTCCGGTATCTGAACAACATCTGCAATTTCTGTCTGCTTATCCTGCTTCTTTGTCTGGCAGGCCACCATACAAAGGGTCATAACAAATACGACCGTAAACAATATTCCTAATTTCTTTAACTTATTTCCCATCTTTTCCATACTTTTTCTTCATTATTACTACCATGATTCCGCCCAAAACAAGACATACGAGTGCGCTATATAGAATCAATGCGTTGCCTTCTGCTAACGATGCAGCTTTCGTTTCCACCTGTTGGTCTTTCTTTTGTGACGTTCCCTCATAGTCTTCTCCAACAAATTCCCATCCGTCTTCCTGTGATACTTCTACATCCGGCTCATGCTCTGTTGATTCTTCTTTCTTATCTGACTGAGCCAAAATTTCTCCTGCAGGTTTATTCTGCTTTGCCGGTTGCTCCTGTTGTAACGGTTTGTCTGTAGGTTTCTCCTGTTGCGATGACTTATCTTCTCCTATAGGCTTGTCCTCAATAGGCTGATCTGTTCCTGGTCTTTCTCCTTCTTCAGTATTGTTTGTCTCTGTCAAATCCCAGTAATTTTTATTTTCCTGGCACATTCTGTATGCATCTAGCGCCTGCATAATCTGAATAGTCGCCATCGTATTTGCTTTTTGGTTCATCAAATATGCAAATCCAGACTCCGATTGATACTCCATCAAACGCGTCATCAGATTGGCGTTCTCTGTTCCAAATCCTTCCGATGTAATGTTTTCTCCCAACACCGCCAGTGCCAATAATACCTGTGCAGTAGAATTCGAATTTCCAGCATACTCAAAATCATCGGAGATTTCTTGCTTCAGATACGCAAGTGCCTTTTCAATTGCTGCATTTACATTTGAATCTGAATTACGATATGGTGCGAGTGCCTGCAGCACCATCGCCGTCATATCTATGCTGGCAGTCTGGTTATCCGACAGTCCGAAAAATCCTGCTTCATTTTGGAATTTCAGTACTTCTGCAACTAATGTCTCACGACTCCATAGCGCATCCTTTGGAATCTTTGTGTCTCTTGCATCTAATGCCAAAAGAGCAAACGCAAGTGCATTGGAACCATAATTCAGATTTTTGTAGTTATAAATCTCAGCAGCCAGATTTACACCTTCAATATTGGTAATATCTTTTTCCATCGCACTGAGTGCCAAAGCAACTCTTTCCATATCTGTTACTGACATCTTATCTTTTTTCAATTGCTCTACTACATCATTATAATATTGATTCAGCCATGTACTGTCAATTGCTCGTCCTGCCCGAAGCATGGTAAACACATACCATTCTGCTCCATATGCACATGCTCTGCTATCCGAATAGATATTATCTAAATAAGCTGCTGCATGTCGGATTCCGTCATTTGCCGGCTTGGTTAAATCTACTTTCTCGCCGCTTTCTTTAACCGTGATTGTCAAAACGACAGGTTCCGCTCCAGCTGTATCATCCACAGGGGTTCCCGTGGCAATTACTGTTCCTGGACGAAGACCCTTGACTGCGTACTCGCTGCTAAGGAAGTAAAGATAGTTGTCCGGCGCCCCCTCTTCTCGTTTCCATGCACCATTTCCCTGAGAAATAGTGACGATTCCTTCTTTATCATAAGTCCATTTTAAAGTCGGTTCACTGATACTATAGTCATCCAAAGTTCCTGTGAAAACGAGATTTGCCAGAATGTTTTTTCCGCTTTCTAGTTCTAATACATTATCGGAAGCACTGACATTTTTCAATGGATTTTGATAGGTATACGTTACTGTTTTAGAACCAGAAATAGTGTGAACATCACCTGTGAGCGGATTTTTATCGCGAATTACCGCCGTATAGGTTGTCGTCCCTGCTTTATAAGGAACATAACCTTTCACCATACTCGGAACATATGCACCTATCTCCGGATTGCTGCTCGAAATCTCAAATGCAAAGCGATTGCTCGCGTTTTCCGGAGTTACAATCACATCAGCATATTCTGGCAGGAAATCTCTCCCACCACTACTATTTGCATTTCTGCCATGCAATACAAAAGTCCCTTCAATACCGGGAGTTACACTTTCTACCGGCACGTAAGTAGAAGTAATCTCTACCGTTGCATTGACAGAGGCATGTTCTCTGGATGTTACGGTAATCGTTGCTGTACCCGGCTTTAAAAACTGAAATACACTGCTGTCTTCTATATGATATAGTGCTTCTGAATCAGAAGCTTTAAATTGGAAAGCGGAGCTGGAAATATACTCATATCCACTTTCTCCCTCATATTTTGCTTTGACCGTAATTCTTCCTTCCCGAGAACCTTCCACGGTAGCTTTCCCGTCGATTACTTCCCTTCCATCGACATATAATTTAATCTCTTCAAATGTTTTTGCTACAGATGTAATGAAAACAGTCGCAATTGTTTCTGTTGTTCCATCCGCATTGCTCTGCGTTGCAGTTACAATAGCTGTTCCTTCTTTGTAAATGAACAATTCTCCGGTGTCCACATTGATTGCCGCTGTTCCGTCCGGTTTTTGCTCCGTGATTCCCCATTCCATGGAGCTTCCTTCCGGCACCTGATAGTCCACAATTGTAAATGTACCTGCTTGTTTAAAACCGTTTACTGCATTCTGGAACACCTGAAGTCTTGAGTCATGTACTTCCACTGTGTTTCCATCGCCCATATGTGTAAATAAAACCTCGTATTTATTCTCAGGCAATTCTGGAATATCAACATCTGGATTGTAGACCTGGTTTTCGCCAAAATACGGATAGCCTGTAGTGCTTTGTCCCCACTTAATTCCATATTCGCCACGGTTTGCATTCAGTAATGCAATAAATTCCAGTGTCTTTATCTCCATCTCTGATTTTCCCAAAGATTCCAAATAAGCCACACCCGTTTCTGTTGTCATTTGCAATTCTTTTAGCCAATAACAATGCTCGATTTTTCCGATATTAGCTGAACTGCTTGTGTTATTGGCTGTGACAAATGCTCCCACAGTCCCTCCAACGGAATAACAATTGTGAAATTCTCCACCTTCCATACGCTTTGCAAATCCATACTTGCCTTGTATTTCTGAATAGCAATTCAGTACACATCCTCTAAACGCAACACCGAGAGGTCCAAAGTCTTTCCCTATTTCACCTTTGAAGGAAACATTCTGAATCACTCCATTCTCGCTGACATTTGCAAACAGCCCGCTAAAAAGTGGTTTGTTAAAAATAACTGAATGCCCCTGCCCGTCAAACACGCCTTGGAAGTCTTTCATTGGGAAATAATATCCCTCAACTGTAATATCATTTTGCAGCACATAATACCCATCTTCCTGAAAAGTCATATTTTCTAATTGATCTGCAGATGTAATATATGTGATGTTATTGATATCTTCCGGAATAGGAACTGGTGTCGTCGGTCTTTTCTTCACTGGTTCATTCTCGTTGTCCCAATTATTATTACCATCCTGTGTCGCCTTAGAGCTATTCATCCCAATAGCGCTCCCGGCCAGATTGCTAATCTGCCGCCCATTTGTAAGTGTCATATTACTTCCTAGTTCATACACTTCCCCTCTCTGTATATCCGTTGGAAAGTCGGATGCCGAGTTGATGACTGTTTCTTCTGATTCATTTGCAAATGCAATCGTAGGGATCATCGTAACGCACATCACAACTACCAATAGGAACGATACGGTTTTCAGTGTCCATTTTGTTTTCATGTTTCTCTTTTCCTCCTATCTTTCAGTAGAAAAAGATATGTTTCATCGCCACATATCTCGCCTTATCTCAAAACGAAAAAATAGCAGTGACAAATCTTTTTGATCTGTCACCGCCATATTATGTGTCCAGTCTCGTACATAACATGCGCAGCCGGCACGCCAACCGACACACATTTGATTTTTACCAGACAATAAGTCCCACAAGGACTACTATCCATCATAAAAAAACAAATCTGCGCACCCATAAGTTATGCTCTCAACATCATAGGTCTTCCGACTCATACATTCTGAAAATTAATCTCGCGTTTCTCACTCAGCCTTCTCAGGATTCTCTCCCAATGACCGGCTCACACCACGAATGACAAACTCCTGTATTTACGGCAACTGGCAATGTTCCGGACTCCAACCGGATTTCCTCATCTTTGTGCCTGTCATAACAACAGTCTTCACACAAAGTCACGATGTCACATATTTTTTTCATCACAGATTATATCACAAATTCAGCTAATTACAAGACATCTTAAATACATCTTAAACATATCTGAACAAATAAGCTGTGCCATCTTTTCCGCATTTCTTCCACAAAATGCTAAATCATATTCTCCCGACAGCATCTTTATTTTCGGTTAGAGCGATATAACATACACGGACGACCGCCTGTTTCGTAATTCATTCTACCAACAATTATACCATTTTCAAGAAGATAATTCATGTAACGACGTACCGTCACACGCGATAAGCCAATCCTATCAGCAATTTCCTCTGCCGTAAGTTCAATCGCATAATTTTCTTCCAAGGAAGTACAGATGAGCTCTAATGTCTGACTTTGTATTCCTTTTGGAAGCTGTTCTGCTGTTTTTATATGTGCTCCTCCAATCAGAAAATCAATATGCTGTTGGTCAAACGAAGCCAAATCGTGGAACGCGTCCTGCCTGCTAAGAAATGTGTTAAGAGCCTGTTGAAACCGATCATTCAAAAAAGGTTTTACAAGATAATCGATAATTCCTAGTCTAAGTGCTTCTTCTATTGTAGCACTGTCATTCGCAGCAGTTACCATAATCACAGATACCGGAAAATGGTTCTCGCGTATCTTTTGCAATAATGTCATGCCATCATTACGAGGCATATATACATCAAGAATGACTAGATGAACAGTGTTATTTTGTAGATACTCGAATGCTGATAATCCGTCTTTACATATACCTGTTACGTGGAAATGAGGATTTTGGCTGACATATTGTTTATTTATCATAGCAACCATCGGGTCATCTTCTACAATAAGAACTTCATACATTTTGCCACCTCCTAATCATTCAGGGTCACGGTAAACGATGTCCCCACACCGTATTCTGATTCCACTAAAATTGTACCATTATATTTTTGGATCAGATTATTTACTATAAATAAACCAGTTCCCCGATTTTGTCCCTTTGTTGAAAATCCTTTTTCATATATTTTTGATTGCTCTTCAATTTTCATACCCATCCCTGTATCGTCAACTGTGATAATCAATACATTGGGTTGTGAAAACAATCCTACTGTCAAATCTTTTGGAAGCTCCTTCTTTTCATTCATAGAATCCATTGCATTATCAAGTAAATTCCCAATAATTGTGACCAAGTCTCCTGACGGAAGCGAAATATTACTGCGTGACAACTTACTGCCGCTTTCTAGTATGAATTGGATATTAAGTTCACAAGCCCGTGCATACTTTCCTATCAGTAACGCTGCAACCGATGGATCTTCCACATTTTTTATAATATTTTGAAGCACCGTCTGTTTGATTGATGTGATATGCGTAATATATTCACATGCTTCCTTTGTGTTCCCCATTTGGATAAGCCCCAATATGACATGTAGTTTATTAATAAAATCATGATTATTAGCACGCATAGATTCCACCATATAACGCACACCTGATAAATCTTCAATCAATTTCGTATATTCTGTCCTGTCACGAAGAATGCCAAGTGCCCCAACAATGTTATTTTGTTCCATGATTGGTATTTGATCAACAAGAACATCTGAACCCTGCGAAGGGTGAATTGATATACCAAAAACTTTATCTCCTTCTATCAAAGAATCATTCCATGATAATTCAGAAGAGATTTCTTCAACTCTACATCCTTCAAGAGAGGCCTGTTCAATATTAAGTATACTTTGTGCTGCCTTATTACCATATATAATTCTTTTGTCATTGCTAACGGCAATGATACCTTCATCCAATGAATCAAGAACATTTTCTCTTATTGTGAACATTGCACTAAAGGTATCTGGTTCATATCCATGCAGTGTCTCCTTTATCTTATGGGAAAGATGTCTCGAAAGAACAATCGCAAAAAATAGAACTACAGCAGCTCCAATCAGATGAATTGACACTGTATTCATTATTACCCGGTTGATATTTTGATTGAGCATAACGGCAAGTACGAAACCCAAATAATTGCCGTTGTAATCATACACAGCAGCATATGCCCGTCTCTGTGAACCAGAAGGACCGATATCGCTGGTCACATAGACATTGTCATCTCCATATTGAAATTCCGGGATAGTGCCATCGTAAACAGTATCAACCATGGATGCATTGGTGTGATATTTTCTTATGTTGTCCGCACCCACAACCGAAATTACGTCTATGTTAGATAAAGACTCTTTCAATGAATCCAAATATGTATGAAGAACCTGTTTCTGTCTCGAGTCATTAGAACGGTAAGAAGCAAGCTCCTGCTGTACCGGTTGGGATTGAGCAATTGCCTGTGCCATATTCTGAAGATTTTGATCGAGATATCGGCTTTCGGATTCGATATTTACAAAAATGCTGACAGTAGCAACAAACAACGTTGAAACAAGTACTAAAACAATCAGTATTTTAAAGATTTCCTGCTGTATTTTTAAATTTGACCGGGACTGACTGAATTTCATAATCTGCTCCTAACATAAGATTCATACATAATATTTTTAATTTTATAACATTATATCATTTATTTTGCAACTTTTGAAAGTAAAAAAAAATGTCAGGGAATAAATTTATGTTACTTGCTTTCAAAAGTTGTTCCTTATTTTCAAATAATTGATTAACTTTCCCCTGTCATGTACGATTTCACCGATGTGTAAGACACAAATCAAATAATTACAAAGGAGATTAATTTAGTATGGAAACAATAGCAAGTATTATGGAAACAATGATGGTGGTCTGCTTCGGTATTTCCTGGCCACTAAACATTAGCAAAGCATGGAAAGCCCGTACTGCAAAAGGTACAAGCCTATTATTTTATTCATTCATTTGGAGTGGATACATCTTTGCACTCATCGGAAAATTTATACTGATTCATCTCAATGCACCACATCCATGGTATGAGACAGTGCATTGGTATGTAATGTTTTTCTACATTCTCAATATTGTGATGGTCAGCATCGGCATCCTCATTCATTTCAGAAACAAAATGTTTGACAAAAAAAATGTTGCTTGCTAATTAAGGGAGGAAATGAAAATGAATATCTATGAAAGAGAACTGGAAAATTACCGTAAACTTAATAAAATCGCTAGCACGAATGGCATCGTATTGTTTGGCTCCTCATTTGCAAGAGCAATTCCTGCATGTGAATTAAAACAATCCTTTAACCTCAATTTGGATATCTATAACCGCAGCATTGCTGATTCTTCGGTGTTTGACGCAGAAGAATTGCTCAATGACTGTGTCTTCCCCCTTGTACCAAAGAAACTTTTCTTAAACTTTGGCGAAACAGATTTAGAACGAGGATATCATACTATTCACGAAATTGTAGCAGCATATGAAAAATTGATTACTACAATAAAATCAAATATAAAATACTGTGATATCATCATCGTTTCTGTTTGTAACAATGAAGCAGAAATTTTTCCGGAAGAATTAAATAAACAATTAGAAGAATTGGCAAATAGAACCAAGTGCCAATATGCCGATATCAGCCCTGCTTTTTCTCATGATACCCCGGGAATAAAAGCATTTAGCCTTTTAAAATACTTTATGCGGGATAAAATCACATTTGCAGACGCAATGACAATGTTTACTGTATAAATATCATTTTCAAAAAATGCACAAAAGTATAACCCTATACCTTTGTGCATTTTGATTTGAATCTGTCGTGCCATAATCAAAACACAACATATCTCGCCTTTTTCAAATTTTCATCGTAAGCTGTATTCTCTTCTTCGCCAAATCTACGCTCATAACCTTCACTTCTACAACATCTCCCACACTCACAACTTCCAATGGGTGCTTGATAAACTTCTTATCTGTAATCTGTGAAATATGAACCAGTCCGTCCTGATGTACACCGATATCCACAAACACTCCAAAATCAATGACATTTCTGACAGTACCTTTTAAAATCATACCTTCTGTCAAATCCTTCATTTCCAATACATCTGTACGCAAAATCGGCTTCGGCATCTCATCACGTGGATCACGCGCCGGTTTTTCCAATTCTTTTACAATATCGCGTAGTGTAATTTCTCCGATTTCAAGTTCCTTAGCAAGCTTCTTATAATCTTTTATTGATTTTGACAGACCACTTAACTTGCCTCCTGTAATATCTGAAGTTGCAAACCCTAGTTTTTCCAATAATTTTTCTGCTGCTTCGTAGCTTTCCGGATGGACACTGGTTCCATCCAGTGGATTTTTACCGCCCTGAATTCGCATAAATCCGGCACACTGTTCGTACGCTTTCGGTCCAAGCTTTGCAACTTTCAATAATTGTTTACGGTCTTGAAAACTTCCGTTTTCTTCACGATAAGCCACAATATTTTTCGCAATTGTACCTGAAATTCCTGAAATATAAGCTAATAATGGTGCGGAAGCCGTATTTAGGTCGACACCAACTTTATTTACACAATCTTCCACTACGCCAGAGAGAGCTTCACTTAACTTTTTCTGGTTCATGTCATGCTGATACTGTCCTACTCCAATAGACTTTGGATCAATTTTAACAAGTTCTGCCAATGGGTCCTGCAGACGTCTTGCAATAGATGCCGCACTTCTTTGTCCTACATCAAAATTTGGAAATTCTTCTGTTGCAAGTTTACTTGCAGAATACACAGAGGCCCCGGCTTCATTTGTAATGATATACTGAACTTTTTCCGGAATTTCTTTAAAAAACTCTACGATAATCTGCTCTGATTCACGGGAAGCTGTTCCATTTCCCACAGAAAACAATGTGATTCCATATTTGCGAATTAAATTTTTTAAAGTTTCTTTCGCAGCTGCAATCTTTTGTGGTGTCGTTGGAGCTGTCGGATAAATTACCGTCGTATCCAATACTTTTCCTGTAGCATCCACAACAGCCAGCTTGCAGCCCGTACGGAATGCTGGATCCCAGCCAAGTACAACCTGCCCTACGATTGGCGGCTGCATCAAGAGCTGCTCCAGATTCTTGCCAAACACTTCAATTGCACCGTCTTCTGCTTTTTCTGTCAAGGTATTGCGGATTTCCCGCTCAATAGCCGGAGCAATCAGACGTTTGTAGCTGTCCGCAAGCACCTCCTGAAGAATAGGAGTTGTGTATTCATTTTTTGAAACAATGACTTTCTTTTCAAGGTACTGCAGAATTTTATCTTCCGGTGCCTCAATTTTTACAGTTAAAATCTTCTCTTTTTCCCCACGATTCAGCGCAAGTACCCTGTGACCTGCCAACTTTGAAATAGGCTCTTCAAAATCGTAGTACATGTCATATACGGACTGAACTTCCGGGTCTTTTGCGGTTGAAATAATTTTGCCCTGCTTCGTTGTCAAATCACGGATGTAGATTCTATAATCGGCCTCGTCAGAAATGTGTTCTGCAATAATATCCTTTGCCCCGGCAATGGCTTCTTCCACATTTTTCACTTCTTTTTCTTCTGAGACAAAGTCCTCTGCCGTTTCTTCTACCGGCACCGTCGTTTTCTGAAGTAAAATCAATGCTGCCAATGGCTCCAAGCCCTTTTCTTTAGCAATCGTAGCTCTCGTTCTTCGTTTTGGTCTGTATGGACGGTATAAATCTTCGACCACTACCAAAGTCTCAGCCGCCAGAATCTGCGTCCTTAATGCCTCGGTTAATTTCCCTTGTTCTCCTATCGTTGCAAGCACCTGCTCTTTTTTCTCTTCCAAGTTGCGAAGGTATTGTAATCTCTCGTGTAATTTTCTTAATTGCTCGTCATTGAGCGAACCGGTTACTTCCTTCCGGTATCTGGAGATAAACGGAATGGTGTTTCCCTCATCAATCAGGCTGACTGCTGCTTCCACCTGCCAAATCTTTACTTCCAGTTCTTCTGCCAATTTTTGATTAATATCCATAATGTAACCTCTCATTTCAAATCCATTCGTAAAAACAGCTTCTGCTGTCTGCTTATTATATCTCATCTTATATAAAAAAGCAAAATGAAAAATGTGCGAGTTTGTGTCAAGTAAACGTTGGCAACTTTTTCTTTGTTTTTCTCTCAAATGTTTT
>CALBNS010000105.1 GCA_937896665.1 uncultured Clostridia bacterium
TTCAATTCAACCGTAACAGGGTATTAACTGTATTTCTTGCTCGTTATGCTGCCTGCATCTGTGGTCTCTTAATGTCTCCCATCAGTTTCAAAGGATCATAGTCCACACCCTTTGTCAGTATCGTGTAGAACACCCTTAGGATTTTACATGCTACTGCAACTACAGACTGCATCTTCTTTAATGGATTCTCTTTCCGGGTTCGGTAGTACTCATGAATTGCCTTGAATTCTGCATTCTTCCCTACCAGTGAGATAGCAGCTTCATACAGTACATATCTCAAGCGTTTTCTGCCTCTGTAGCTAATCCGGCTTTCTCCATTATGCTTGCCGGAATCATTTGCCACGATTGCGTATCCTGCCAGCTTCTGCAGTTGCTTGGGATTATCAAAACGCCCAATGTCTCCCACCTCTGCAATAAATCCGCTGACTGTGACCAGCCCGATTCCCTTGATTTCCATCAGTTTATCAACATATGGAATCTCTTTCAATTTTTCTTCCATGTTTCGGAGCAGTTCCTCCAGCCTCGACGCATATACATCCATATCATTCAACAGGTTTTTCAGTTCAAATCTCGCTGCCTCCGGTGCTTCCTTACTTCCGACACTATGCTCTGCGGCTGATACCAGGATCTTTGCCCTCTTCATTCCAGTGCCTCTCAACTTCGCGTCCCTCCATATTTTATTCACACCTTCCACACCAAGCTTCCGAATGTCTTCCGGTAACGGTGCTACCTTCAGTACCATCCTTCCGCTGATCGCCTTTAAATCCCCATAAACGTCTTTATACTCAGGGAAGTAGATGGCAAACCACCTGGCAATCCGGTTCTTGATTCTCGTAAGCTCCTCCTGCGTCTGAAAACGCAGGTTTGACAGACTTCTGATTTCCGCATAGATACCGGTTGGTATGTAGGGATAGGAAAAACGCCCTTCATTCACCAGTGCCGCAATTGTTTTCGGATCCTTACGGTCATTCTTGTTGGGGTTGTTGTCATCCAGTTCTTTTGACTTCTTAACATGATGCGAATTCACATGGACAGGCTTCAATCCGTTGTCCTGCAGGAATTTTCCCAATGCAAACCAATAGTGTCCGGTCGGCTCCATTCCAGGAATTACAGCGGTTTTGCCGTGCTTTTCTGCCATATCCTCTACCCACGCCTTGAATGTCATAAAACCAGCTTCCGTATTGCTGAACTCCAGCGGCTTCTTCGAATACTCATAATTCCTCCAGTCAAATGCTCTGGCATAATGAGTCTCACTGCCGACATCAATACCAACAATCAATGTTTTTTCAGTTATGGATGCAATTTTTGCGTTTTGTGTGTTACAATTCATTTTAGATACCTCTCTGTTTAATAAGATTTTTACTAACCCTCCAAAGTCAGTAATCTTATTTTACTCTGAGGTATTTCTTTTTTTCAACCTTCTTTCTTGGAATTCCCTATACTTGAATTATACAGGAAGCT
>CALBNS010000106.1 GCA_937896665.1 uncultured Clostridia bacterium
GTACAGAGTCCTTAGCTAAGGTGGATTCAGAAAATTTGGCTGAAAAGTTGTCTGAATATGCAAGAGAACATAAGCTTTCTGGAACGGCAATGGTTACAGACCAGAGCGGTAAAGTTAACTATAAAGATATTAAGGCTGGATTGTATCTGATTATGCAGAATAAGGAATCGGAGCAATATACATCGTTGAAGCCGTTTTTGGGAGAATTATGAAGGAACATTTACTTTTTCCGGAGAGTGGATTTCAAATAAAGGATTGTGATTACAGAAAGAAAGTGGGCTGGTTCCGGGGTCAGTAACTTATAAACAATGCCGCTCCAAAAGAGCGGCAAATCAATTGAGAGTACGCACTATGGTGCGTTTACGGTTACTATGATTTTGAAAAATATTGCCCATTTTTAATGCATTGACAGGACATGCAGAAATACACTTTCCGCATCTGATACATTCTGTGCTATTAGGAGTGATAGAAGGATCTACACACATATCACAAATGTTATGACAGGCTTTACAAGCAACACATTTCTTACTATCACATTCCATCTGAATAACTGAAATCTTATTAAATGGTGCATACAGAGCGCCTAATGGACATAGGTATTTACAGAATGGTCTTGAAATCAGTATTGAAAGTAAAACTACAATTGCAAGAATGCTTGCTTTCCATGCAAATCTATTACCAAGTACCACAAATAGTTTTGTATCTGATAAAGAAAGTAAAATACCTGCGAGAGTTCCCGATGGACAAAGATATTTGCAGAAAACAGGTGTTAACTTAAAAACTATAGGCAAAATGATAACCATTACAATTAACACTATGTATTTTAACTTCCTGAGTAGTTTATCGCCCTTAAATGTTTTAATCTTTTTCGGAAAGGGTATCTTATGTAATAGATCCTGAATAAAGCCAAAGGGACAAATAAAACCACATATCAGTCTTCCCAAAAGTGTACCGAAAAAGAATATTAATCCTAATACATAGTAAGGAAATTTGAATTTATACGAGGAAAGAGTATTCTGTAGTGAACCAATGGGACATGCCCCTACCGCTCCGGGACAGGAATAACAGTTAAAGCCTGGTACACATACATTTTTGGTCTGTCCCTGATATATTTTGCCGGTAAAGAATCCTTTAATATTTGCGTTCTGTAATAAGGTTGCAATACCTTGTATTGCTCTTCTTTTTTTATTATCCAATTCCAATGCACTCCAAACAAATTTTTACTGCCTTTGCAAGAACTGAACTATTCTGCCCTTGCGAAAGACCAACTACGATTAAGGTGCTTGATGCAACAAGTGCAATCAAAGTGCCGTATTTTTTCTTCACGTCAGTTACCTCTATTTCAAATATTTCTCTATCATTTCTTCCCAGTCAGAATAACTGTTTGCACCAATAATAGGCTCAGGAGAAAGAATGTTTCCTTTTGAATCTGCGAAAACAGTTGTTGGGAAATAATCTGTCATAAACTTTTCCAAATTTGAATCACATCGAACTACCGGATAGCTGATATTGCAGTCTTTTAATATCTGTCTTGCATCATCATCCATGTCGGTAGAAGAGAACACTCCTATGATAAGTAATCCCTGATCTTTGTACTTTTCATATAACTTTTCTAGATCAGGCATTTCCCCTACACATGGTCCACACCATGGTTCCCAATAATTAACCATAACAACTTTTGCATTCTTGATAATATCATCAGTTACTGGATTTCCATCAATGTCTACAGTAGAAAATGTTAGTCTGCTTCCTGCATTTGAGAAAGAATTTGTAACAACATCAGAGCTGCCGGTTTTGGGTGATAAATCAATTGAAATATTTGATGAATATGTAATATCTATCATCTGTCTGCTACTTTCTTTGCCGTCGGAATAATATATGGTTTCAGATTCCAAAACATAGCCACTAATAGGATCAAGAGTTATGTTGATATCTGCTTCTTTGCTCTCCCCGCTGATAAGTTCCACGCTCGCCACATATTTATTGTTTTCTTCTGTAACAGAAACAAGTTTTGCATCTATATAACCAAAGCCATAGAGTGTTTCATTTATAATTGTGTAGATTTCTTCGGAACTAAAAGGAGATTTATCTGTTCCTCCATTGCTTTGCATGTAGAGATAAGCATCATTCTTATCAGTCGAAAAATATAAATGTGTGAATTGATTATCCGGATAATCAGCAAGCTGATTTATATGGATAATTTCCCCAGTTTTAAGATATTTTACAACTGTTGTGCCATTATCTAGATTCTTGTCCCCAGTTCCTTGATAAGTATATTTTGCTTCCACACCACCTTTATATTCCAACATTTTAACCGGAGTAGACATCTCTTCTATTTTTTCAAGTGTCACGTCATCAATGGATGAATAAAAAGCAGTGATTGTTTCCTCTCTTGAACCACAGCCAATTAATGATAGAACTAATAATACTGAAACTAAAAAAACAACCAATTTCTTCATATATATGTTTTCCTTTCCCATTTATGTCTATACTATACAATATGTCATGTTAAATCTCTGTAAAGAAATATATAATTTTGGATATTATCATGGGAGATTTGGATGGAATTGAAGCAGCTAAAAAATTGAGGCAATATGGCTATGAAGGAATCATTTTGTTTTTGACTTCCAATAAAGACTATGCTTTAGATTCATTTTGTGCAGAACCGTTAAATTATATCCTTAAAGAAGAGGGAGAAAGCCAATTAGAAAAGAGTTTGTTAAAGGCTATAAAACGAATAGAGAAGGAAAAAGGGGATAGGTTAATCATAGAGGGAAAGCCTTTTAACAAAATGATTGATCTTGATGATATTTTTTACATAGAAAGTGTGAGCAAAAAAACAGTCTTGCATAAAGTGAATGGAGAAAAAGAAGTAACGAATTGTTCGTTAAAAATGTTGCATGAAAAGGTCGAAGAAAAAGGCTTTATACGTTGCCATAAATCTTATATCGTCAATATACAGTATTTTCAGGGATTTAATCGCTCGACATGTAAGCTACAAAATGGGGAAGAAGTTTCTATAGGGAGGCAGTATTTGAAAGAATTTCGAAGCCGAATATTAGATGAGTCATTTTCAGGTATTACTATTTAAGATGCCATTGAATGAGCTACCATACATTGGACACAGTTGAATATGATTATCCGAAATTTCATTTATCAATGGATTGCTTTATCTGTCAGATTCGATCAGGAGACTTAGTATTAAAGGAGCACGAGGCAGCTACATAGTTTACCAAAGACACTTTGTATGTTCTACAAAAAACTTATGGTTTTATGATCCATCCAGAAAATGATAATCAAAAATCGAAATGATCTTGCATTATGGCATACATAAATAATATTTATATCCCAAGTCGCTGATTGACAGAAAATCTATTTTTGAGTAAAATCATAATTTGTGATTTATACAACAAATATATTTGAAATTTAATGAAAAATACTTCAAAAATTGATTGAAAAAACGGAATTTATCACATATACTATTATCGTAGAGATAGGAGGTGTAAACAATGTTGATTAGATTTGCCGTTGAGAACTACAATTCATTTAAAGAACAGCAAGTATTTAGCATGGTAGCAGGAAAACAAACAAGGCATTCCTCTCACTGTTTTACTGTGGACGGAAAACGTTTGTTAAAGAGTAGTTTCTTCTTTGGCGCAAACGCTTCAGGAAAATCAAATTTTGTGCGTGCATTGGATTTTATGCGTCGAGTAACTATAATGGGATCAAGAGCAATGCGATATGATGATCGCTTTTTCCGTATTGATCCAGTGTGCAAAGAAAAACCAGGTGTTTTTCAAATTGACTTTGTTGCTGAGCAGACAATTTTTTCATATGGTTTTGCGATTAACTACTTGACACACGAGTTTTGTGCTGAATGGCTTTACCGAATAGATTCTTCGGAGAAAGAAACTTGTATTTTTGAGCGAGAACCCGGAAAGCAAATTATAACAGATTTGCGACTGAATAAGAAGTCTGAACTGCGATTCAATATTTACTGCGAAGATTTAAAAGTAGACGAACTGCTTTTGAATGAAGTTGGAAACAAGAACATCGATGAGGATTCTGACCTACATGATTTTATTGTTGCGTACGAATGGTTCAAAAACCTTATTGTTGTATATCCTGACTCTCATGCTCATAATAAAAATGATTTTTTCTTGAATCCGGCATCAAATACTGATTCTATGGTTGATATGCTTAGAGTTTTTGATACTGGGATAGAAGAAATCAAAAAAGGAAAACAATTGGCAGAAAAAGCCTTTTCCTTCCTGCCTGACGAGGTAAAAAAGGAAGTTTTGAACGATTTAGAACAAACCATGAGAAGTAAACTTCAAGATGGAGCTCACTGCAAAATTGAAATTGGTGATTATCAGTTTGAAATTTCCATCGAGGATGGAGAAATTATTGCTGAGAAAATCATGCTGGATCATGGAAACCCAGCAGAATTGTTTGAACTTTCTGATGAATCAGACGGTACAAAACGTTTGTTTGACCTAATTCCGTTGTACGAATTTGGACAAAAAGGGAAAATAATTGTTGTTGACGAACTTGATCGAAGTTTTCACTCAAAGCTTACTGGGGAATATATCAGACGCTTTTTCGAAATTACAAAGGAAAAGACATGCCAATTGATTTGCACAACCCATGATCTTAATCTAATGGATTTAAGAATCCTTCGTCAAGATGAGATTTGGTTTGTTGAACGTGAAAAAGATCACAGCTCAAGAATATATTCGTTGAGTGATTACAAACAGAGATTTGATAAGAATATATTAAATGACTACCTGATTGGAAGATATGGTGCTATACCTTGTTTTCAAGACAACGAATGGCAGGTGGATAGTGAATGAGTTTACCTTATCGGCTGGGGAGTAGGTCACTGTTTGTCCGTGCTCACGAGGATTCCATAGAGCCAAAGCGTGTCGTTTTTCTCTCTACAGAGGGAACGAAGACAGAAGTGCACTATTTCAATTTTATTGAAAAATACAGGGAGCAGCTGGGGATTGACGCAATAGTTCATATTGAGATATTGAAGAGATACGATACCAACAGTGATCCAGAAAACGTATTGGAATTGTTGGAGGAATATGTCCAATTTAGGGAAAATAAGATGTTTGAAAAGGTAATTGACTCGCTTAGTTTGAAAAACTATTCGACAGAGTTTATAAGATCTTATTTAGAAAGTCCTTCCAGCCTTTCTCAAAAAGAATGTAATAAATTTCAAGCAGTTTTACAAGAAGAGCATATTGACCTTCTGTATCTTGACTTTCTTAGCAAGTATCATGGAGAAGATGATGCGTTTGGTATTGTCATAGACAGAGATTGTGGTAGCCATTCCGTTGAACAGATGAATAGTGTTGTGGGAAAGTGCAAGGAGAAGAATTATTTGTGCTATATTACAAATCCTTGCATCGAATTTTGGCAACTGTTACATGTCTCGGATGTTGCATTGGAATACTCGGAATCGCTGGAAGATATTCTTAGGAATAAATTGGATGAAAAGAAAAATTCTTTTGTCAGCAATTTACTATATGAGAAAACAGGACAGAGGAAAGCAATTCAAGTCAAAACTTTTGAAAAGTTTTATTTGCCTAATATAGACTTGGCAATAGAACGAGCAAAGGGGTTTGCACCAAGCGATCAACTGTTAGAAAAAATAGGATCAAACTTATGGGAACTGATTGAACTTTTACGGGGAAAATAGCAGTATAGAAAGCCGTCTGTACGGGCATAAAAATGTTCATACAGGCGGTTTTTCTTTCCTTTATCTTATTGGATCAACAGACAGCTCTATGTTTGCGATAATTCCTAATCTTAGAGAGAAACAAAAAACAAAGCACAGCACGAACTGCTGCTACATGGAAGTCAAAAATGGTAATTTGTAGTGAATATCATTCAGAATAATTAAATATAAATGCAAGGGTTATATGTTTTCTTTTGTCGAGAGAAAATTAAAGGTTTGGAGTTATACATCATTGGCTTTAGTCCTTTTATTTAATCCACATTAAGTATGATATTAGTGTAACTAGAAAAATTCTGCTTAGGGCAGCTTCACCATATAAGGATATACTATGTGCAACGAGTAGTTATTGAAGCAAAGTATTGTGTAATTTTAGATGTAATTATTACGGTGCGTATATAATCAGATGAATTAAAAATAGATAGAATAGTGGTTTGTAAAATGGTAAAAGAATAGCAGAAATGTAAAACGAAAAAAAGGCATCATATCAGTTCACAATACTATTTAAATCAATAAAAAGTAATAAAACGTGTTACAATATTGTTAATAATTTCATGGGTAGTCTCTGACTTGCTCTGATTCGCTGTCACAAACCTACGCATTTGCTTGTTATTGTATTTTTAAGCTTTTCAGGGTCTAGGTCTCTAAAACTTAATCTATCATTTTCGGAATCCCTGATGATACTCAGGAAGCCTATATATTCGCTTCTTTTCATCCCTTCTGCACAAGGGACTGCTACAAGATGGGCAAATGCTATCTTCCTCACTGTTAACTAAAAATGTTCTCTGTATTGTTTTCTAAGGTGTATGTTGATATAATAATCATGTTTTTAACATGATTCCAGGATGTCGGCTCGCCAAAGCAGAAATCCTGTGCTCTCTTTCAATGGTCTAAAGACATTATATTGGTTAAACAAGTGACAAACAATCAAGTTAATTGGAGTTCATGCTGAGAGAGCCGTAAAAATAATATACTTAATTTTTTGAAAGGGTGGGTTTATGAGAATCCTTATTATCGAGGATGAATATGAGCTTTGCGAATCTATGGCCGAAGGGCTTAAATCAGATGGATATGAAATTGATACATGTAATGACGGTAAGGAAGGCTTAGAATTCCTTCTCTCTGCTGAATACGATCTTGTTTTACTAGACCTAAATTTACCTGGTATAGATGGTATGGATATCCTAAAAGAATTGCGTAAGGATAATCAGGACACTCCGATACTTATTCTGTCTGCAAGGATATCACTGTCTGATAAAATACAGGGGTTGGATGAAGGTGCAAATGACTATCTAACTAAACCTTTTCATTTTGAAGAACTTGAGGCAAGAATTCGCAGTCTTACAAGAAGAAAATTTGTTCAACAAAATACTATTCTAAAGATGGATGATATTGAATTTGATACCCAATCAAGAAGAACTTATATAAAAGGAAATGAAGTACAGCTTACCAGGAAAGAAATAGGTATATTGGAATACCTCTTGCTTCACCAGGGACAACTTGTAAGTCAGGAAGAGTTAATTGAACATGTTTGGGACATGAATGCCAATGAGCTAAGCTCGTCCATTAGAGTTCATATGTCTTCATTAAGAAAGAAACTAAAAAATGAACTTTCCTATAATCCTATACAGAACAAGATAGGTCAAGGGTATATAATTGGAGGCAATAAATGATGAAACAGTTATCATTAAGAACCAGACTTACATTATTAAACGCGTTACTTCTTGTGGCGTCATGCCTTATTCTTTATATTGTATTAAGTAACTCTGCTATTATGCGACTAGATGCGGTTGAGGATCGCATTATACAATTAAATAGCATAGAACTGGAACACGTTGAGGTTACTATAGATGTATCAGAGTTCTTCCCAGATGTTTCGGGCATTATAACAGAAGCAAGACAGGCATTTAGAAAGCAGAGTTTGGTGATAACATTATTTATCATTACAATTGGTAGCAGATTAACTTGGATCTTAGCAGGTTTATCATTGCACCCGTTAAGGATTTTTGCTTCGAAAATAGGAGAAATATCGGAACAGAATCTTTCATCTCCAGTAGCAATACCAGAAAGCAACGACGAGGTTGCAGTGCTGGCAACCTCGTTTAATCAGATGTTATCAAGACTAGATGCTGCCTTTAATGCACAAAAACAGTTTGTTGCAAATTCGGCGCATGAATTAAGAACCCCATTAGCTGTTATACAAACAAAACTAGAGGTATTTAATAGAAAAGAGACTCATAGCATTGAGGAACACCAATCCGTTATAAATTCAACTTTGGTTCAGACTGAACGCTTAAGTAAATTGGTGTCTACTCTACTTGAACTATTAAGTATGCATTCCGTAGAAAAGGCAAGTACAATTGAATTGAAATCACTGGTGGAAGAGGTTCTTTGCGATCTGGGAGAAGTAGCTGATGCAAAACATATAACACTTTCTCAGACTGGAGGAAACGTTAGCATCATTGGTAATGATGTCTTAATCTACAGAGCCGTATATAACCTTGTAGAAAATGCCATAAAATATAACCATGATGGCGGCACGGTCGAGGTATCGGTTTCGAAACATTCCGATACAGTTTGCATAGAGGTTTCGGACAGTGGGCCAGGTATTGCTCCCGATAATTGGGAAGTAATATTTGATCCATTTTATCGTGTTGATAAGTCACGAAGCAGGGCAATGGGTGGAGCCGGACTTGGTCTTGCATTAGTAAAACATATAGTTGAACTTCATGATGGAAATGTATATGTTAATCAAAGCACATCGAACGGAACAACAATGATTATTGAAATAAAGAAGACACAATAGTTTTTTAGATGATAGTCTTATTAGATTAAAACGAGAGGAATAAGATATGATTTTACATTGCATGAGGAAAACAACATGGGAAGAAAGAAATAAAGAATGTTAGGGACAACGTAACATAAACGATGAAGGCTTTATTCATTGTTCGACTATCAACTACTTTTGGAGAGTTGCTGATAATTTCATTTCCATTAAGGATGAAATGGTGTTGCTCTGCATTGATGAAAGCAAATTGAAATCGGAAGTTCGGTATGAGGATGGCGATAATTGTGGAAGAGATTATCCGCACATTTACGGTTTGGTTAACAATGATGCTGTAATACAGGTGCTTCCGTTTTTGAGAAATGAAGATGGAACTTGGATAAAGAACCCGGAGTTTGCTGACATCCAAGATAAATAGGAGGAACGATGGGAAGGATTGTGGCTATTTCCGGTGGCGATTTGTTATCAACCCGGCAATTAAATACATATACGATTAAATTGAGCGATAAAAGGAATCCGAATGTTCTTTTTATTGGAACTGCCAGCCACGATGCAGAGGGCTATATCGAATCCATTACTAAAGAATACACATTTCTTAGTTGTGAAGTGAAAAGTCTCTGCTTGGTAACTAACTCTTACAGCGATGATGAAATAGATGCCCTTTTGTCGTGGGCGGACATCGTTTATGTTGGTGGCGGAGATACCATTTTTATGACGCAAACATGGAAGAAGTTTGCATTGGATGAAAAACTGAAAAGAATATATGAGCGGGATTTGGCTGTATTAACCGGTCTTAGTGCAGGTGCAATATGCTGGTTCAATTGCGGTCATAGCGATAGTGAGTATTTTCAAAACGGAGAAAATTGGAATTATTGTTGGGCGAATGATATGCTCAATATTTTTCATATGGCATATTGTCCCCACTACAATGAGGGCAGTATTATACGGAATAAAAACATATTTAGAGCAGTTCTCTCGTTTAAGCACTGCTCTACGTGGCTTGTATGGATATTATATTGAACAATTAAATCTTTTCAACGAATGGATGGTAAGAGATACGAGCAAGAAAATACGGGCAGTTAAGAAAGCCAAATAAAATAAGGTACATATGTGGACAGGTGAGAATTGAGAAAAACAGATATTGACAATACGCAATGCGTATAATATAATTATATACACGTTGAGTATGTTGGGAGGAAAGGAATTGTCTGATTTAAGAAAAGAATTGATTAATTTGCGGCAGGGTACAGGGATGAATCGTAGAGAGTTCGCAGATTATTTTGGGATTCCTTATCGTACAGTGCAGGAATGGGAACTTGGCAATCGGAAGATGCCGGATTACCTTTTTCATTTGATGTGTTATAAGGTGGATATTGAGAGGCTGAATAAGAAGGCTCAATTGGATTCGAGAGAAAGACTAGAAGAAGGGAAATAATAAATTGATTATCTTTCCTGTTAGGTGTAAGATATAAATGGGTTCTCAACGTTAGGGAGAAGGAGAAAGTGTGAAGAAATCAAGAAGAATATGGGTTCTAATAGCAACTAGTGCTTTGTGCGTAATGGTGATGATTGCAATTTTTGTAATCGAGACACAAAAGCCGGAACCGGACTTGGCAATATTATGGCAGACGATTAGTTTGAGTGTTTTGTGTTCAATTGTAGCTTCCTTCATTTTTCTTTATATTCAAAGGGGTGCAGAGTATGACGAGAGTATAGAGGTCAGTCGTGCGATACAATCAATTGAGGATAAGCTGAAAGATTTAGATGTACTTTATGATAGTGGCATTAAGAGTGTGCGACGCAAATCATTTTATGACCAAACAAGTAATTTTTGGGGAGACATGCTTGAAAAGACGAATGATAGGTTGGACTTAATAGGACATTCTATTAGCCACTGGTTGGATGATGAATATAAAGAGTTATTCTGTAATAAAATTACGAATATGATTTCTAAAGGTAAAACCGTTCGTATTCTCTTATCTAACGATAATGGTACAATTGATCAGCAAATTATTTGCGATGGTTTGGCACGGCAAAGCAGAACTACGCCTATGACAAAGGTTGACAATACATGTTATGAGTTGGCGAAATTGGTTGGTCGTGTAAATAAGAAATATAGAGGAAATCTGAAGTTGTATATCACAAAACGTTCAGTTGTCACGTATATGTATATTAGGACCGACAGACAGTGCTTTATATCTCCATACATATCAAGTCCTGCAAATAATTCAAACACATTTTTATTAGAGTTGGATACAGGTGTTGAGTATTCTAAATGCTTTGAACAGGATTTCAAAGAAATGATTAACGCAATGCAATGTATTAAATGGGAGTGATTGTGACGTTATGAAACTGATAAAGAAGATTTTTGTGGAGAATAAATACTCCGGTCATGGCTGGAACTTTGAGAAAACTACGAAATATATTTTCAAAATGGACTGTATGCAGTTAGAAGCAGGGTATTTCGAACACTATTTGGATACCAAATTTGTGAAAGCGGTCATCGAACTCCCGGTTAGTTTTGGGTGCCCGGCACATTGCAGGTTTTGTGCTACATCCGGTTTAAGTACATTTCATAGATTGACACCGGAACAGATGCGGGAAATTTTGGATTATATTTGGACGGAGCATCGGTTATGTGATATGCATTTTGTTTTGCTCTCAATTACCGGAACAGGAGATTTATCTTATAATTTTTCAAACGTGAAACAGTTTTTATATGGATTAGTGGAATATTCCAATTTGCATGTTACCTTATCATCTTGTTTATGGACAAAGGAGTATTTGGAAGAGATTGAAGAACTTTCGCATACGATATCTGTGCAAAAGGTTCAAATTACATTTGTGAGTGATAATCGGGAAGTACTCAGCAATATGATTCCGGCGTATTCGCATAAAAATACGAATATCGGTGAAGTCCTCGCGTATGTTAGTAGGTCTACAAAATCATACTACAGGATAAATTATATTATGATTCGTGGTATCAATGATGCCGATGAAGATTTTCAGAGATTTCAAAGTATGCTTATAGGAATTCAAGAGAAAATAATAGTAAGAATAGCGAAATTGAATGAAACAGCCGCTTCGAGAAGAAATGGGCTTTATCCTTGTACAATAGAAAGAATGAAGTGTTTAAGGAACATTCTTTCTGAGGCAGGGGTGCGTGCATATTTATTTTATGCGTATGAAAATGATCACATGAACTGTGGTCAATTGGTAACAGAAAAGGGTATATAATGAAGGAGTGGCAGTATGTGTACGTTTATTGGAGTAGAGTGCCTTGCGGCAAATGCATTGATAGAGTTATATGAACAGAAAATTCGGAAAATTTCTTTTGAAAAGCTTGCTGATTATGGATTATTGGTTGTAGAAAGTTATGAAAACGAAATTGGTGAGGAAGCTATTTTTATTTTCGATAAGGAAAAGCTGGAAGGGATGGTAATTAACTATTCCGATTTATTTACTATTGATGAACATGATATGAAGAAATATTTGTGTTTGCAAGAAGACGTTGATATACGTGAAGTTAAGGAAAGATTTCGGTGGACCTTATCCTATGCTATGATTAAGGCCTTAAGGCGGGTCGATATTAGTCAAGTAATGCATAATTGACGAGGTATTTGCTATGGGAACAAAGATGATTAAGGATCCGGTACATGGGTATATTAAAATACGCGATGACTATATGAAACAGGTTATTGATTCTTGTGAGTTTCAACGCCTACGTAATATTCGTCAAACAAGTTATGATAGTCTTTATCCTGGGTCTAGTCACAGTCGATTTATACATTCGTTGGGTGTGTTTTACTTGGGCATGAAAGCGTTTAGGGCTTTTAAGTGCAACGTCAATGAGCAAAGGACGATGAAAGGAAAAATCGACGAAGACACATGGGATAGCCTTCAGCATACTTTTGAGTTAGCATGCCTTCTCCACGATGTGGGGCATACTCCGTTCTCACACACAGGAGAAGATTTTTTGTTAATTGAAAAAGATGACGATAAGTATGAAATTATGAAAGGCAAAAGGAGTCAAAGCAAAAAAATCGAAATTAGAGCTTTATATAACCAATTGTTGGATGTTATCAAGGTGCATACAACAAAGAATGACTTTGAGGTTTTCTTAGAAGATTTTGCACAGACGATTGAGGGAAGCACGTACCATGAAAGTGGGAAAAACGTGGCAAAACCTCATGAAATTATGAGTGTGATTGTGGCGGCTAATACATATCAAGAGTGTTTTAAACAAGAGCATGTTGATTTTGAACTTTTTGCACGTATGATTCTTGGACTTTGTTATAAAGAAGATAAAACCATTAAAACAGGGACACGTAATGCATTGATTCAAATGTTGAATTCAAGTATTATTGATGTAGATAGATTGGATTATATTATAAGAGATACTCAAATGTCAGGATTTGATAGTACATCTATTGATGTGGAAAGACTATTAGAGAGTGTGACATTGCTTTATGATAACGAGAGAGGAGTATACAAATTTGGATATAAGAAAAATGCTTTAAGTACTATTGTAAATGTTGTGCTAGCACATGATGCCGAAAGACGATGGATTCAGGGACATCCTATTGTCATGTTTGATTCGTTTCTGATTAAACAGTGTATTAAAGCAGTAGAACAGAAGTTTAAAGAGGCAGGAACAAATAAGTCTATATTTCAGCAAAATTCGTTCTCAGTAAAGGGAATCCAACTGAATGGCGGTTTGAATTTTCGGTTAATGAATGATGGTGATTTCATTTTTCTTATGAAGCAAATTCAATCAGGAGACTTGATGAGTAATTATGTTGACGAATATTTAGCCCGAGATAAGAGACGAAGACCAATCTGGAAATCGGAAGCAGAGTTTCGATTGCTAATGGGGGAATTGACAACTGCACAACAAAAAATTTTATTGAATACATTTGCCGCGGAAGGTGAAATAAACGAAGAAAATAGTATTGGCAATGTTTTAAATGAAACCCGACTCAATGAATTGCAAGCAGAGATTGAGAGTATGAATCATGATCCACATTCATCAAATGAGGATTTACAACATGTCATTGCAAATAGAAAGCGACAAGTGTTTTGGTTGAAACGATTGGAAAACTTTTGTGTGCAGAATGATATTGAATTTGAAATCTATAACAAAAAGGCAGATGTTTTTCGTAGTAAGGTTAATTCGTTAAGTGATCTTGGGGTTGAGATTTGGTATGATCAATTTCAAAGGTCGGAGAGTATTAAGGATGTTTTGGAATTGTATAATACAAAGGAAGAGCCTCAAAAGAGAGAGGGATCGGCAGTTCTTAATCGGATGTTTTATTTATATATAAAGAAAAATGACAATTTTAGCATGAAGAAATTTGTTGATTTTTTAAAAGAAACTTTAACTGAGTATGAAAGCAAACAGTTTTAAAAATGATAACAGGTTGTTCAAAGGGATATGTAGTCAGTATATCCTTCTAAAATCAAGTAGGCTTACGGATACTGCACACAGCAGTATCCGGTAATCTAAAAATTCAGCCAATTCAGGCAAAGAATCAATGAAAGAGTACGGGGTGATAAAAGAAAAATGGGCGCTGTTGGCAATTGTAGTAACGATTAACGTTAGTAGGGGACTGCGAGCGAGATTATGCAGATGATTATGTCTTATAACTGCAGAATACCATGGGACAGATTAAAGAGAGCAGGGAAATTCTATAAAACAAAATAGGAATGCCGTTTGTACGATGATGTGAAAATAATAATAAATTTTTGCTATGAAATATTGAAATCTTTTGAAATGTTTGCTATCGTTTGGGTAGTGCCCAAAAGGAGGATACATATTATGGCAGAAAAAGTACGCAAGAAGAGGCATTTGACTTCTTCGCAGATTATTATTTTAGGTTTCTTAGGCGTAATATTAATAGGCAGTTTTCTATTAACGATGCCTTTTTCAAGTAGGTCAGGGGAGTTTACTCCATTTTTGGACTCCTTGTTTACGGCGACATCAGCTACCTGTGTGACGGGGCTGGTTACACGAGATACCGCCACGTATTGGTCACAGTTTGGACAGTTTATTATTCTGATTTTAATACAGATTGGTGGTATGGGAGTTGTTACGGTGGCAGTGGCGATTGCAACTATTTCCGGCAGAAAGATCGGATTATCGCAGAGAAGTACCATGCAGGAGGCAATCTCAGCTCCGAAGGTGGGCGGTATTGTCAGACTGACGGGATTTATCATCCGTGGCAGCCTGTTGATAGAAGCAATCGGTGCAGTGATTATGTTTTCAACATTTTATAAGGAATTTGGATTTTTTAGGGGATTATGGTATTCCATATTCCATTCGATTTCAGCTTTCTGTAATGCAGGATTTGATCTGATGGGGATAAAGACACCGTTTTCATCATTGACGTCGTATTCAGGACATATGGTAATCAATATTACGATTATGCTACTGATTGTAGTGGGTGGTATTGGATTTATGACATGGGACGATATTGTGACAAAGAAACAACGTTTTAAATTATACCGTTTACAGAGTAAAATTGTGCTTGCTATGACAGTGTTTATGATTTTGATCCCGGCAATTTACTTTTATTTTGGTGAATTTTCCGGGGCGAAGTGGGGTGATGTCTCTAACGGGGAGAAGGTTTTAAATTCATTATTCCAATCTGTTACACTCAGAACAGCAGGGTTTAATACGGTGGATTTAGGTGCCATGAGTGAAGCAGGGCAGATGATTATGATTATTTGGATGCTGATAGGCGGTGCACCGGGATCTACGGCTGGTGGTATGAAGATTGTGACTGTGGCAGTGTTGGGATTGACAGCACTGGCGGTGTTTCGTAGGAAAGAGGCGGCACAGTGTTTTGGAAGACGTCTTGAAGCTGAAGCGGTGAAATCAGCAGCTACCATATTGATGATGTATCTGGTTCTATTTTTGAGTGGAGGTATTGTAATCAGTGTGGTCGAAGGTCTACCGATTTTGACTTGTCTTTTTGAGACGGCTTCGGCCATTGGTACGGTTGGTCTGACACTTGGAATTACGACACAGTTGAGCGTGGTTTCTAAATTTATACTAATAGTTTTGATGTTTTTGGGAAGAGTTGGAGGACTGACTTTGATTTTTGCAACAACATCCGGCCTGCGTCCGAATGTTTCGAAATTACCACAGGAAAAGGTGACTGTTGGATAGGAGGAGAAAAATGAAATCTATTTTATTGATTGGTCTTGGTAGATTTGGAAGACATATTGCGATAAAATTAAACGAGCTGGATCATGAAGTACTGGCGATTGACAGAGTAGAAGAGCGTGTGAATGCAGTGCTTCCATATGTTACAAGTGCCCAGATTGGAGACAGTACCAATGAAGAATTTATAAAAACTCTGGGAGTTCGCAATTTTGATGTCTGTATTGTAGGAATTGGTGAAGATTTTCAAGGGTCTTTGGAGACTACTTCGCTCTTAAAAGAGATGGGTGCGCAATATGTGGTTTCCAGGGCAGCAAGGGATATACATGCCAAGTTCCTGCTTAGAAACGGTGCGGATGAGATTGTGTATCTGGAGAAACAATTGGCAAATTGGACGGCAATCCGATACAGCTCTGATCATATTTTTGATTACATTGAGCTTGATGAGGAACATGCAATTTTTGAAATTGAGGTGCCTGATTCTTGGGTAGGAAAAACAATCGGTGAGATTGATATTCGTAAAAAATATAATATCAATATTATGGCATTGAAAAGTGAAGGAAAGTTAGAATTGTCCATCACACCTGCTACTATGCTGACAGGTGATGTGCGTATGATGGTACTCGGAAGTATCAAAGATATTCATAAGTGTTTCCATATCTAAAATGGATTAGTGAAAAAGAAGAAGCGTGGTCTGAAGAAGCCATTCTTCTCCTTTTTTTTCACCTACACAATGAAGCATGCATAGAATAATCATAATGGAAAAAGTAGGCAGTTTATGCGATTATGTGAATTAAGAGAAAAAGAAGTGATTAATCTTTGTAATTGTAAAAAACTGGGATGCGTCATGGATTTGATATTGGATTTGCACAAGGGTTGCATTGAAGCCATTATTGTCCCAGGACCAGGGAAGTGGCACGGACTGTTTGGATGTGATTCGGAGTTTATTATTCCGTTTGAATGTATTAAAAACATAGGACCGGATATTATTACCGTGGAAATCTGTGAGGAAAAGTGTCTGAAACATTGCAAAGACTAAGTGCTATCTGATAATATAGACATATAAAAAAAATTTGGAGGAAAAGGATATGAAATGTCCATATTGTGGAAAATTAGATACAAGGGTAATTGATTCCAGACCGGCAGAGGACGGAAGCTCGATTCGCAGAAGGCGTGGCTGTGATGAGTGTGGAAAGCGTTTTACAACTTATGAAAAAGTGGAGACGATTCCGCTTATTGTGATTAAGAAAGACAACAGCAGACAGCAGTATGACCGGTCTAAGATTGAAAAAGGAATTTTGCAGGCCTGCTATAAAAGACCTGTTTCTGCAGAAGAAATTCAGCGGACAATTGAAAAAATTGAGACGGAAATTTTTAAAAGAGAGGAAAAAGAGATTCCGACAAGTGTTATTGGTGAGATTGTTATGGATTATCTAGAGAAGCTTGATGAAGTCGCTTATGTAAGATTCGCATCTATTTATCGTGAGTTTAAAGATGTGAATACGTTTATGGATGAAATTCGCAAAATTTTAGAAAAATAAGTTTGGGGGAGGAAACGTAAGAGGATGAAATTAATTTCATGGAATGTAAATGGGATTCGTGCCTGTGTGCAGAAGGGATTTCTGGATTTTTTTCACGAGGCAGGCGCTGATATTTTTTGTATACAGGAAAGTAAGATGCAGGAGGGTCAGCTTCAATTAGATTTGGAAGGATATTATCAGTATTGGAATTATGCAGAGAAAAAAGGATATTCAGGAACTGCAATTTTTACAAAGAGAGAGCCACTCACGGTGCAGTATGGAATTGGAATTGAGGAGCATGATAAAGAAGGACGTGTAATCACACTGGAATTTGAGGATTTTTATTTCATTACAGTGTATACACCGAACTCGCAGAATGAGCTCGCAAGGCTGCCATACCGTATGCAGTGGGAGACGGATTTCCTTGCATACCTGAAAAAGTTAGAGGAAAAGAAACCAGTGATTTTCTGCGGGGATTTGAATGTAGCGCATAAAGAGATTGACCTGAAAAATCCAAAGACAAACCGGAAAAATGCAGGCTTTACAGATGAGGAGCGTCAGAAATTTACAGAACTCCTGGAGGCAGGATTTATTGATACATTTCGCTATTTTTATCCGGATATGGAACAGATTTATTCGTGGTGGTCATACCGGTTCAGTGCGAGGGCTAAGAATGCAGGCTGGCGTATCGACTATTTCTGTGTATCAGAATGTTTGAAGGACAGATTGGTGGATGCGAAGATTTTGACAGAAGTAATGGGTTCTGACCATTGCCCGATACAGTTGGATCTGCAATAGAGGAAATGCTTATGAGAATTGAAAGAGAGCAGACAGCTGCATTGGTGGTGGATTATCAGGAAAAATTAGTCCCTGTGATGCATGAGAAAGAAACATTAATACACAACTCCTGTATTTTGTTAGAAGGACTTCGACTCTTGGGAGTGCCTATGACAATTACCCATCAGTATACAAAGGGGTTGGGTGCGACGGTAGAGCCGATTACTCAGGCTGTTGGGCATAGCTCATATATTGATAAGATTTTGTTCAGTGCATATGAAAATGTGAAGGGACAGATTGAAGGCAGGAAGTTTATCATTATCTGTGGAATCGAGGCGCATATCTGTGTTTTGCAGACAGTGATTGATCTGAAGGCAGCAGGCTATGTTCCGGTGCTGGTGGCAGATTGTATCTCCAGTCGCAAGGAAATGGATAAGGAGATTGCACTAAAGCGTGCAAGTGCAGAAGGAGCGATTGTGACAACTTATGAGTCTCTGTTGTTTGAACTTCTGAAAGAGGCTGGGACAGAGACGAGTAAAAAGATTCAGAGGCTGATACGGTAAAAAAAGAGCAAGCTTGGGTGTGAGCAAAGCTGCCCCTCCAAGCTTTTCTTTTTTATATTGACCTTGCTAATATCTCATCCAATATTTTTTCCGCAACCTCGTCTTTACTCATAATATCCAGCTCAATCTCTCTGTCATTTGTAATCATCGTAATGACGTTCGTATCGGTTCCGAATCCGGCACCGGCAACTTTGAGGTTGTTGGCAACGATCATATCTAGATTTTTCTTTGTAAGTTTTGCACGTGAGTTTTCGAGCATGTTTTCTGTTTCCATAGAGAATCCACATAAGAATTGACCGTTTTTCTTGTGCTCACCGAGGTGTTTCAGAATATCTGGTGTGCGCTCCAGTTCGATGCCGAGGGCGTCGTCTGATTTCTTGACTTTCTCGTCGCTGACTGTGGAAGGACGGTAATCGGCTACAGCAGCAGCTTTGATGATAATATCCTGAGTATCGGCATTTGCTGTTACCGCTTCATACATATCTTTTGCACTCTTTACATCAATGACGTTGACAAACGGTGGCTTTGGCAGGCTTGTCGGCCCCGATACGAGGGTAACGTTGGCACCACGCAACATGGCGTTCTTTGCAATCGCATATCCCATTTTTCCAGTAGAATGATTGGTAATGTAGCGTACCGGGTCGATTGCTTCCATTGTTGGCCCGGCAGTGACAAGAACATTTTTCCCGGCAAGGTCTTTTTCGAAGGCAAGCTCTTTTAAAATATAGTTCAGTAAAACTTCCGGTTCCGGCATTTTCCCGGGTCCGATATCCTTGCAGGCAAGCATTCCGACAGCCGGTTCAATGACTTCATAATCATACGCTCTTAATTTTTTTATATTATCCTGTGTAATCGGATTATTGTACATTTGTGTATTCATGGCAGGTGATATAATTTTTTTGCAGGTACAGGCAAGTACGGTTGTAGTCAGCATATCATCCGCAAGTCCGTAGACAAGTTTTGCCATGACATTGGCTGTTGCAGGTGCAATCAGCACAAGGTCTGTTTTTTTCGAGAGCGATACGTGTTTGACATCATATTGGAAGTTGCGGTCAAATGTATCAACGATACAGCGGTTATTCGTCAGCGATTCGAACGTAATTGGATTGATAAAATTTGTAGCATTTTTTGTCATAATGACATGAACATCGCAATTCAACTTGCGAAGCATACTGGCGAGTGTAGCAATTTTATATGCAGCGATACTTCCGGTTACTCCTAAAAGTACGGTCTTTCCTGTTAGCATAATAGAAAACCTCCATAATTTTTTGTTTTTCTTATTGTACCATAGTTCGTTCAAAATGTATGTACATTTTTGAAAATACAGATTGAATGAAAAAATATTGCGTGATATAATCCGTAAGATAACAATTGTATTGTATCTTTATTGAAGATGCGTCTGGTGAATTGATAGGGGTGGCAGAATGATTCTTACGATTACGATTGGCAATACCAATACGATTATAGGTGGATTTGAAGGCAGTAAGCTTTTATTTGTAGAAAGTATTTCTACAAGTGCTACAAGAACAAAGCTGGAGTATATTATGAGCTTTCGCTGCATTTTTGAAATGCATGGACAAGATACGAATGCGATAGACGGTGCGATTATTTCTTCTGTTGTTCCGCCTGTTACGAATGCTGTAAAAGCTGCAGTGATGGGGATTTCGGGAAAGGAGCCGCTTGTGATAGGTCCGGGTGTGAAAAGTGGATTGTATATTGTGACAGATCAGCCTGCACAGGTAGGGAGTGATCTGGTGGCTTGTGCAGTGGCAGGAATTGCAGGATATGAGGTTCCTTTGATTATTGTGAATATGGGTACTGCTACGACACTTTCTGTCGTTAATGAGAAGAAACAGTACATCGGAGGAATGATTATGCCTGGCATAAAGGTTTCTTCGCATTCGCTGACAAAAGAGACGGCTCAGCTTCCGGGAATTGGTCTTGAAAAACCGAAGAAAGTAATTGGAAGTAATACGATAGAATCGATGAAAAGTGGCCTGATTTACGGAACAGCATCAAGTATTGAAGGCTCGGTTGCAAGGATTGAAAAGGAACTTGGCACGAAAGCCAGAACTGTGCTTGCAACTGGAGAATATGCAAGACACATCGTTCCTTTCTGTGAAAGAAAGATGTGTCTCGATGAGAATCTGTTATTAGAAGGTCTGCGTCTGATATATGAAAAAAATCAGAAATAGGCGACTGTCAGATATAGCCGCCGTCCACGCCAATAATCTGACCGGTCAGATATGCCGGTGCATTGGCTAACTGTATAACGACATCAGCAATTTCCTGTGGAGTGCCAAAGCGCCCTGCAGGAATTTCTGTTTCAAAAGCAGTACGTTCTTCCTCACTTAACTGGCTGTTCATGCTGGTATCGATAGCACCGCAGGCAATTGCATTGACCTGGATATTACTTGGAGCCAGTTCCTTTGCAAGGGCCCTGGTAAGTCCGTGTATTCCGGATTTCGTAGCGGAGTATGCCGCTTCACAGGAAGCACCGACCGTCCCCCACATCGAAGAGATATTGATAATTCTTCCAGATTTTCCGGATACCATTTTGGGCACGGCAGCCCGAGAACAATAGAATACGGAAGATAAATTGGTCTGCAAAAGACGCGACCACTCTTCGTCTGTCATATCACTTAAAAGTCCGATATGGGCAATCCCTGCATTGTTTACAAGCACATCTAAAGACGCACAGGTTTTATGAATGGACTCAAACATTTTTCTTACGACATCAGGATTTCCCACATCCCCAATCAGCATATCACAGGAGCCATTCGGAAGATTTTCAATCTCTGATTTTAATGATTCTAATTCTGTAACGGAGTGATTACAATTTATAAATACATGGTAAGCATTTTTTGCAAAAGCGAGGGCAATGCTGCGGCCGATTCCACGGGAAGCACCCGTTACCAATACTGTTTTTTTCTGCATAAAATAGTACCTTTCCAATTCTAAAAGTTTTATTAAACACGCTCCATTATACTATGGAAATCTTGCAAAGAAAAGTGCCAGGTGCTATGATTTAGCTACTGCAAAAAATTAGAAAGAAGGAAAAATATGTTATCAAAGTATAGTGTAAAGAAACCATATACAGTTGTGGTAGCGGTGGTATTGGTGATCATCCTTGGGATTGTTTCATTTAGCAACATGACAGTGGATTTATTGCCGAGCATGAATCTGCCATATGCAATTGTTATGACAACCTATGTGGGCGCGAGTCCTGAAGAAGTAGAGATGACGGTTACGAAGCCGATTGAGCAGTCGATGGCGACGATTAGTAATATCAGCAGTGTCAGTTCCACTTCCCGGGAAAATGCGTCTGTTGTAGTTTTAGAGTTTGAACAGACGGCCAACATGGATGCTGTTACAGTGGAGATGCGGGAAAGTCTGGATCAAATCAGTGGGTACTGGCCGGATACTGTCGGCAATCCCATGATTATGAAACTGAATCCTGATATGCTTCCTATTATGGTGGCGGCAGTCAGTGTCACAGGAAAAGATGTCACCGAATCAACCGAAATGATCGAGTCGGATATTCTTCCAGAGATTGAAAGTATCGAGGGTGTTGCATCTGTATCAGCGGGTGGTGCAATTGAAGAGACAATCGAGATTACCGTGAGTCCGGGAAAAATAAAGAATTTGAATGATGATGTGAAAGCACAGCTTGATGAGAAGTTTTCAGAGGCCGAGAAAGCACTGCAGGATGCAAAGACACAAGTCGAGAGTGGAAAACAGGCATTGGAGTCCACAGAGAAACAGATGAATGCCGCAGGTGAGGAAATTTCTAAGAAGGAAGTAGAAATTGCTCAGGGGCAGCGAGAGGTTGAGGCAAAGTTAAAAGAATTAGAACTTGCAGAGACGGAGCTGAATGCAGGACTTTTAGAAGTCAATACACAGGAAACTGCATTGAATGCACAGAAGCAGGCACTGGAGCAGTTGAAGGCGAATGAGGCCGGCATCCGGGAGGCATATGCAGAGGTTTCGGGTGCAATCGATGCAGGATATGCGACAGAGGAACTGCTTGCACAGAAGGCACAGTTGGAACAGCAGATTGATATGCTTGATCAGTATGATGTACTTTCGGAACAGATGGAAGAAGGCTCAAAGTCTATTGGAGGTGCAAAGAAAGAACTTTCAGATGGATTTGCACAGATTGAAGAGGGAAAAGCTGCATTAGCAGAGGTGAAAGAGCAGTTAAATGCAGGAAAAATTTCATTGACAGAGGCCAGGGGACAGCTGAATTCTGCACAGATTACAGCGGCAAGCCAGATAAATACTGCAAAGATTGAGCTGGCATTAGGTGAGCAGACGATTGACGGGCAGACACAGGAGTTAGAGGAAGCGAAAGACGGTGCATATGAAAGTGCAGATTTAAGCAATATTCTGACATTAGAAATGATTAAAAATATTCTGATGGCACAGAATTTTAATATGCCTGCAGGCTATGTACAGGAGCAGGGGATTGATTATCTGATTCGCGTTGGTAATAAGTTCAAAAACATAGAGGAATTAGAAAATCTGGTTTTATTCCATATGCAGGATATGGAGCCAGTTCGTTTAGCTGATGTGGCAGAAGTAAAGAAGGTAGACAATTCTTCTGAAGTTTATGCGAAGATGAACGGTGAATCAGGAATGGTACTTAGTATCCAGAAGCAGACCGGATATTCCACCGGAGATGTTAGCAAGCGTATTCTGGAAAAATTTGAAGCGCTGGAAGCAGAAGAGGCAGATTTGCAGATTGTTACATTGATGGACCAGGGTGTATATATTGATTTGATTGTAAATTCTGTATTGCAAAACCTTTTGTTTGGCGCGATACTTGCAATTTTGATTCTCTTGTTATTCCTGAAAGATATCCGTCCGACGATTGTAATTGCATGCTCAATTCCAATCAGTTTGCTTGCTGCGGTTGTACTGATGTATTTCAGTGGTGTGACCTTGAATGTTATTTCCTTATCAGGACTTGCACTTGCAGTAGGTATGCTTGTAGATAACTCGATTGTTGTCATCGAGAATATTTACCGTATGAGAAATGAGGGTGTCAGTGCAAAGAAGGCTGCGATAGAGGGTGCGAAGCAGGTGGCAGGTGCGATTATGGCATCGACACTTACGACGATTTGTGTATTTGCTCCGATTATATTTACCCAAGGTATTACGAGACAACTTTTTGTGGATATGGGACTTACGATCGCATACTCCTTGTTGGCAAGTCTTGTTGTGGCATTGACCGTGGTTCCGATGATGGCAGCTGGGCTGTTAAAAAAGACGGAAGCAAAAGAAGGCAAATTCTTTAAAAAGATACAGCATGCATACGGCAGACTGCTCGGAATGGCATTGAAGAAAAAAGCATTGGTACTGATTGGTGCATTACTTCTGTTAATTATAAGTGTGGTATTATCTGTGAGCAGGGGAACTGAATTTATGCCGGAGATGGAAAGTCCACAGATTTCTATGACGGTAACGACGGAGGAAGGTACTTCGCTTCAGGAGACAGCAAGGATTGCTGATGAAGTGATGGAAAAATTACTTGCAATTCCGGATATTGCAGACGTGGGAGCAATGGCTTCTTCAGATAGTATGATGGGAATAGGCGGTTCTACATCCACAAACGTAATTTCTATCTATGCTATTTTAGAGGAAAATCCAAAACTGTCTAATCAGGAGCTGCAGGCAAGAATTGAAGAAGATACGAAAGACATTGACTGTGAGCTAGAGCTTAGTATGTCAAGTATGGATATGAGTGCTTTGGGAAGTTCTGGTATTGTAATTTCTATTAAAGGAAAAGAGCTGGACGTTCTGCAGCAGACAGCAGATGAGGTCGCTGCGATTGTAGAGCAGGTAAAGGGTACTCAGAATGTGTCTAATGGAATGGAGGAGACAACAGAAGAACTGCGTATTATCGTAGATAAGGAAAAAGCTATGGAGCACAATCTGACTGTAGCCCAGATTTATCAGGAGATTGCAGGGCAGCTTAGTGCGGCAAAAACGGCTACTACGTTATCAACTTCAGCAAAGGATTATGATGTGTTCGTATTAGATGAAAAACAGGAGAGTCTGACAAGAGAAGATATTCGCGAGATGACGATTACTGTAACAAAGCAGGATGGTACAAAGGAAGAAGTCAGGTTATCGGACATAGTTTCTTTTGAAGATGCAAAGGGACTTCAGGCAATCAGCCGTAAGAATCAGAACCGTTATATTAATGTGACTGCTGAGATTGCAGAGGGTGATAATATCGGTCTTGTAAGTAATCGTGTACAGGATGCTTTGAAAGAATACGAAGCTCCAGCCGGATATACAATTGACATGGCAGGGGAGGATGAGACGATTGCAGAAGCCATGACAGAGCTTATGAAGATGCTTGGTCTTGCAATTGTGTTCATGTATCTGATCATGGTCGCACAATTCCAGTCACTGCGCTCGCCGTTTATCATTATGTTTACAATTCCATTGGCATTTACAGGTGGATTCCTAGGCTTATTCCTTACAGGTTCTCCGGTTAGTGTTATTGCGATGATTGGCTTTGTCATGCTGTCGGGCATTATTGTAAATAATGGTATTGTATTTGTAGATTATGCAAATCAGCTGATTGATTGTGGTATGGATAAAAATGAGGCTCTGATTGAAACCGGAAAGACACGTCTGCGTCCGATTATTATGACAGCTCTGACGACGATACTTGGATTGTTTACTATGGCACTTGGCATGGGCCAGGGAGCAGATATGGTTCAGCCGATGGCAATTGTTACAGTGGGTGGATTAATTTATGGAACACTTTTGACCTTATTTGTGGTACCATGTATATATGCATTATTTAACCGCAGAGAAAAAGCGAGACTAAGAGAAGGTATTGAGGAAGAGTAGGAAAGGAAGGCAGCTGAGATGATTGAGAAAGCAACCGCATTTGCAGTAAAGGCACATGAAGGACAGTTCCGAAAAGGGACGAAAAGACCGTATATCCAACACCCTTTGGAGGTTGGAAATATTGTGGCAACGATGACGAATGACGAGGAGATCATTAGCGCAGCAATTTTGCATGATACGATTGAGGATTGTGAAGGAGTTACGCGGGAACTGCTTGTGGGGGCTTTCTCAGAACGGGTGGCATGGCTGGTTGCGCAGGAAAGTGAAGATAAATCAAAGACATGGATGGAGAGAAAGAGTGCGACGATTTCACGCGCGAGAACTGCACCGAGAGAGGTCCAGATGATTATGTTAGGTGATAAGCTTTCAAATATGCGTGATATTGACAGGGATTATCCGGAATGCGGAGAGGCACTTTGGCAGCGATTCCGCATGAAGGATAAGAATACGATTGGCTGGTATTACAAAGGAATCAGAGATGCGCTTAAGGAAGCATTTGAAGGAGTGCCGGCGTATTATGAATATTGTAAGCTGATTGAGAGAAATTTTTAAAATGATAAACATAGGGGCATTGTGAAATGAAAAGGATACTTATGATAGGCACCGGTGGAACGATTGCATCAAAGCAGACAGAGCATGGTTTGACACCGGGACTTACTTCAGAGGATATTTTATCTTATATACCGCAGGTAAAGGATGTTTGTCATGTGGACACACTTCAGGTATGTAATATAGACAGTACAAATGTGACACCAAAACATTGGGTAATGCTTTCAAAAACAATAGAAGAGCAGTATGCAGATTATGATGGATTTGTTATCTGTCATGGAACAGATACACTTGCCTATACTGCGGCTGCATTGTCATATATGATTCAGAATTCTTCTAAGCCGATTGTAATTACGGGTGCACAGAAACCAATTAATATGGATGTGACGGATGCGAAGACGAATTTATTGGATAGTTTTATCTATGCATCGGATGATGACTCGCAGGACGTAACCATTGTATTTGATGGAAAAGTGATTGTGGGGACAAGGGCAAAGAAGGAGCGTGCGAAAAGTTTTAATGCATTTTCAAGTATTAATTTCCCATATCCGGCAGTGATTCAGGATCAGAAAGTGATTCGTTATATTCCATCCGTTCCTTATGAAGAAGATGTGATATTTTATCATGATATGTGTGACAGCGTATATGTGCTGAAGATAATTCCAGGGATGAAAGCGGATATATTAAGCTATATTTTCCAAACGTATGATGCAATTGTAATCGAAAGTTTTGGCGTAGGCGGACTTCCGGACAGCATTATGAAGCGATTTTATTTTGAAATGAATGAGTGGATTGAGCGTGGGAAGATTGTCGTAATGACGACACAGGTTGCGAATGAAGGTAGTAATATGACAGTCTATGAAGTCGGTAAGAAAGTAAAACAGGATTTCAATCTGATAGAAGCCTATGATATGACTTTGGAGGCGACGATTACAAAGCTGATGTGGCTGATGGCCCTTCCAAAGATGAAGTATGGAGAATTAAAAAAACGGTATTATACTACAATCAATAATGACATTTTGTTTACAAAGAAGTAAGTCGGGAGAGGAAAATGAGAGATTACCAATATATTTTATTTGATTTAGATGGAACTTTGACGGATCCGAAAGTAGGAATTACGAAATCGGTGGCATATGCCCTGAACTATTATGGAATCAAAGTGGAAGAATTGGATTCTCTTTGCAAATTTATAGGTCCCCCATTAAAAGATTCTTTTATGAAATATTATGGATTTGATGAGATGAAGGCGGAAGAGGCAGTAGAAAAATACAGGGAATACTTCCGCCCTCATGGAGTATATGAGAATAGAGTATATGATGGCATTGAACATTTGTTGAGATGTCTGAAAGAGCATGGGAAAACCGTTGTACTTGCGACGTCGAAGCCGACCGTTTTTGCAGAGACTATTTTGAAGCATTTTGACCTGTATCACTTTTTTGATTATGTAGCGGGAAGCAAACTGGACGGTACAAGAGTGAAAAAGGGCGATGTGATTGCGTATGCACTGGAGCAGGCAGAAATTACGGATAAGTCTCAGGCTATTATGGTAGGGGACAGGGAACACGATATTATTGGTGCCAAAGAAAATAGATTGGATGCAATTGGCGTACTTTATGGATATGGGTGCCGAGAGGAATTTGACAGGAATGGCGCAGATGAGGTCATGGCAACCGTGAAAGAATTAGAAAATATTTTATTGAGGGGAGATGCAAGTAGAACAAAGTGATTAGGAGCTTCCTGTATACTTTAAAGAGTAAAAGGAATTGACCAAAAAGAATACC
>CALBNS010000107.1 GCA_937896665.1 uncultured Clostridia bacterium
TACACCACAACTAATTTTAGTTCCTTGACAACTGAATAAAGCTATGCTTTAATGCCCATTTCTGGTAAAATATAAGCATAAAATATATTTTACGAGGTAGAGGCAATGTCTTTTGTTTTAAATAATTATCAGCAGATTTCTCTCTTTGATTCACTCGGATTTTTATCAGAACGCAAACAAAAAATACTGGATAAATCATGGGCAAAACCATTTTCAGATCATATTTTTTCGAATATCGATGAGATGATGTTTGCACCGCTTTACAGCGATAAGAAAAATTCACGCCCAAATGCTCCGGTGAATGTTATTGTAGGGGCACTTATCCTCAAAGAACTGAATGGTCTTACGGATGACGAAATCCTTGAGGAATGCGAGTTTGATTTCAGATATCAGTATGCTTTGCATACTACCAGTTATGAAAATCAGCCTTTGAGTGACCGTACATTCAGCAGATTCCGCGAGAGAAATGCCGCATATGAACTGGTTACCGGAAAGGATCTTATTCACGACTGTATCGTTTCTCTTGCAGAAAATATTCGTAAATATATGGATATTGCTCCTGCAATCAAACGTATGGACAGTATGATGATTGAGTCTAACATCCGTCAGATGGGACGTTTAGAACTTTTATACACCTGCTTGGCAAACCTTGTACGTGAAATCGCACGTGATGGACAGACGGAGCTGCTTGAAGGGCTGCACGATTATGAAGACACCAATAATAGAAACCGTGTGGTCTACCATGATCAGTCCACACCACAGAATGAAAAAATCCAGAAAGTCATCGACGACGCTGTTGCCCTTCTTCCCAAATGTAAGGATGCGTATGGTCAGACAGATGATTATCAGCTTTTGCAGAGAGCCATTGATGAACAAACAAAAAATGATGATAAAGGTAATCGGATTCCGAAAACCAAAGAAGATGGAATGACTGCAGATATTCTGCAAAATCCATCTGATCCGGAAGCAACATACAGAAGTAAGGCAGGAAAGGCTCATAAAGGCTATTCTGCAAACCTTGTTGAAGCCGTAGATGAAAAGGGTTCCGTAATTGTCGATTACCAATACGATGTAAACACAAAAAGCGATGCTTCGTTCATCAAAGAATATCTGGAAAATTCAGAACCATCTGAAGATTCTTCTGCTATCATTACGGATGGTGCATATGCCAGTGAAGAAGCTTCCAGAATGGCTGCTGATAAAAACATTACCCTTTTGACTACTGGACTTCTTGGCCGCAAACCCAAAGAGATACTGGGAGAGTTTGAACTTGATGAAACTGGATACATGATAGCAAGCTGTCCAGCAGGCAACGTTCCCAAAAGTGGTTCTTATATAAAACAAACGGATTCTATCAGAGTATCTTTCTACAGACACCAGTGTGAAGGTTGCCCTTACCAAAGCAAGTGCAATCCGATGATAAAAGAAAGGACTGCCACCCTGCTGATTCCGTTAAAATCAAGAAGACGGATTTTGGAGTCTACAGAACTCATGGATGATGAAACCCGAACATTCATAGGCCGAATCCGTAACGGAGTGGAAACAGTACCATCCATTCTTAGAAATAAATATACGGTGGATAAAATGCCGGTAAGAGGAAAGCTGAAGACAAAGCAGTTCTTTGGCTTTAAAGTTGCTGCCCTAAATTTCAGTAAATTAATGCGATTTACGCAAGGTAAGTTAAAATGCAGAAGCTTTGAGTTCGCATAAAGCGATAAATCGCCCTTCTGTCAAGGGGTTTTATTTAAAAACATAGTTTTATTCAGTTGTCAAAGAACAAAAGAACTGTATGTGTGTCAAATTTAATCGGAAAAACTGACTTTTGACACCCACATC
>CALBNS010000108.1 GCA_937896665.1 uncultured Clostridia bacterium
TTTATAGTATTACACAAAAACTAAATAAATGTTAGTCGGACGATTTGACGCTTACAAAAATACAATCTATTTTTGTGGATAATAGCCGTAAAAAACTTTTTTAATTTCTCCTTTTTGACCATGAGTAGGCTGAACTGTTACCTTCCACCTATAGGACCTGCCACTGGTAGATTCCTGCGGATGCATGGCAACAAAAAATCCGCAGAATATTTCTACCCTGCGGACAATGTTCATGACTACAATCCTCTTATAATATTTAAGTAGTCTTGACGTTGGTCAACCACTGCATATACAGTAACCAACTTTTCTTTTTCATCAATTTTATAAAACACCAGATTCTTTTCCGTTATCAGCACCTTATATCCTTGTCTTCGAAGAATCATATAGCGCGGATCTGTGCCAATATACGGATTATCTGCAAGCAGCATAATCTGCGCCTCAAGTTCATCTAACTTTTGCAAAGCAACCTCAGCACCAAATTTTTCTGCAATATTGAGAATAATCTTATGGATGAGAGAATCTGCTGTATCTGTTCTCAGCACAGTATACTTAGCCATTACTCTTCTCCTTTAAAATTGCACGCAAACTTGAAAAAGTATCTTCCATAGGTGATACTCTTCCAGCATTCACATCTTCATCTGCTTCAGCAAGGATTTCCAACAGTTCTATTCTCGCTTTCATGCGTCTATATTCTTCATAACCAAGAGACACTGTATCACCTCTGCCATGAACAGTTATAATGACTGCCTCATTATTTTCTCTGCATTGTTTAGAAATTTCATTATAGTGATTTCGTAAATCTGCTGATGGTCTAATTCTTTCTTGTACAGTCTGCATACTACACCTCCGTTCTTTATGGTCAAATTATATCGCACATTGTCTATATAGTAAAGTGGTGATTTATCTATATTTAGTAATGTGAATTTTTGAATTTTAAATTCGTAAAGGATATGTATTGTTATGTTCTTTAAAACAATACATCCCCATTACATCAGACTATTCTACATGAAACTTCTCCTGCAAACGCTTGACCAGTCTACTCTTTCTGGAACTCAATGTCGTTCTTGAGATTCCTGTTCTTTCCGAAATACGAGAAATTGCATCATACTCGCCAGAGAAGCATTCCAGTAAAAATACTCTGTCTTCTTCGGAAAACTCTTCCAAGTATTCTCTCAAGCGGCTAATCTCTGCACTTAAGATAGCTTCTGCTTCCACATCTGTATTAAGATCCGGAATATCAAATGCCTCCATTTCTGTTCCATCTTGAACGTATCAATGGATATTTAAGAACGATCCGGGAGTTCCTGTTGGGCTATAACGAAGAGAGGATTTGCTCTGGTTCACTGCTCGATTCTTTCAGAAATCAATATCAAAACTGGTTAGAAATCATTTTGAGACAGATTTACAACAGCGGGGGATTTTTAGTCCCGATCCACTGGTAAGGTTATGCACCTACTTTGCATCATCTGTCACAGTACCAACGGGTATAGTGGTCTCAAAAGGAGGTCACTATCTTATGAATACAACAATGAACAAACCCTCATCCGCAATGTACTTGATAAGCGCAAGTATGTCCTTATCCTTTCCTTCCCAGTTGATCATATTTTCCAAACCACCGTTTGCTTGAGCAACTGATGTAAATTCACCTTTACTCATTCCTTTTTCTTTCATATCTATCCACTGTATGGATACATTCTGGGTCATCAGACGTAACGCCATACATAATCCATGTACCGTTCTCATTTCCCATAGTTTTTTCTATCTCCTGAGTATAAGTTTTACCGCATCAATCAAATCTTCACTAAATCCTTCAAGCTCATCCATAGTAATAACTTCATCTCGTATAAAGTATGCAATATCCCAGATTGCGGTAGATTTTCTAAGTTCTATCAACACCCCCGGATGCTTTTTATCCTGCTTAATTCGTTTCTCTAATTCCCAGAAATGGTCCGATGCATTTCCAGGTGAATTTAACAATTCAATGTATTCTTTGTTAAGCTGCTCCATATAGTGTTCCTGCCAACCAGAAACACGCTCACGAAACAACTTCCAATCTGCTTTTGAAATCTCAACCATTTTATCTCATCCTTCTCATAATATTGCTACCTTCATCCTTCAGCCATTTTACCTGAGCTTTATAACCAGGAAGCACCTTTTCTATCTCACTCCAAAATGCTTTGGAATGATTCATTTCCTTCCTATGACATAATTCATGAACCACTACATAATCGATAACTTCTGGTGGTGTCAGCATTAATAGACAGTTAAAATTCAAGTTACCTTTACTGCTACAGCTTCCCCATCTTGTTTTCTGGTTGCGGATGGTTATGCCTCCATAATCAACACCTATCTGCTTTGCAAAATATGCAACTCTCTCTGGAATATAACTTAATGCCTTATCTGCAAGCTCGTGTATTTCGTCATTTGTCAATCTCTCTGGTGCCGAAGCATCGAAGGCTGCTTTCTTCTGCTTGATATCCTCAATATGCTTTAGGATCCAACTCTCCTTTTCTTTAAGGATCTTCTGTACATCCCTCTGAGTCGCTTGCCTTGGTACCCGTAATGTCACCGACAAATCGGAATTCACCTGGATAGCCACAGTTTTTCTATTTGATTTAATTACCCTAACTTCCACAACAATTTCCTTCCTACAATCTTAATGCTATCTTTTCTATAAGTGACACATCTGCCGGAAGCCACTCGACACTATATAGATTCTCTTTATCAAGCCATCTTGCTGCTTCATGTTCCTTGAGCACCAAATTACCACTTACAATTTCACACCAGAAACAGTCCATAGACAGGTGAAAACCAGGATAATCATATTCAATCGTATCAATCAACTCTCCAACTCTTATTTCTGTCTCAAGCTCTTCTGATATTTCTCTTTTAAGCGCAGCTTCAGGCGTTTCCCCTGCTTCTATTTTTCCTCCGGGGAATTCCCATCCACCCTTAAAATCTCTATAACCTCGCTGCGTTGCAAATATCTTGCCCTCAGACAAAATCACAGCAGCCACTACTCGAATTGTTTTCATATTCTCATTCCTTTGTTAATCCAAAATCGTATTGCAGATACTCTGGAAGAGCATTCTCCATATGAATATCAAAAAGATAAGTTCCATTGCCGCCTTCTGTCTTACGAGGATTCTGAAGTTTTCCCTTTCCAACATAAGTAAATGGCAATACCAATCCATTTTCCGTAGACACTTTTCTGATAAACACATGCGTAAAACTGCTCTTTAGCAGTTTGTCCAAATGAGACTGCGGAAGCTTTGTCATTGACCCCCACTGGAACAAATCTGCCTGCAGGAACTTATCTTTATAATTCAGCTTATCCGCTTCATCTAAATCCTTCTTGAGCGAAGCAAAAATAACTACAAAGTCATCATAATAGTAGGTTCCAACCTGATTATTTGCTGGATTTTTAAGAAGCTTTAGCTGTACTTGATCCATGCGATAATTCTGCCAGAGCTTAAATCCAGTCTCATCTCCGGTATCAACCATATATCAAATCAGTCCATATTCCAAAAGGTTCTCGATATATTCTGAGAACTGATCATCCATCCTGGTTATCTAATCGTTCAGGAGTAGCAGTGAGTCCACGCAAGAATTCCGGTTCAAAGTAACCTATAATTTTCTTATATGTTTCCGCTGTGGCATGGTGGCATTCATCAGCGTATGTCAAGATAGGTCTAACAATATTTTCTGCCATATTTTAGATGGCAGAAAATATTGTCAGACTCCAATCAACTAAAGCAGCTTTTCCAAAGCATTCATCGCGTCTTCAACTGAAGTATACAAACTCTGAATTCCGGCAGAGTCTATCACACTAAATTCATCCTTTGCTCTTAAATATTTGATTTTCCATTTTCCTGAATTGGCAGTTGATGTTAACTCGATATGGCAATCAATATCTTCCCATCCTTTTGCCTGATTATATTTTGCAGAAGCATTTGGAAGCTTATTTAATAAACAGAACAATGCATATGAATAATACTCTTCATTCCATCCATATAATCTTGTACTTCCCATAAGGAAAATATATTTTCCCTCAAAGCGTACAAATCTCTCACTCGCTCTGGCATCATTATACTTATGTAGTGAATCCATTATTTCTGGAACAGTAATAAAATATTTTCTCCAATCTGTTATACTTGCAGCATCTCTATCACAGATTTTTTGCAAACAATCAGCAATACTATTCCGATCAAAAAGCTGATCATTTATCAGACTAAAAAGCATTTTACGTCTGTTTTGATACGTACCATTTTTCTCATTGCTCTGAATTCTTAACAAACGTTTCCAGCTAATATCTCTATCATTGTCAATCAAAAAGCTAGAGTTGCTACTATGGAACAATGTGTAATCGCCCTTGCATAAAAGTGCTCTCCTTAATACATTAGCAATATTCCTATTTATTCCTACGTACTTTTCATTCTTTCCTATTACCGTAAATTCTCCAAAAATAGATGAGAATATACTACAGTATTTTTCAAAACTGTCTCTATAACTCTTATCTGTTGCAATATCCCAACTGTCTATGCTCGCTTTTTTAAATTCTTCATCTATACCAGATATTTCAAACAGGAAACCAATTTGTCCATTGAAGTACTTATTATCTTCAGCATCAATAATCATCTTTTTCCACTCTGGACTTCTGAGAATCAGTTTTGCCTTAAGACATTCTTCATCAAAACAATCCCCATCGAATCCATGACCACTTCTATCGGTTAATCTATCCAGATAAGTTAATATCTCTCCGCTCTCAGGTAGCATCTTACGAATACCTTTGCTAATGGCACGAACATAATCATCACCACCATTATAATTAGTTTCACGGCTAAGAGTCATAACCACTCTCATCCAGTCGACTAATTTTTCTCTAAATACATCTGGCGAAGAAATCAAATCTTTATTTTGAATTATAAATCCTAAATATGCATCAGCTTGTATTCTGGTAGAATATGAAATTCCTGTCTTATTATCCATTTTTTCAGTATCGTTATTTTCAATAACCCACTTAAAAAGAATCTTTTCATCAAAATACTTATTTCCTTGGGCAAATAATAACTGATTCTTTCCTGATGTAATCAAATCAAAAAGTTCGAATATTTTCACAAAAGAGTCAGCGACCTTATGTCCGTCCCATCTATCATTAAATCCCTGGAATCTATTTATGAAATCAAGATGAGAGTATCCAATTACCTCTCTTATTTCTGCTCTGACCGGGTCACGTCCAGTTGCAGTCATATATGCAGCATACTCATTTACCATAAAGTTCGTAAAGAAATTCATGATTTTTTCATCATATAGTTTTGTAGGATTATCCTTAACAAATTCCCAAAATACCTCTGACCATTCACCGTCAAGTTTAGCGATATAATCGTCCTTCGGAGTACTGATTTCATCAGTTATATATTTTGACAGCTTTGCCTTAAAGTTTTCATAATTGGTAAGATCTTTACCTCTTGCGTTTAATTTAATGTAGATGCTATCTCCGAGATTGTATTCTCCAAGATCAAGGAAATAGAAATAAATAATATAACTATCTTCATCATCATCTGTTAGTTTTTCAAAGAAATCATCATAATTTTCACCTTTTAATATCTCATGAATAGAATCAAGCATATTTAACATTGCTTTAATTGTAGGGTCATTAAGCCAAGAAGAACTGAACCAGTTGTTGTTTTTAATTTCATCACTGACACTTTCTACCTCGGTTATTTTCTTTCCATCTCTAATAACTATCGTTTCATTAGTAAGACCTTTACAAAAATCTCTTGAAGTTGTTCTTGTTTCATAAGTAAACTTCCTAATTCTTTTATTTGATCCCTTATCAAACTTTTTACCTAAAGCGAGCATCAAATATACGTGTATCAGATACAATGTTGTAAGTCTCTGTTGTCCATCTATAGGGATAAATGTATCTCCTTTAGTACTTCCGTATACAAAATTCAAATCCAAAGGTTCTTCATTCTTTAAAGCATCCTTTATACTGTTCAGAAAGTTTTTTCTAATATCGTTTACATTATCTTTATCTCTTCCCTGAGCATAATCTCTCTGAATTACTGGTATTTCTATCTTCTTTTCATCTAATAATTCCCAGAATGTTATTCTCTCATTACCGTCCATTTCATCTTCCTCCTACTGCTCTTTTTTAGTTCCAGACAGATAATAGAATATTTCATCAGCCATCTTGTCAAAATAATCTTTTCTGTCGTTTTTGTCCCACAAATACATTTGCGATACTGTCTTAGAATAGAACTTTAGAAAGACATTCTTTGTGCACAGAGGAATAAAACTTTCCACCCCACTCTTTTCCAGAATCTTATTTCTCTTAACCGGGAAAATGTGATTTCTATATCCACGATTAATTTTCTGATCAAGTAATGTTAAGTTTGAGATTTCATTGATAGGCTTATCATCTATGCCAGTTTCACCAGAGAAGAAAGCAATTACAGAATTATACATTTCATCATATTCTGTGGCATGCTCGTCATCATAATATTTATTGTTGCGAATATTCTCGGCATTTGCTTTCATTATTGCAACCTTTGGATCTGATGACACTCCTTCAATATAAGACCAGGCGCTATCCAACCATTCCTCTCTTTCTTTTTTGTTTTGCGCTCTTTCAGTAGTAACTGAGTGAATGTGTTCAATATCCCATTTCTGTTTTTGATATGAATCAAACGGAAATCTCGGATCAGAATCTGTATTATTTTGCATTGATATAACATTAAAGAGAAGCAGTATATTCCTAATGTTATCTTTATCAATTTTCTTATCAGAATAAGTTAATGACTTAAGATACTCTTCAACAACATCCTTTGTAAATGAAAAATCAGCCTTATCTTTATCCTCAAAATTTATTTCATTTATGATTCTATCTTTTAATTTACACACAAACTCAGACTTAGTATGTGTTCTATATAAATCACATAGTTCTTCAAAGTAAGTTTCTGTCTGATTCTCTTCTTTTGCCAAAAGCACGCCTATCAAATGGTACCACTCTCTGTTTTCATACCAATCAATAAACATATTATAATAGCGCTCAATCTTGCCCCAGAAGTTTTCTAATAATTCTGAATATGCTAAAGGTTTATCAGCTTTATCATTTTCATTTTCCAGATATTCCAATTCCCTACTGAAAATGATAAATGTATAGGTATCTTTATTCAGTTCTTCTTCATTTTCGATATAAAACTCAGGATTATTCTTAACACGGTCTTTCACAATATCTTTAGCCATTATTCTAAAGATTAGTTCCATATGAGTTTCTGACTTGCTGAATTTGCCAGATCCGGTAAGGAAACGCCAAAAATCATCTCTTTGAAGTTTTGCCTCCATGTTATCCCATGCAGTACTAATCTTTATCTGGCTTGCCTTTATTACATCATCATTCTCACCCTTGTAATTATCTTGCTTAAGTAATAAAGCTTTTATTAGTTCTGCATTAGTAAGCTTTATCTTTCCCATATTGATATTAGTGAATATTATTTCAGGCTTTATGTCACCTTTTACCTCATACCAGATAAATCTAGTATATGTTCTGATTTTCTCACGAATTTCCGCACCAATAGCCTTAAGATCATTTGCATCTTCAAGCCACGCCTTTACGGTAAGATATGCATTTGTAATATGATAAGCATCTATATCATCTGAATTAATTTGAACATCATTATTTACATCTCCTAGTTCTTCCAGCCAGGCATGCATCTGCGGTTTGTTTTGGTAATTCATCTGAAATAACTTTGCTTTTTCTTTATAGAGCATTTTTTCAATACAAGTAAGAATAATAAAAAGAGTGGTGAGTCTCTGCTGTCCATCAATTACAACCCAGCCCTTTTTATAATGGTATCATAATTTAAGACACTTCTTGAGACATTTTTTAATGAATCTGAT
>CALBNS010000109.1 GCA_937896665.1 uncultured Clostridia bacterium
ATAACGTGTAGATGTACTGGAACACATTCAGATTGTTTGCTTTTGCTGTCTCTACAAGACTATAGATGATGGCGCTGGCATTTGCACCATCAACGGATGTATGGAACAGAGAATTCTTTCTCCCAATAGCGTAGCTTTTTGCACATCGCTCCGCTGCGTTATTAGAGAGCTCGCAGCGGCCATCCTGAAGATATGCCTGTAAACTATCCTTATGATTTTTTGCATAGTTTACTGCTTTTTCCAACTTACTTCCTTTTGTTGGATTTAATCCGGAAAGCCAGCTTAGAAAAGCATCCCAGACAGGAGTTTCCTGCTCTAAGCGCTTTGCTTTTCGTTCATCGGCTGTCAGGTTTTTGAATTGACGTTCCAGGTAGAAGAATTTATTGCAATACGCAACGCCGATTTCTGCCGGAATGTACTTATCAAGATCTGTTTCCGGGATTTCAGGTTCTTTTAATGACTCGGAGGAGTTGATATCAAGAAGTTTTATATTTTTCTTCCTTTCAGCGGGAAGTGCTTCATAAAACTTTCTTCTGCAATGAGCCATACAGCAGACAAGCAGGACATCCTCAACCTTGTTATATCCCTGGTAGCAGTCACATTGGAGCAATCCGTGAAAACCATCCAGGAAATGTTTTGGATAGTCACCGCTCCTTCCCGGTTGATATTCATACATAACGATTCCCGGAAGCCCATCGGAACCCGACCTGTAAATCCACATATAGGAAGTGGACTGTGCTGCTTTGCCGTCTTCACGCAATACCTGGCAGACTGTCTCGTCTGCATGAATTACATCGCGATGAAGCAGTTCATCATGCAGCCTCTGATAGATTGGGAACAGATGATCCCTGCTGGCAATGATGCACCAGTTGGCTAAAGTTTCCCTTGGAACTTTAGCGCCTAACTGATCAAGAAGTGATTCCTGTCTGTAATAAGGTAAGCCCATAAAACATTTGTTAAACATCGTATACGCAACTGCTGAAGCCGACGCTGGACTATGTGGTATCAATGCAGAAGGCACAACTGCTTTTTTAAAAGAGCCGTCCTTATCTTTTTTACATTCCGGACAGATCAGAACCTCCTGCATGTAACGGATCCGTTCTATCTTTGCCGGTGTGATACGAAGCTCCTCTCTGACAAATGCAGGTGCATTTAGGGATATCATCTCAGTATTACACCAATCGCAGCGACGGTCTTCATCCGGTACCGGGCATAGGATTTCACGAACGGGAAGATTGGCATAGAGTTCTTCACGTGTAGCTTTTTTCTTACGCTGGGCGGTATAGGATTTTACCTGAACGGTTTTCTTCTCACCTTCGTCTTCCTTTTTGGAAGAAATCTTTTCGCTTCGAATCCCAAAGAATTGGCGGCGAAACTCTTCCAGGGTTTCTTCCAGGTTTGCTTTAAGAGAACGCAGTTCATCAACCATGCTCTGCAATTCCTTAATGGTTGCTTCCTGCTCTGCAATACGAGATGCCTGAGTCTCTATTACCATTTTTAAAAGTTTGTTTTCATCTTCGTGGGACATGCCGGCACCTCCAAAATCTTTCCTTTATTATAGGAAAAATCTCAGGTTTTGACAAATCTGCCGCACAAAGCATTCGTCATTTTGACGGTGGATAATTACCGTTTTTTCCTTAAAAACCAGGCGTTTTTACGATTGTTTCAAGGTCGTTATCCACAGCAATTCTCTGAAAGATTTCGTTATACACCAACAGTTTTTATCGTTCAGAGTATTGCTGTGGATAACCGAAAAATGAAATAAAAATCGGTTATCTGCAAAAATTTAATTTTTCTCCATAATGCACAATTCAGAACACCTTTTTTTCGGCCTTTGGTACAGGACGAATGGCTTTCGGCTGATCAATCGACAGCCCTTCCATTAACCAGCGGAATTCCTGTCTGGTAAGTTGTCTGACCTCTGAAGGATTTCGTGGCCACTGAAAACGACCATTGCTGTCCAATCTCTTTGACAACAGACAAAAACCGTCCTTGTCGAAGTATAAAGCTTTTAATGTATTCTTTCGCTTGCCACAGAAAAGGTAAACCGCATTTGCATAGGGGTCCATCTGGTAGGTATCCCGGATGATTGCCATTAATCCATCAAAACTGCGTCTCATATCGGTTGTACCGGTTACACAGTAGATCTTGGAAATCCCGGAGATATCGCCTAACATAAGTTTCTTAGCGCAGAAAGTGTATTCTGTATCACAATCTGCGACGCTGAATTTGCGATTTCTACACAGATGCCGTGAACCTGCAGACGAATAGCAATGGAACTATCAGAAGCTTCTGCATTTGAATCCACAACTGGTGCATGTGTTCCTGAGATTGTGATTTCCTCGTTTTCAAAGAAAACGGGAACAACTTCCTGAATTTCAGGTTTTGAAGCTTTTCTGGTTGCATCAGGTATCTCACAGGCTTTGTTGCGAAGACGTTTTAAGTGATAATAAAAAGTAGGCGATTTGATGTTATTTTCCTGTAACCACTGATAATCTGATTTTCCACTGGCTCTACACTGCTGGATGAGATCAAGCCAGTGACGATCTGATTCTGTTAAATTTGGGGGATAATCCATTTGAGTACGTCAACTCCGTTCTTGATAGACTTTGAAGTAAAATGCTCTAAGTCAAATCTTTCAATTAAAGCAAAATGCTTTAACTTAAGTGGATTGGGCATTTCTTCATGTACATGGATTATCTCACATAATCAAGGACATGGGGAACGGTAGATAATTCATCGCTTAC
>CALBNS010000110.1 GCA_937896665.1 uncultured Clostridia bacterium
TTGGCATTCCTCTGAGCCGGTATCTATATGATTTGATGGTTACACGTCATTTTGGAGTTATGTGGCACTTACCGATTTCATTGGCAGCAATTATCATTGTATTTGTTCTGATTTCTGCTGTAATTGCAATACATGCTCCGGCAAAGCGTATTCGCAATATGTCTATAACAGAAACAATTAATGAGTTATGAGATAGTAAAACGAGCATGAATCAATAAAACTGAAATGTGTAGTATCAAAAAGGCTTTTATGGAATATACTAAACTATAAGCATTGTTCTCAGTCCTCTTGACGGGAAAAGCATTTGACTGTATACTATAACCAAGATAGATATCTATCTCAAATGTTTGTTGCTACTCGATATGCAACTGAAACAAGGTCGAGTTCAAATGTTAGTCGCTACTCAATATGTGACTCATCAAGAGATTGAGTTCAGATGTTATGAAACTCCATTCGCGAGAATGGAGTTTCTTTATTCACTAGGAGATACAGAATGGATATTGGGCATTTTTATTATTTGAACAATTAGTATTCTATCGATTTCCCTGATCCGCATCTGATGCAAAATAAAGAAACGGTAAATGGACAAGTACATGACCGTCCATATTTTTATACTTTCCAGGACAGTAAGACAGGATTGTATTGGATGATTCCATTTTCCACTAGAGTAAACAAGTTCACTGGAATATATAACAAAAAGATGTAAAAGTATGGAAAGTGTGACACAATTGTTTTCGGTAATGTCTTGGGTCATAAAAAAGCATTTTTGATTCAAAATATGTGTTCAGTCACAACGGAATACATAAAGAACGAGTATATTGATGTTATTGCGAACATTTCGGTGCGTATCAGCGGTACATTAGAAAAGGAATTGACAGAGAAGGCCAAAAGAGTATTAGCTTTACAGAGAAAAGGCATTCCTCTTATCTTCTCGGATGTACTTAAAATAGAAAGTGAATTATTAAAGCAACAGACAACTTGATACGTAATAGCATTAAAAAGGAACAACGGTTTTCATAATAAAACATTACTCCTTTTTGGCGGTAACGATCTTGCATCTATTGAATTTACTCTTTTTTATAAAATGAAGTAACATATTCATCAGCGCGAAGGAGAATGCCTGGAAGCCAGTCAGGGACTATCGTTTAGCAATACGTGATGCGTCTGAAATTGGTATTTTCCAGTACTCTGCAAGTTCCGATAGATATATACCATTGTTTCTTGATGAACTGACAGAGGCAACCAGTATCTGTGATAATAAAACATAATCTGTTCTACTGATAAATGCAAAAATACGATCCAGACTAAGTTTCTTAAAAAAAGCTGTTCTGCATCATTAAATGTTGCCATTTTACATATGCTCCTTTCTGTCAATATAGTTCTTTTTTTGTTGCAAGGCTCTTATATGCCGGACGAATGATCTTGTCTGCCGTCACAAGTTCCTCCATGTAGCACCTATGGATAATGCAAAGCAAAAGGCAAAAATAGCAGTAAATGCAGGAGAAAGATTCATCACGATATGATCGTCACGCACCAGAATTGTGATTACCATGTAGTCAAAGTACCCCAGTATTAGGCTTGAGAATGCATGTAATATGGAATCCCAGAACGGAATTACATAATAGAAATTTGTTACTTCGCCAAGAAAAATAGCGCAGTAAAGGAATACGATATACATTCCATAGAGGGTTATTGGCAATTCAAATTTGAGCTTCTGCTCTAAAAACGCCGGGAGATTTATAACAAGCAGTCCGAGAAGGCACTGGATAATCATCAATATAAATCAGCATAGGAATGATAACTCGCTTCATTCTTTGGAACATTCCCGAATATCATTCGAGCAATTAAAAAGATAACGGGGATGATAAAGCTGGTTGTAACAGAAAAGTAGAGAAATTTATTGAATTTTATCTGATGATTTTCCTTTGATTGTTTCATACAGAGTTTTCACCCCATTCTACATTATTTAAAACTATTCACGATGAGGATCGCGATGCTTGTAAGAATCATTACAACACCAACCACTCGGTTCAATGTTTTGGTGTCGGATTTATTTGCAATATAAGCTGCAATTCTTGCCCACAGAAGTGTAAACGCTACACAAAGAACCATGCACGATAAATCTGGCATACCGCCAATTGCAAAATGGCTGATGCCTCCGGTGAGTGCCGTGAATGCCATGATGAAAACACTGGTGCCGACTGCCATGTGCATCTCATAACCCAAAAAGGAAGTCAGGACAAACAGCATCATCATTCCTCCACCTGCACCGACAAATCCACAAATAAATCCAACGAAAACTCCACCTATAATAGACTTAATCAGTCTCTCTTTTGGGGAAACTGTTTCCATCTGTTCTTTCGTGGTTGTGACAGGCTTTATCAAAAAGCGTAAACCAATAATGATCAAGGCTACCTGCATGGTGCTGCCCATTGTACGCTCAGGAAGAAAGCTTGCGGCGAAGCTTCCAATGACTGTGACAATAAGAACACTGATCATCATGGGAAGACTATCCTTGATATCCAGATTTCCGTTCTTTTTATATGTGTAAGCGCTAATCGCACTAGCAAGTACATCGCTGATCAAACCTATCCCGACAGCTTCATATGCGGGTACCCCCAGAAAAGCCACTAGCATAGGACCAACAACTGCAGCTGCGCTCATACCTGCATGGAATTGTCAAGAAAAGTGTAGTCGTATAAACTCACTAAATTCCATTTGCTCCTACGCTGCAAGAAGTGTCTCTTCCTGCAACAATCTATATACGGCCGGAGGATAACCTCCTGGATTAGCCGTATAGATTCTTTTTTGATTGTAATAAGTGAAGACATATCGGAAAATTATTGACTTCACGTTTTCTCTTTTCATCCTATATGTAGGTATTCGATAGAGTAATTCCTTTTTCAATGTGGCAAAGAAACTCTCCATCCGAGAGTTATCATAGCAGTGATCTACTCCGCTTAAACTTTGCTCAACGCCTGCCTTGGATAATGTTTCGCGGAAAGATTCACTTGTGTACTGGCTGCCTCTGTCAGAATGAAGAATACAGCCATCAAGCTTATATCTCTTCGTTACGGCATTAAAAGTATCTATACATAATTCTTTCTTCATGTTATCTCTCATAACAAGGGAAAGTATTTCACCATTATAGCAGTCAAGAATAGGAGAAATATAGAGTTTTCCATCCTGACATTGAATCTGTGAAATGTCTGTCAGCAGTTTTTGTAATGGCCGTGAAGCGGAAAAATCCTGTTTAATCAGATTTTCTTTTTCTTGGATTTCTGTTGTTGCATGGGTAAGTCCTTTTGGCTTACGGCGCGGTTTATGAAGCCAGCCGTGTTCTCTCATGATCCGTGTGATTCGACGTATTCCGGCTTTCAAGTTCCTCTGCAGTAATGCTAGCTGCATCCGAGGTGCACCGTAATTATCATTATACGGAGATTCATTCAAGATATCTTGCATGGCAGCCGAAAGAACATCATCCTTACTTGGTTTTCCAAGGTTTCTACGATACTTATAGTAACCTGAAACACTGACGCAGAGGATTTTGCACATGAGTTTTATCGTCCACTTTCGATTATGATGGTCGAAGATAAACAGATATCGCTGATGCGCTCTTACTTCTTTCGGCGTTGTGCGAAAAAACCAAGGGCCTCCTGTAAAATTTCATTGGCATGCTTTAATTCAGCATTTTCTTTTTCAAGTTCAAGAATGCGTTGCTCTGAAGGTTTTGCAGACATCCGTTTATGTCCGCTTCCACATAAATAATCATTCCCATACTTTTTTCGATTATTTCGCCACCCAGATAAGGTATAATATGGGATTCCCAACTGAGCCGCAGCTGCTTTGACTCCGATCTCATCGGATAACTTTACTGCTTCATCTTTAAATGATTTGTCGTATTGCATTATCTCACCTTCCTGTTATCTATACATTTATATTATCATAGATTTGGTGAGTTTTACGACTCTACTTAAATGATACCACTCCAGAGCGAAGCAAAAGCTCCAGACCTTTAGCCGAGAGATAGTGGGGCTGTGTCGGGATAATCACGCTGTCAGCCGCCGCCAGAGCATTGATGGTTATCATGCCTAAACTCGGCATACAATCAATAAGCACATAGTCGTAATTCTTTTTAACCTCATTTATATAGGTTTTCAGCA
>CALBNS010000111.1 GCA_937896665.1 uncultured Clostridia bacterium
TTGCGTAAGACTGACAATATGCAGCGAATGCTGCCATGTCCACTTCTGTAAGAACACCCATCTGATTCATCAAATCAGCTAATCGCTCCCACTCTTTCTTAGCCTCAATCAATAACCATTCCGGACACTCAGGCATTCCCTTTGCCGGAATTGGCTCCTTCGTATTCAATTTTCTCTTTCCTGGATTACCTTCCAGCTTCTTAATCGCTGTAGGCTTTGGCTTTCTTCCTGCCATCGGAATCCCCTCCTTCCTCAATTTTGGGCATTAAAAAAGGACCTCCGTAGAGCTCCTCCAAAAATTTTGTTTATAAAGAAAAACAGAGCTAACATCGTTTTCACAATGCCGCCCCGCAAAAGTCTAACTTTTTCTATGTGCTATATATTTTACTCACTTTTGAACCAACTGTCAACTACCAATTTCAGGAAGGTCAAATTAAATGTCAATACCCCCCATCTTACATTTCGCGATTTTGCACAGAAGAGGGGGCGCCGGTCTTGGAGCCTAAGGGCTGTAGAGATTCAGATACCCCCTACCCCTGCTCTCAAAACTTGTACTCCACATTTCTATCTTCCGTCATAGTCTTTACATTGTGATGATGCTTACATAAAGACTTCCAGTTCCCACGATCCCAGAAGAGTTTCTGTTCTCCACGATGTGGAATGATATGATCCACGACCGTAGCCATAGTGATATGACCTTCCTCATAACACTTCACACAGAATGGATTACTTTCTAGGAACTTCTTGCGTTCCCTCTGCCACTTGGCACCATAGCCACGCTCACTTGCATAGGCTCTGTCATTCTTATGCAATTGTCTATGTTCATCACAATACATCTGACCATGCGGAATAAGTGCTGCACAGCCAGGATGCTTACACGGTATGTTGCTTCTATATGGCATGTGCTCACTTCCTTCCATACACTCGAAAACGAGTTTTCTCGTTGTCGCGGCATTCGTCAAATGTCTGCTCGTGCAAGCACGGCAGCCACTTTCCTCATTGCTCGCGCAAAAAGTCCTGGGAGATTTTCTCTTCCAAGGCTCGTATCATTTTCTCTTTCGTCATTATAATACTATCATAAGAACTATATGACATTCTATGACATTTACTGACAACTTTCCGGAACCACAATTTCTTTCAATGCTGCATCATGTACTCTGAATATCTGCCTTACTGTATAACCAAGTTCACTAGCGATATCTTCCCACTTGGCATAACACAAATATCTTTCCTCTAATACAACCTGTCCCTCAGGATCGGTAACCATCTTAATGCTGTCAACAATCTGACTCTTTATCTCCAGAAGTGAATTTACATCTGAACCAATTTCATTCTGCAAATCAACAATCCTCACAATCGCATCTTCTAACTTATGGATATTACGATTAGGACTTCCGGGCATATCACTGATATTAGAAGTTGCTCTGGTTGCCAGATCATTTAGTGATGCAATCTGATCAAGCTTACTATTGATACGATTATCAATACGATATGCTCTCATCAAATAATTCTTTGCTGCAATCTGCTGCTTATTCATAATCTACCTCCGACAAAAAATATTTTTCCTCGGATTGACTCTGATTGACTCTGAACTTTATGCTACTTCCTTACGAAGCTTATCTATAAGAAACTCCCCATCAATATTAGTAATAGTCCCATCCTGAACCCTGAACGGAATAAATACTGCCAGCGACTCTGTGGTAAGCGTTCTAAACGCATCAATCTTTCTTGTGCCAAATTCTGTCCGGCATAGACAAGTTCCACAGAATGAATTTCATCATTCAGAACCATTCCGAAAGGTGCTTCGATTTCCTGAACCTCGTATTTGCCAAGATAGAGTTCCTTACTTGTAACGAATCCATCAAAAGTTGTAGTGATTGTATCAACTACTTCGCCCTTTGAATAACGGAGTGTTCCGTCTGGAGTATAAATATCTTCGGCTGCACGGATTTCGTAAACTGCACCTTCAAGTCCGGCAATCTCGTAAATAGGCTGATAGATAACATCTGTATCCTCAGTACCACTTACATTGACACCGTAAAATACCTCGCCAGTTTTCTCAACTGTGATAGTTCCTTTCTGTGCCATATTAGGCTTATTTACTTTTATCACGGTTACACCACTTTCTTCCGTAGAGTTTTCCTCTGCAATATCAAAGTAAACCGGAGTTTCATCAAGCACATATCCGTAAGGTGCTTGTACTTCAACAATCGAATATCCCTTACCATAATCAAGTTTCTCAGGTGTTACCAAAGAACCATTGGCATCAGTAAAGAATGTGTCAATCGTAGTCGGAGTAGGGTAAGTGAATGTCATTGTTACCTGATTGCCATGTAGACAACCGAAAACTCTCGTTCTCGGTTGTGAATGTTTATCATACGCAATATTTGTTCTCAACACCCCTTGCTATGGGAAGTCACTAAGTAGCAGATTGCTGGTCTGCTTCACGGGAATCTCACCCCTCCGAGTATCTCTCCGAGCCACGTATGGGAGTATCATTATCAATCTGACTGTCATCGCCATATCAGGGGCAACCTGATAATAGTAATGGGAGTTCTCGCTCATTCCTTATGGAAATCGTGGCGTACCCACTACGGTAGCTAAAATCATCAGAAATAAAGTCTTAGTGAAATGGTCTATTCAATTTTCAAAGTCCGTGAAGGGATAAAATTCTCTGTGAGGAAATGACCCCTTCACCTATTTGGAATTAGCACCCTGAAATGACACCCTATTTTTGAATGAAAAATAAAAATTTTTTTAAAAAGTTTTCAGAAACAAAAAAAGCCACCTATTCCGTTAGGATCAGGTGGCAAATAGCAACTCTATATTTTATATGATATAATAAACACCGATAATACCGTTTTAACATAGACACGATATGTCTAATACGAAAAAACACTTCATTTCTCGCTTTGTGTCGTGTTATATACACCGTATTCGAGATATTCTTTTTTTGAAAGGAGGCGTAACTAATGGACCAACAAAAAATAGGACTTTTCTTGAAAGAACTTCGTAGGGAACAAGGACTTAGTCAAGAACAATTTTCAGAAATAATGAACGTATCAAACCGAACAGTATCTCGCTGGGAAACGGGAAGAAATATGCCCGATTTAGATATTTTAATAGAGATTTCTAAATACTACGATGTTGATTTGCGAGAAATACTTGATGGGGAAAGGAAAAGCGAGAAAATGAATAAAGAATTAGAAGAAACTGTTTTGAAAGTTGCTGATTACAGTAACGAAGAAAAAAGCAAGCTAACAAAGAGAATGCACTTATTATTTATTGCAGGAACTATATCTTTCATCATTTACCTTGTAATGTTTTTTACTGATACAGTTGATACCTATGCAAATGGAATGATAGGCGGATTATGTTTGGGAATTTCATTCGGTATGATGATAGTTGGGTTAATTATGACAAGTCGATATGCAGCTAAAATCAGAGCATTTAAAATGAATCTTCTTCATAAAATGTCTAATAAGTCATAAATGAAAATCAGACCACCTACAATTAAGTAAGTGGTCTTTTCTATTTCCTAAATATACTGTATTGTTACTTTCTTTTTCTTAGCTGATACGAACTTACACAGAACATCATCAACTGCATCGGTATATCTGCCTTGCTCTATCAACGCATTCTTCATATTGATAAGAAATTGAATAATATGGTGGTATTCCATATCGGTTAGATAAATGTGATAATCTTTATTTCTCATCTTGCACCTCCATTATTGAGACTTTCTCCATTCATAAAAGCGATTTCTTATGAATGCCACATCCTCGTCTACGTCTGAGGATATAAATATATGTACGTTTCTTAGTGTCTGCTTCAGCTTCAGGGCATATTCTGTTTTCGTTTCTCTTGTCTTATAAGGAAGTTTGATAAGACTGATACCCCTTGCTTTACATATATGCTCTTTCACGATTTCTATATCGTCCGTGCCACATCTCGATTCTATGGCAAGTTTTTCTTCAGGTATGTATGTTTCAAGTGGAAGTCCGATAACCGTATCTGAATTAAGCATTGTTTGTAGTCCCTTCATATGGGCATAGAAACTAATAGCTAACTGCGGAAATACACTCTGATATTCACTTTCGCAAACGGTACAGCCTTTTTCTTCTATGGTACGCTCACATATTTTTGCTTTCCAAGAATGACCATTTGAACATTTCCACCATACACTTCTCATCGAATTTCTTGATATTTGCGTTGGAAGAATATCTGTATTTAATTCATAATCCCATTCTTTAAGAAGATGTCCGTCTGTCGTTGCTAAATCATTGTGACCGGAAAGAACTGCTCTATCTGCACATACCGGACAAGTCGTACCTTTTACTCGTGAATGTATAACCGACTTCCATTCATATCCACATTCTTTGCATTTCCACCAAACATTTTTACGAGATTTCTCGTTTACCATATTAGGAGTTAAAGCTAAATTCCGTTCTGACCATTCAGCAGCTACATCGGGGAATTGTGAAGCAAGGTCATTAAAACCCTCTAAAATCGAATTGTGAGAGCAATACGGGCATCCCGTACCGTTTAGTGTTCTGCTTTTTACGGTAGCTTCCCATTCGTGTCCTAATTTACATTTCCAAATTATCTTCTTATGCGAACCAACGGTAATTTCCGTTGGCTTCAATGTATTTTTATCTGACCACTCTTTTACAAGTTCCGGCTTTAAGGTTGCTAAGTCATTGATACCCTCAACAACTCTTTTCCCTGAACAGATAGGACAGTTTTCTCCAGACGAGCGACTTTTCACGCTGGCTTGCCATTCGTGACCACACGAGCCTTTCCACCATACTATTTTATTTGAGCCAAATGTAATATTATCCGGTGTAAGAGGATAGTTCCTATCCGACCATTCCGAGATAAGTTCCGGATGTACTTTTGATAAACTATTACTCATAGCAAATCCACTCCTTCCTTTGCGATTTCATTATAGTGGGGAAAGAGTTTTCTTTGAAGTTTGCGAATGGGCAGAAAAAAGACCCTGAGAGTTTTTATTCTCTCAAGGTCTGTAAACACATAAATTATGCGATTTTTTTACCTCTGCACAAACTTCTGCACCGATTGGTGTAAGTGTGGTGTAAGGTGTAAGTTTT
>CALBNS010000112.1 GCA_937896665.1 uncultured Clostridia bacterium
CTTTTAATAAGACTTTAAATTCATTAACAATTTTAGAGGCTCTTAAATCTTCAATGTAACATTGCTCTATTGGAATGATTTTATGTGTACCTCTTCTATAGAAACCTGTAACCAAGTGTCCGTGTGGGTCTCTTCCCACCGGAACTTGGATTTTGTTAGTAAATCAATTAAGAGTTATTAAAGCAAAGGATGAAGAATTAAATTCTCATTTAGAGCCATTAATTAATGAAACTGTGCCTAATTTAATAACTATTCAAGGCGTTGGTTATCGTCTCGCGGGATTACTTATAGGAGAGATTGGCGATATTTCTCAATTTCCTTCTCCAGATAAGCTTATCAAGTTTGCTGGTTTAGATGTAAGAATTTATCATTCTGGAACTGTAAAAAAGCGTGGGGGGGTCAGAAAAAGAGGTTCGCCTTTACTTAGATATGCTTTATTTCAAGCTGCAGAAAAATGTAGGATTCATTCACCTGAATTAGCAGAATATTATTCCAAAAAGAAAAATGATGGCAAGCATCCAATATGTGCATTAACTCATACTCTAAGAAAAATACTTAGGATTACTTGCGCATTACTTAAAACTGGGCAAAATTACACATCAAACATCTCTGATTAGTGCTTAAATTAGACATATTTTTAATGCTTATCTCTGATAGGCTCTTTTAAGTGTGGAAATTAAGAAAAAAATGCTTGATAATTGTAGGTATGGGAATATTTGAACCTATCACGCACAGCGAAGAAACACGAGAGTTGCTCAAAAATGCTGAGTCTCTTTTTAATTGTGCTAAAAGCAGATATGAAGACTCTTTAGATGAAGCTCAGGAAAGCATTGAAACTTTAGGGAAGGTTGAGCTTAATTCCTGGGGCAAAGATATTCATGGTTTTATTACTGTCTTTTCAAAGTTCGCAAATGCAGAAGAATCTAAATACGTTCCTGAAAATTCTAAATTAGTATGTTGTGATAAGCCTTCTTGTGAAATGGCATTAGTAATGAAAAATACATCCATAGAAGCAAAAGAGTTACTCAAATTAGGAACTTTGGCTATTGGTACAAGTGTAATAGCTGGAATTGCAGCTTATGGTGCTATTTCTACTTTGAGTAAAGGAACAGCGATTGCCGCTTCTGGAATTGCAGCAAAGAGTGGTATTGCATTGTCCGCTGCATCAAAAAGTTTGCTAATTGGAGGTGCTGTTGTTGCTCCACTTCTGATCTTTGGTGCAATATTCGCAAATATAAGAGGGAAAAAGAAATTAGCAGAAGCCAAAAGAATCTATGCTGAAGCAAAGAAAAATGCTACTGATTTAGACTTGGTTTCAGAACAATTAGAAGCCATTTCTTCTATGTCACATAGATATGAAAAATTTATTAATAAAATCGGAACAATAACGAATCATTACATTGAAAAAATGCAACTAATTTCAAATTCATATCAAAAAGATGAAAATGGTATGGTAGATTACAATTTGCTTTTAGATGAAGAAAAGAAAACTCTTCATGTTGGATGGCTTTTAGCCTGTACATATAGCACAATATTGAAATGTCCAATCCTAAACAATAAAGGTAAACTAAACAAAAAAGCGCAAGAAAATATTATTAACTGCAAGCATGATTTGAAAATAATTCAAAAGCAATACATCAAAGAGAAGAAAGGGAAGGGCAAGAAAGTTTTCCTCATTATTTCTATTATTTTATTAGCAATCCTTGGAATTGTTTTACTCGCTGTTTTTTTGAAATGATATGAAAAAGAAGAACAAAAGAAATCTCTCCGGAGAAATAATTGGAGAATCATTATCAACCAACGCTCAAAATGCTTCAAAAGCATCTTTTGATGGAATGTCTCTTTTTAGAGATAAAGTATATGGGAAAATGATTCAAAACGGTCAATTTGAGCAAGGTAAAGGATCGCTGTTCGAATACATAGAAGCCGCCAAATTTAACAAAGATGCAGCTTTAAAAGGTTCTTCTTTAAATGCAGAGGTAACGGATGTTTATGATTCTGGTGCAGCAGCCGATATTTTAATAAAAGATAATGGCAAAACTGTTAGAGAGGTCCAAGCAAAGTTTGTAAAATCAACTAAAGATGGAAGGGACAATAGCGCAGCGTCATCTATTTTTGATCAAGCCGGCGGCCAAAAAGGACACTGGGGCAAATACAAAGGCATGGAAAGGCTAATAAGAAAAGATGACAACTACAATAAAGATGGTTCCATGCTAAAGGAGGCTCAGAAATTAGCCAAAACTAAAGGAGACTCTCCAACTATTCATGCTGACGATTACAAAGATGTCGCAGAAAATTTAACAGATGAATTGAGTCACGACAATATCTCAAGTGGCGGTACAACATATGAGGAAGTAAAGACTGCTTATGATAATCCTGAAAAATATATGAAGGATTTTAAAAAAGCTGCTTATAAAGAAGAAACTAGAGTAACAGCCGAAAATATGGCTAAGGCAAGTTTTGTAACTGCCGGAATTTTCTCCGGAATAGTTAATTTAGTTAAAGTATATAAAGAAGAAGAATCGCTATCAGATGCAGCCAAAAATGTTGCAAAAGACAGTATAAAAAGTGGTATTAGAGGATATGCAACTGGTGTTATAGGATCTTCAATAAGACACTCAGCAATGGAAAAGGGAAATGTATTTCTTTCTGCCGCTGACGCTTCAACCATTTTTGCCGGAGGAATGATTGATGGCGGCGTTTCATTACTATCTTTCGTAAAAGGTGATATTAATGAAAAAGAATTAGCAACAGAATTAGTTAGCACCATCTGTACATCAACTGTCACTTTATATTTTTCTAGAGGACTAACAGCTGCTTTGGGAACCGCATTAAATCCGGTTTTATCAATAGCAATTTACACTGCGGCCGGAGTTGTAAAAAGCTGTATTGGCGAGATTATCAGAAAAGGTAATTTAGAAATTGAAGAATTAAACAGAGCAACTGCATTACTGCAAGAATCAACAAAACAAGAAAGAGAATTTATTGAAAAATTTAAACAATACGTATCTAAAGTTGAAACTGAGACGCAAAAGCAATTCGATAATTTTATTCATGTGTTTGAATATAACATGTCAACGGATGATAATTATGATCTTGCTATAGATACAATCGTTAGATTTGCTGACTATATGGGCATTGAATTACCTTATTTGAAATTTGATGAATTTGATAATGCCATGAAGAATAAGGTAGTTTTCAAACTTTAATAAAATATAAAATTTTCAACCAAAAAATAACATAAACTAAAACAGACTTCAAAACTGAAGTGAACCCCAAATCGGACACTTCAAATAAAAAAGGACTAAGAACAGGAATCAACTAAGGTTCCTGTTTTTTAGTCTTGTTGAGTTGTAGAAAACGATCCACTCTTCTACTAGTTGAATGTAATGCTCTAAAGATGTGATATTATTATTGTACAAAGTCTCTTTCTTGAGGATTCCGTGCCAAGACTCCATTGGAGAATCGTCAATAGGTGTTCCCTTTCGACTCATTGAAATAGTAATACCTTTAGAAGCACAGATGGCTTTGTATTCGTTGGATGTATACTGGAAACCCTGGTCGCGTGTATCATTTTCCCATGAATTGAAGGTTGATTGTAAACTATATGTGGTTTTAGAAATTTTTGATGGCCCGCATCCAACCAAATCTAATAAGACTTTGATCTTGCATTTAGTCTAAAACCCAATTAATTCTTTGATTCTAGTTTAAGACGTCCTTGGTCGTGAGTTAAGAACTCGTCATACAGAATGTCTAAACGAATTTAATGGTTAAAAGAATCTGCTTTAATCCAATTGAGTTAGAACTCGTACAACAGGCGCGATTAGATGAATCATTAACATTCGATTGTCAAAGGGAAAGGATACTTTTATGTTACCAAAAAGGGCATGTATTGCTTTAGACGTATCTAAAGGAAATTCACACATGCAAGCCTTTTATTCTGCAGGCTTTAAAGCAACAGATGTCATGATAATCCAACATGATAAAAATGGATTCAACACTCTTAATGAATTGATTAAGAAAATTGAAATAGAAACAAACGATACGGTCGCCATTGTATTCGAATCAACTGGTTCTTATTCAAAACCATTAGAACATTTTCTTTGGTCTATTCATAAGAAATACTACTTAGTTCCTCCTCTATTATCCGCAAAGGTTAGGAAAAGCGATATAAGGCCAACCAAAACCGATGCAATAGACTGTGAAACAATCGCTAATGTGTATTACCTAAAGAATCTAAAAGAAGCTGATAGATTAAACAAAATATCTTTAAGGCTCAAAAACTACTCATCTTATTATTTGTTCTATATCAATAGAGAAGTTGAAACGAAGATTAAATACAGACAATATCTTGATATTGTATATCCAAAAATAGATGAGTATTTTGATGTAATGGCCTTATCTTTTATTGAATTTATAAAGAACAATCCTGATCCAAATAAGTTAATGAAAAGAAGCCATGAAGATATTTATAAACGTTTCTTAAAGTTTTCTTACTGTGGTGAAATCAAATCAAAAGCAAGAGCTACATCCATGAAACAATATTTATCAGAAGCAATGATTACTATTGATTCAGATAACCCAGAAATAACAATTTTAGCAGATGTCGCTAAAGTACTACTTGAGGACTTAAATCATCTAGAAAATATGCTTAATGAGATAATAGTCTTGGCTATGAAAACAGAGGAATATAAATACATAGTCACTATACCTGGATTAAGTAAAAATACAGCTGCTAGGATATCTGCTGAAATAGCTGGAATAGATAGGTTTGCTTCTGCTAGCAAATTTGTAGCCTATATCGGAATTGATCCTACTGTATGTCAATCTGGAAAGTTGACAGGTGAGCATTTAAACATCACTCATAAAGGGAACCAAAGATTAAGGTGCCTTCTTTATTTGGTATGTGTCGGATCTTTAAAGAATAGAAGCGATTATAATCCAATAAGAGATTTCATCATTAAAAAGAAAAACGATGGACTTGCCCCGAAAGCTGCCATCGTAGCTGGATGTAACAAGCTCGCTAGAATCATATATGCGGTATGCTCTAAGCGAGAGGTTTTTTCAATCCAACAATAAGATTATATGCCATAAAAATAAAAAACGACTAATCATAGTCAATTTTTGCTAAGCAAATAATCGCGTTACAAAATTCCTGTTGCAATACTTATCCAATCTCTATGAAGGATTAATCCGTGTACATCTTTTTCTTTTTCTAAAGCTTTATTCAATGTACCAACCACTTATGGAATATTATTGAATTTTGAGATTTGATATGCCATAACATGACGATCATATAAATCAATTATTGTCGATAAATACGCTCGTTTATTACCCCATATAAGATAAGTAATATCTGTACACCATATCTGATTAAAACCTCTGGTTTTGAAATTCCTTTTAATTAGATTCGGCTGAACATTTTCTTCTATTCGTTTTGCTCCAATACTTGGTCTTGTTCTTCTAATGTATTCGGGCTTGAGATTATATTTTTTCATAATCCTAGCTACCTTCTTGTGATTAAAAATTACACCATATTTAATCTTGAGACCTTCTGACACCCTACGATATCCATATGTGCCTTTGCTTTCATCGAAGATATCTTTGATAAGTAGATATTCATAATAATCAGGATCTTCTTTGTCACGATATTTGTAGTAAGTCCTACGAGATATCGCTAAAGCTGCACATAGGTTGGATAATTTGTAATCATTTATATGAATTGTTATAAACGTTACTTTTTCCCTCGTCGTGCTTGTAAGAAGGCCTGGTATTTTTTTAAAATTTCGTATCTTTCTTTATAATCTTCCTTGGTTAGTTCTCCTTGTTTTGGTCGACCTCGCTTCTTTCCAATGCGAAGGTGTTTGACGTTGTAATCCCACATATATATCGTGTCTACAGGAACATCATATTCTTTTGCTAGATTAGTTGCTATTTCACCGTTCCAATACTTTTCAAGTATTTCTTCTCTTAATTCGGAAGAATACTTTTTAAACTTTTGACCTTTTCTTGCCGTATAAAAAACCTCCTAATGAAAGGTACCCCAAATCCTAGACATTAGGAAAGGGGTACCTTTTTCTATGA
>CALBNS010000113.1 GCA_937896665.1 uncultured Clostridia bacterium
TTCCTATGGCTCCTTCTTCTGAGATATTTATTGATGAAACATCAAAAAATCCTTTGTTTTAAAGGGAAAAAGACTTGACTATATAGGGAGGATTATACTATGTCAAATATTTTAATCGTCGAAGATGAAAAGAATATGCAGGAAATCATTGCTGAATATATGCAGCGTGGCGGACATACCTGCTTCATGGCTGATGATGGCGTAGATGCTTTAATGATATTGAAAAACAATCCAATGGACTTGATGATACTGGATGTGATGATGCCCCACCTTGATGGCTTTTCTGTCTGCAAGATGTCAAGGGAAATGAGCAATCTCCCTATTATTATGCTGACTGCGAAAAGCGAGGAAGAAGATAAACTGAAAGGCTATGAGCTGGGGGCTGATGATTATATCACCAAACCATTCAGCCCTAAAGTGCTGCTGGCAAAGGTAGGCGCTCTGCTTCGCCGTTCCTCCATTACACCAACTGATGCTCTGAACGCAGGAAAAATTTCAATCATTCCTGCATCCCACAAAGCCTTTGTGAACGGACAGGAAATTAGTTTGACCCACAAGGAATATGAATTGCTGCATTTCTTCATGGTAAATCCCGGCCAGATATTCAGCAGAGAGCAGTTGCTTAATCGGATTTGGGGATACGATTTTGAGGGGACTACCCGGACGGTAGATACCCATATCAAAACTCTGCGGCAAAAATTGGGCGATGAGAGCAAACACATTGTTACCCTGATACGCTCCGGGTACAAATTCGAGGTAAACGTATGAAAATAAAAGATAGCTTCTCTCTGGGGACAGTTCGCAAAAAAATTATTATGGTTTCCAAAATAGCGGGAATTATTCTGATTATTTCTTACATTATATCGACAAGGCTGCCTATCGAACAAGACTTTGCCTTTCTGCTCTGGCTTTGCTTTGTTACATTGTTAGTTCTTGCAGTTGACTATTTGATGGGACGTTTTATTTCAAAGCCGATTGATAAATTAAGTGGAGCAGCCCGAAAAATGGCACAGCTTGACTTTTCTTCCTCCTGTGAAGTCCGTACAAATGATGAATTTGGCGAACTGTCTCAAAACTTAAATAAAATGTCGCAGAACTTGCAACAGGCGCTTTTGCAGTTACAAGCTGCCAATTACCAGCTGGAAAAAGAAGTAGAGCAGGAAAAGCGGCTGTTAGAGGAACGCAAAGAACTGGTGGACAATCTATCCCATGAAATGAAAACACCATTAGGGGTAATCCGGGCCTATGCTGAGGGTCTGCAAGATGAAACGGATGAAACAAAAAGGCAGAAATATTCCGAGGTCATTGTTGAAGAAACAGAGCGCATGAGCAATCTGATTACTGCCCTGCTTGATTTGTCTGCGCTGGAAAATGGTGCCTCACAGCTTCACCCGGAACGCTTTGATTTTGTTGAATTTCTGGAAACTGTTGCCGGACGTCTTCTGATTGACAACCCTGACGCTGATTTTGAACTTCAATATGAATTGCCGGAGCATCCGGTCTATGTAAAGGCTGATAAAGGCAGAATGGAGCAGGTATTGGACAATCTGATTGTCAATGCAAAACGGAACGTTCATCCGGGGGGGAGCTTAAAGTTGTCTTTGAAAGAAAACGGCAATACGTTGGATTTCTCCATTTTTAATCAGGGTTTGCCGATTCCGAAGGAAAACCTGTCAAAAATATGGACGAAGTTTTACCGTGACCGAAATTCCAAATATAACGGTTCAGGATTGGGCCTTGCAATAGTTGCACAGATTTTGTCTATGCAAAACCTTCCCTATGGAGCTGCAAATCAACCCGGAGGCGTTACTTTTTACTTTTCTATCCCCTCAACAAAATAAAAAGTCATCTTTTGCGGAGAAGCTTCGATTCCTAAAGAGGAATGGGAGCTTTTCTTTTTTTGTAAGATTTCACACCAACTTCACAGCGATCTCACACCAACTTCAACGCATTTTTATAATTTTACTTCAACAAAGGAGCGCGGCTCTTAAAACAAAGGAGGTAACGATTATGTTTTTAGGTTTGGAATGGTATTGGTGGATTGTTATTCTGGTGCTGTTAGCGATTTCTATTCCGTTTAAGATTAAGTTTATGAAATGGTGGAATAAGCGTCAGCAGGAAAAGAAAAAAGAACAGCATGGAAAGTGGGGCGATGACGAATGATTGTAGTAAAGAACTTGTGTTTCGCCTATGGAAAAGAAAAACAAGTGCTGCATGGATTGAATTTTTCCGTAGAAGATGGAGAGATTTTTGGTTTCTTAGGACCAAATGGCTCGGGCAAGTCCACAACTCAAAAGATATTGACCGGTATTTTGAAAGAATATAACGGAACCGTGGACCTGTTCGGACAGGAAATTCGAGAGTTACACACGCAGGAATTTTTTCAGAAAATCGGTGTTCTGTTTGAATTTCCCTACTTGTACACAAATCTAAGTGCATTGGATAATTTGAACTATTTCGCTTCGTTTTATCCAAAGGAACAACGGCGAAATGCAGAGGAATTATTGGATGAACTGGAGTTCAAGAAAGATTTTTTGAAAAAACCAGTGTCCTCTTACTCAAAAGGGATGCGCCAGCGCGTCAGTATGGCAAGAGCTTTAATCAGCAATCCAAAACTCCTTTTTTTAGACGAACCGACCAGTGGACTTGACCCTGCTGGGGCTGTCCTTTTTCGCAAAATTATAGAAAAAGAGAGAAAAAAAGGAACAACGATATTTCTGACAACTCACAATATGCTGGATGCCGACCTGCTTTGCGATAGGGTAGCGTTTATTTCAAATGGAAATATTGTTGCGCTTGACACACCGAGAAATCTAAAAGAGAAAAACAGTAATCACAGTGTTATCATTGATTATTTATATCAGGGCGAGCGCAGGGAACAAACAATAGAGGCTCCAGAGTTAAAGGCTGGTATTCCTTTCGTGTATGATGAGCTGCTCAGCGTCCATTCACAGGAACCGACGCTGGAAGAGATGTTTATTCAATATACGGGAAGGGGGTTGACTTAATGTGGAAAGGTTTTTGTGGACTGCTGAAAAAAGACTTCAAACTGATGCTTTCCAGTAAATTTTTTCTGCTGGCTCTCGGTTCTCTTGTCCTGTATTCCTGTTACGTCAATTTTGTGTATGTGAAACTGGATCAGGAAATCTACCCTGTTTATCTCTATGATCCACAGAATACACAGTCGATTACTTCCGAATATATAACAAAGGTGGAAAGCAGGGAGGCTTTGGAAACGGCTTGTACCGACCAGTATTCTATCGGTATTGACCTTTCAGCAGGAAAGCCGGAACTGTATCTACTTTCTCCGGGGCTGGAAACTGCCGATCACTACCGGATGCTTTGGGGAGAAGCTGTTTTGAATGAAAATGTAGACGGACAAGCAGAAGTAATTGGCAGTAACAATAAGGAAATGAAAAATCGACGCGAAATTACTGCGGAATTTTTGTTCTTTGAATTATCCGCAGTCGGTTTTCTGGGATTGGCCTCCATGCTCTTTAAGGAGAAGCAAATGGGTGTGATACGGGTACATGGAATACTTCCCATCCATCGTTCCATGTTTATTTTTTCGAAGCTGCTCCTGCTGTTGGGTTCGGACCTGCTGTTTACCGTACTATTGACAGGTATCAATTTGGGGTTCCCGTATGCTCTTGAGGTTTTGCCAGCCGTTCTACTGCAAGCTGGTATTTTGTCGTTGATTATGGCGTTAGTTGGTTTTCTCTGTGCAATCCGTCTGCCGGACTTTAAGCAATTTTCCCTGTTTTATCTTGTACTGGCAGTCTTTGTCACAACACCCGTATTTCTGGCAGGGCAGACTGGGATTGAGTGGAATTGGATTATCTGCCATCCTATGTACCATCTGTTTGCGGCAATGAAATCCGCATATTTTTCTATGCCGACAGTGGAGACTCCTTATTATTGGATTTGTTCCGTTGTAATCGTTCTTCTATTCCTGCTTGTCTGTCGGACATTGAGCCGTGAAATGGCAAAGGAGGGATAAGGAATGAATGGATTGAAATACCAGTTGAAAAGTATTCGCCGCGATAAAATGTGTATCCTGACATTTCTGCTCCCAGTGGTTGTAGGAATTGCCATCAATCTACTTTCAGGTGTGAGCTTTCAGTCAATCAGTGAAACTTCATTTGGTGTTGTGCAGGGGAAAATGAGAACAGATACTATTGAATGGCTACAACAAAACGGTACTGTTACACAATATGAAACATTTGATACGCTCCGCAGCGCGGTAAATAATCCGTCCACGCAAATGATTGGTGTTTTGGAGGCGGACAACACCATACAGACGTTTCTTTCCGGTGACGAATTGGAGGTAAACAGAATCATCGCAGATACGCTCCCACAGATTTATGAAAATCGAAGTGAGCCGTTGGCAGTCAATCAGACGGTCGTTCCTGTGGAAATGAACAATGAGGGATTAAAATCCCTTTTGATTGTGATTACCCTCGTCACAGCTATGTTTATGGGCTGTACCTTTAATGCCATGAATATCATCAGCGAAAAAGAGGATGGAATTGAGTTTATCAATCAAGTACTTCCTATGACGATACGCTCTTATGTGGTTCAAAAAATGTTATTAGGCTTTATCGGAGGAACGGTTTCAACGATTGTAACGGCATTGATTTGTGTGAGGATAGAACCGGCACAAGTACTGTCATTCTTACTAATCATTTTGCTTTCTACTTATATTTCAGCGTTGATAGGACTTTTTATTGGAAATGTTTCAAATGGATTGATGGTCGGAATTGTTTACATCAAAGTGGTAATGATTTTGTTTCTGGCTCTGCCAATCTTTTTCTATCTGATCGTTCCTGACAACACGATTGCTTTTGGACTTTCCTACCTGTTGCCGTCAAGCGCAACATTCTACGGAGTAATGGATTTGATAAACGGACAGTTTACAAAAATATGGCCTGTTTTAGCGGTATTACTTGCTCATGCAATTTTTGGGAGTATTGTTTATCTAAAAAGAGCATGGATTTATTGAAAAATTTATAGAGAGATTGGGCGAGCGTTTCAATATTCGTGAAATTGCATTTGACCGTTGGGGTGCTGTGCAGATGGTACAGAATCTTGAGGGTATGGGATTCACAGTGGTTCCATTTGGTCAGGGATTCAAAGATATGAGTCCACCGACTAAGGAATTAATGAAGCTGACCTTGGAGAAGAAGTTGGCTCATGGTGGACATCCTGTTCTTCGCTGGATGATGGATAACATTTTTATTCGTAATGATCCGGCGGGAAACATTAAGGCAGACAAGGAAAAATCAACAGAGAAGATTGACGGAGCGATTGCCACAATTATGGGATTGGACAGGGCTATACGATGTGGAAACGATGTAAGCGCCAGTGTTTATGATGAACGTGGTATTTTGTTTATCTAATTTAAAATATATATCACTTTGGTGATAGAAAAAACTCAAATCAATTGACTTGCTATCGCTATGGTGATATAATGGCAGTGATAGGAATGGAGGTTGGGAAAATGGATAAACTGATTACGATATACCACGGTTCAGAAAAAAATGTGGAACAGCCGATTTTTGGCGAAGGCAAGAAAAATAATGATTTTGGCCTTGGCTTTTACTGTACTGCAAGTGAGGAACTTGCAAAAGAATGGGCGGTATCTTCTTTACGTGATGGCTTTTCCAATCGCTATACGCTGGATACCGAATATTTGAACATTTTAAATTTGAATAGTCCCGATTATACAATCCTTAACTGGATTGCTGTCTTGGTGGAACATCGCCTATTTTCTATCAAAACCCCTGTGGCAAGACGAGCAAAGCGATATTTGATTGATAATTTCAGTGTTAATGTAAATGCCTATGACTTGATTACAGGTTACCGTGCGGATGATTCTTATTTTGATTACGCAGAGTCATTCCTTAACAACGGTATTTCTGTAGAACAACTTGCACGTGCCATGCGGCTTGGAAAGCTGGGCGAACAAATCGTTATTAAGTCAAAGTTTGCCTTTTCCAAACTGAAATATGAAGGTTTTGATGTTGCAGAGAAGGACCAGTACTATGTTCTTCGCAAAGCTAGAGATGATGAAGCGAATCAGCTGTATCTGGAGATGCTTGAAGAAGAGAGTGATGGACTGTATATTCAGGATATTATGAGAGGAGGCATTAAGAACGATGACCCGCGCATACCAAGAAATATATCTGAGTAAGGCACAATCGGTGATTGGAGATGCCTTTGATTACGCAGTCAATACTTGTGCTATTCTTGGAACTGACTTTGTGAAACTGTTTATTGCAAGTTCTGTGAGCAAGCGAATGGAAAATGGTGAACCTGCTTATCTTGCAGGTAAAAGCGGCATTGAAATCGTTCGGGAGATCATTGCAGAAACAAAAGGGAAAGAACTTCAAATAGAACCGCAGGAGCATTTTGGACGCTCAAAGGAATACTGGATTGGATGGGCTGTTGCTTATTACCAGTGGTATTCAGGCAGGAAGTATAGTGATATTTTTAAAGTTGTTTCTTTTGAGGATTTGCAAAAAATGTACTATACTCTTCATGAAGCGGATATCACAAAATTTGTTGACATTGTGGATTCAAAAATAAAGGAGTATTTTCCTGAAACTAATTTAAAGCGCATTCGTACAGCATATGGTTTTACGCAAGCAGAGTTAGCGGAACGTTCCGGTGTCAGTCTTCGTTCAATTCAGATGTATGAACAACGAAACAAAAATATCAACAAAGCAAGTGCAGATACGATGTATAGCATTGCCAAAGCTTTGGGCTGCACAATGGAAGATTTGATTGAACGGTAATCAAAATTTATGAAATAAAATCTATGTTTATAAGCATCTATCAGAAAATCAATGGTAGATGCTTTTCTTATGCTCATTTTTAAGGAGGATTGAGGATTATGGGAATTCTAAGTGGAATTTTTAAATCAAGGGATAAGCCACAGAATGCTACATCCGGCAGTGCATACCGATTCTTTATCGGTGGCAGTTCCAGTGGAAAGAATGTCAATGAACGTTCTGCCATACCGCAAGGCAGGAATAGGGTATAAGCAGATTGCAAAGGAATTGGATTTGTCTGCGAATAGTGTAAAGTCTTATTGCAGAAGAAATGGTCTGAGCAGTGAAGCTTTAGAACAGAGTTTACCAGAGTCGGCTTGCGAGAACTGCGGCAAAAGTATTGAACAGAAAAAGGGAAAGAAGAAAAAGCGGTTCTGTTCCGATATATGCAGGAATCAGTGGTGGAATGCCCATCTAGATCAGGTGAAACGAAAGGCGATGTATGAGTATGTCTGTCCTACCTGCGGCAAGTCTTTTTCAGTGTATGGGAATGCAAAAAGGAAATATTGCAGTCACGTCTGCTATGTCATAGACAGATTTGGAACTCTGAAAAAATAATAAGAAATTTATAGGAGAAAGTAGTTGCTATTTTCCGGATTCTACGGGAATATACGACTACCTAAGAGTATGTGGAGGTGTAGAAAATGGAAAAGTTGGCATTAAATGAGAAATATATGTTATCGATTAACGAGGCAGGAGCCTATTTTAATATCGGAGTGAAGAAGATGCGCTGATTAGCGGAAGACAATCTGGGAACATTTTCTGTGTACAGTGGAAATCGTTACCTGATTATACGCACAAAGTTTGAGGAATTTCTGCAGAATAATCCTATGATATAAATGCATTTATTCTGCCGAAAGTAGTTGCTATTTATGCGTTTTAGAGTGATATATGTTACTACCAAAAACGAAGAAGGAGCTTCCTGTATACTTTAAAGAGTAAAAGGAATTGACCAAAAAGAATAC
>CALBNS010000114.1 GCA_937896665.1 uncultured Clostridia bacterium
TGTTATTTGTAACTTTACCCACTCCCAATTACCCGAAAATTCTTCAAATAAAAAGAAGGTACAGCATAATTCATTCTGATGAATATTACGTCAGATTGTTTTATCCTGTACCTTCTGTTATCATATCAAAGTCACTGTCAACAAAAGAAGCAGGAACCTCCCCGACCAAAGTTTGGTTTCCTGCCTCACTCACACACCATAGGTATGCCTATGGACTGCAAGACTATGATAACCATATTTGTCGAAGATTACAATCCTATTACTCAAACTTTTTATAATAATCTTATTAACAGCCTGCAGTTGCACAGGCTTACCTGCACCTGCGGTCACGCCGCTTGTCTTTCCATACACGGATACTACACGCGCTCCTTAAAAACACCGGAAGGCAGGCTCTCTTTTCGTATCTGCCGGGTTATCTGTTCCTGCTGTCACCATACCCATGCGCTTCTTCCGTCTTTCATGGTTCCCTATTCACAGATTTCCATGAATGAACAGGTTGAAGTCATTTCCGCTCACGAAGCAAAAGAAGGTTTGGATAACCTCCTGAACAGGAATCCTTCCATTGATGAGAGTAATTGCCGATATATCGTCCGCAGCTTCCTCCGCCACTGGAAACAGCGTCTCCTTTCCGAAAAGATAACCCTTTCTGATAAAGCTGCCCTGTGTCGTGATTGTTTTTCCTCTTTTGCTAGACAGTTTATGCAGATTCACTGCACCCCAAATATTCTTTTTTTGAATACCACATAACCTGACACGACTTCCTTTTCGTTTCTTCCTATACTTATAAAAAAACAAAGGAGGATTTGACATGACACAGGAAAAACAGCATGATATCGCCCTGATGCGGTATTCTGTTATCTCACCCATCATAAACGGGCTTTCAGAGGAATACAGTTCCCTGGATGCCTTTTATCGTGATGCCGCAAAGAAGGGCACTGTTGCACCCGATGGCACGATAAAACACTTTTCTGCCGCAACCATCGAACGGTGGTACCGCAACTACAAAAACGGCGGCTTTGATGCCCTCATCCCACAGAGGCGTGTGGACGAAGGAAAACCCAGAAAACTGGATGCGGATTTACAGGAACAGATTAAATATCTCAAACTGAACTACCCACGCATGTCTGCATCTGCGATTTTCAGACAGCTTCATGACAATGGCAGCATTATTACCGGTGAAGTTTCCGAGTCCACCGTTAACCGCTATGTCAACCAACTTGCGCTGGAACTGAAAACCACCACCAACCGGGATATGCGTCGCTATGAGCGTCCTCATATCAACGAGGTCTGGTGCGGTGACTCCAGCGTGGGACCTTACTTAAAAACTGCCGACGGGCAGAAGCATAAGGTATACATTATCGCCCTGATCGATGATGCCAGCCGCTTCATTGTGGGTATTGATGTATTCTTCAATGACAACTTTGTAAATCTGATGTCCGTTATCAAATCTGCCGTTGCAAAGTACGGGCGTCCGCAGATTTTCAACTTTGACAACGGAAAATCCTACCGCAATAAACAGATGGAACTGCTGGCGGCAAGAATCGGCTCCGTACTGCATTACGACCAACCTTACACTCCTACACAGAAGGCCAAAATCGAGCGTTGGTTCCGTACCATGAAAGACCAGTGGATGGCTTCCCTTGATATCCGGGATTTCCATTCTTTAGATGAACTTCGCGGAAATCTGCTTGCTTATGTGAATGCCTACAACAATTCCCCACATTCCTCACTGAAAGGAAAGTCCCCACAGGAGCGCTTCTTCTCTGAGCCTGAATGCTTCCATCGTCTTCCGGAGGACGAGCTTGACAAAAATTTCCTTCTGGAAATCGAACGCAGGGTCTCTGCCGACAGCGTCATTGTCATTGACCAGGTGGAGTATGAAGTGGACTGCCGCTTCGCAAAGCAGCGTATAAAGCTTCGCTATTCCCCTGATTTAAAAGATATCTTCATTGTGGAAGCAGACAGGACACTCACACCCATACGGCTTTTAAATAAAACGGAAAACGCGTTTGTGAAACGCGAAAAAATACATTTATGCAGAGGAGAACAGGAATGATGGAATATTTTACAAGGTACGGTCTGGAATTCAATCCGTTTTTAAAGAATTCCAAGGAAATCTTAGTGGATACGAATGAGCGCAGGGAGACGCTCTTTCGGCTGGATTATCTAGCTAAAACAAAGGGGTTCGGACTTCTGACCGGTGGTGCCGGTCGTGGCAAGACAACCGTCATCCGTACATGGGCTGCAGGACTAAATCCTTCCCTTTACAAAGTGATTTATACCAGCCTTTCCACACTGACTGCTAATGACTTTTACCGGAATCTTGCACAGGAGCTGGGCGCACAGCCTTCCTTCCGAAAACCCGATAATTTTAGGACAATCCAGGAGGAAATCGCACGTCTTTCCCTTGAAAAGCGAAAGACCCCTGTCATTATCATTGATGAAGCCAACTACATCAACAATGCCATCCTAAATGATCTGAAAATCCTGTTCAACTTTGAAATGGATTCCAAAGACAGGGCTGCCATTCTCCTTGCCGGACTTCCAAAGCTGAATTCCACCTTACGGCTGGCAATTCACGAGCCGCTTTACCAGCGGCTGGTTATGAACTATAACATGGAAGGGCTGCCCAAAGAAGAAGGACGTTCCTATATCCATGAAAAGCTAAAAGGTGCGGGATGTAACCAGACTGTCTTCCATGAATCTGCCATTGAAGCAATCCTGAATGCAGCTGACGGAACACCCCGTATCATTAATAAGCTGTGCAATGCCAGCCTACTCATCGGTGACAGCAACAAATCAGAAATCATTACCGCCGACATCGCAATGCAGGCAATCAACGACTGCGAGCTTGGCTGACCCTGAATCCCTCACGCATTTAATGTGCGTGGGGGATTTTGAAACTTTAAATAAAGTGACAATCCGGCTTTATATAATCTGCTACATCTGTGTAGTTTCAGCACAAAATAGTTGCATTTAATGTGACGTTAAAAGCATCATCTAATTTGCCGAACAACA
>CALBNS010000115.1 GCA_937896665.1 uncultured Clostridia bacterium
GAGAGCGTTTCAAGTTTTGTGTAAACTGAAAAAACTGATATAAGATATGTCATTAGTTACATTGGGCAGAGCCGATTTTTGAGGTTCTGCCCTTGCTTGTATTATAATGCAGTTTCCAGACATGTCAAGCAGGGCTGGCTTTACCAGCCCTTTTAGTCCTGCAACTGCTTATAATCCAGACAGCCTTTCTTCAAAAAATATTTCCAGCTGTGAATGAATCTGACCCCAGTCCTGACGATGACCAGTCCATTTCTTTGTGATGTCCATCATCGCCAGATACAGCATTTTCAGCAGACTGTCATCGGAAGGAAATACGGTCTTGGATTTTGTGACTTTCCGAAGCTGGCGGTTAAATCCCTCAATGGTATTGGTTGTGTATATTAGACGACGAACTGCTTCCGGATATTTGAAATAGGTGGAAAGATTTGCCCAATTATCTTTCCAGGATTTCGCAATCTTAGGGTATTTTAAGCTCCATTTTTCATCAAAGCTGTCCAACTCTGTTAATGCAATCTCTTCTGTTGGCGCTGCATATACACGCTTCAGATCAGCCATCAGGGGCTTGATCTCCTTATAGGAAACAAACTTCGTTGTGTTCCGAATCTGATGGATGATGCATTGCTGGATCTCTGTCTGTGGGAATACTGCCTCGATTGCCTGCGGAAATCCAGTCAGTCCATCCACGCACGCGATTAGGATATCTTCTACACCGCGGTTCTTCAGTCCATTTAAGATGGAAAGCCAGAATTTTGCACTTTCGTTTTGCCCGACATACATACCAAGCACGTCTTTGTGTCCTTCCATATCAATTCCGATTGCAATATAAACAGCACGTTTTACAATCCGACCTTCATTCCGCACATGATAATGGATAGCATCCATGAAAACAACTGCATAGATTTCTTCCAAAGGCCTTTCCTGCCATTCTTTTACAATTGGAAGGATCTTATCTGTGATTCGACTGATGGTACTGTCAGAGATATCAAGGTCATACAGTTCACGCATATGACTTTCAATATCGCCAGTAGTCATTCCTTTTGCATACATAGAGATAATCTTTTCCTCCATGTCCTGCGTGACTGTATTCTGGTACTTTTTAACGATCTGAGGTTCGAATTCACCATTACGATCTCGAGGGATATCAATCTTCATATCCCCATAGCTGGTATGCATAGTTTTCTGAGAATGTCCATTTCTAGAATTGTTAGTTTCTTTGTTTCGATAATCATACTTGGAATATCCGAGTTCCTCATCCAGTTCTTGATCCAGTGCACCCTCCAGAATAATTGACATCATATCACGCATGATAGAATTGACATCCATACCGTCTTTTACTTTTACATTATTTTCTTTCAGATAATTGCCCATCATTTCTCTGAGAGCTGCTCTTTGTGGTGAATCCTTTTTTCTTGCCATAAAATAAACCTCCAAACTGAGTAAT
>CALBNS010000116.1 GCA_937896665.1 uncultured Clostridia bacterium
GTTTGGTTGTGGTGACTTAACAATACTACTTTTATGACTTGCTTTCCACTGTTTTATTATAAAAAATAGAAAATCGCTATGCCACAGTCTTGGCAGGCCATCGCGCAGCGATTTTGTTCAATCAGAATTTGTCGGACACAATCTCTCCCCAACCTATGGTTGAGTTCGAAAATTCAACCTATAGTTTGTATACAGACAGACTAAAAAACTGTAAAGTTTAGCAAGAAAGGAGGCATATTTATGAATCAAATTGAAACAGGTAAGTTTATTGCAGCTTGTAGAAAAGAAAAAGGGATGACACAAGTACAATTAGCCCAAAAACTAAATATTACTGACAGAGCTGTATCAAAATGGGAAACTGGCAAGTGTATGCCCGATTCATCTATTATCCTTGAACTTTGCAAAATTTTAGATGTTTCGGTCAATGATTTATTAAGTGGGGAGAGAATAGAAATGGATAATTATGAGGAAAAAGTTAATGAAAATCTAATTGAATTGAAAAGAAAAGATGAGAATAATATGAACAAAAATACTATAATATCAATAATCTATACGGTTACCATGGTTATTGCTATTCTGGTATGTGGTATATGTGATGTTGCTATATCAGGCGCACTGACATGGTCGCTTATCGCACTTAGTTCTATTTTACTTACATGGATAGCATCTTTTCCTGTTGTGTTGTTGGGAAAAAAGGGTGTTTTGGCAGCGATGGTTGCCATTAGTATTCTCATTATGCCGTTTATGTACATATTGAGTATTTTGATAAAAGTTAATGAAGTATTCAGCATTGGTGCGATTATGTCAATTATTGCACTTGTTTTTTGGTGGATAATTTATATTCTGTATTACCGATTGAAAGAGCGAAAACTTTTAGCAACAGGAGTCACCTTTTTATTTGCAATTCCTTTTACATTATTGGTAAATATTACATTATCAAGAATGATTGGGGAACCTGTAATTGATATCTGGGATATATTATCAGTATTTATCCTGTTAATAATAGCGGTTGCTTTTATAATTGGAGATTATGCTCATAAAAAAGGGTATATAAGATAAGTCATCTTTTATAAATTGAAAAATTACTATTTTACACAGTTTCCCCAACCAATATATCAGTGCTTTCGAGTGCCAATATCGAAATCAAGGTAAGGCATCTGATGATGGTCTTATCAGCGATTCCCTGATGTTGAAATCAACTGTACCGACTCATCAGAATGCTTCGATGATAACAAGATATATCTGCATAAAAGATTGGAAGAAGAGAAAAATGGAAAGGTAAGAACTCTTCTGGAAAAGGATATGGAGTTCCTTGACAACATCCAGATGGAGATGGCAACTGCAAGACAGTTTTTATTTATTGCCAGATGCAAGGGGATGAAACCAGAGCAGGTATTTAATTCTGCTAACCGGGTGGAAAAAGTAATCACAGAGCAGGGATTTGAAGTCCGGTGTATGAAAAAGGAAGATATTAAAAGGTTCCTTGCGATTTACTTTGATGCATCCATGAATGGAGAGTTGATGCCGGATACTGATGGAGAACAGTTTTATAACCTACCATAAAAATGTTGACAGGTAGGTTATAAAAGAGATATACTGTAAATATGAAGGAGAGTGGTAGTCATGACCGATGTTTATGAACTTATCCGATTATTAGAGGAAAGAATAAAAGAACTTCCAAAAGGGTATATCTCAAAGAAGAACATTCATGGGAAAACGCAACATTATCTGCAATGGAAAGAAAATGGCAAGGTGAAAAGTAAATATATTCGTGATGAGGAATTGCAGGAGTTGCAGAATCAGATAGAAGAACGCAAGAGACTTCAGAGCCGGTTAAAAGAAAAGAAGGCGAAATATATGGCGAATGGAAAAAGGAAGACAAAATATAAAACCAATGTAGTAACAGGGAAAAATCTGCTTCAGTTAATAGAGCCAGTGAGAGGTTTGGAAAAAAGAGACATCTTTGAAAATATAATCAGATATCTGTATGGTAATGAGCGAACCAGAGTATGTGCGGTTTATGGTCTTCGAAGGACTGGTAAGACAACAATGCTATTTCAGGCAATTGCAGACATGTCTGAGGAGAATTTTGAAAAGTGTGCATATATAAAGGCTCGTACAACGGATCAAATTGATATGATTACGGATGAACTGAGTAAACTGCGAGAGGAAGGTTATCAATATGTTTTTATCGATGAAGTAACATTAATGAAAGACTTTATTGATTCCGCATCATTGTTCTCAGATATTTATGTGCAGATGGGCATGAAGATTGTGCTTTCTGGAACAGACTCACTTGGATTTTGGTTTGCGCATGATAATGAATTATATGACAGAGTGCGAATGATTCATACAACCTTTATTCCGTATAAGGAATACAGTCGAATTCTTGGAATAGACAGCATTGATGAGTATATACGTTATGGTGGAACATTCCGGGCAGGCGAGATTGATTTTGATGATGAGGATTTGATGATGGAAGACGCATCATTCCGTGATGATGAGTCGACACGCAGGTATATTGATACCGCAATTAGTAAAAATATTCAACACTCATTGGAATGTTTTGAATTTGGGCATTATTTCAGAAACTTATATGATTTGTACGATGCGGGTGAACTAACAAGTGCGATTAACCGTATTATAGAAGATATGAACCATCGTTTTGTGCTGAAAGTAATTACGAAAGATTTTAAGTCGAGTGATTACGGAGTTACTGCTCACAACCTCAGAACAGAGAAAGATGAAGAAAAAAGGACAGATATCCTTGATTTAATTGATCGGGGGACAATTACGAAAAGAATGATGGAGATTCTGGACATTCGTAACAAAGAAAAACAGACGGTGCCAATAACACAGTCCCATGTAATATTGATAAAGAGTTATCTGGAAGCACTTGATTTAATTGAAAAATGTCCAATTGAGACAGGAGAACTTGATGTGGAGGCAGAAGAACGTATTCTGTTTACACAGCCGGGTATGCGTTATTGTCAGGCGCAGGCACTTGTGCATGCGGTATTGGAAGATGATGAATTCAAACAACTACCGGATAAGGAAAAAAGTTATGTTACAGAGCGTATCTTGGAAGAGGTCAGGGGGAGAATGATGGAAGACATTATTCTGCTTGAAACAACAAAGGCCCTAGGTAAGAATTATAAAGTATTTAAACTTCAATTCCGTACCGGAGAATTTGATATGGTAATCCGAGATAAGAACAATAATACTTGTGCCATCTATGAAATCAAACACAGCAAAGAGTATGTAAGGGAGCAGGGGCGTCATCTGATGGATGAAAAGAAACTCGGCCTTACTACTCCACGTTATGGTTCGCTCGTAGGAAGATTTGTTTTATATCTTGGAGAAAACATGGATTCAGAGGATGGTATTGCATATTGCAATGTAGAGGAGTTCCTAAAGAATCTGCCAAACATCAGTTTAAGCAGTGGATTGGAGAATGATATGGCAGAAGAGGAAGAGCAGGGTATTGCACCGACTATGTAGAGGCAGACTGATAGCCTATGTATGATAGGTTATCTTATCACAAACTAAATAGTAAAATTCAAATCAGTCGTTTTGCAGAGGGTAGAACGACTGATTTTTTGTCTTTCTGCTTGTCGGCGAAGCGGCAGCAAGGAGGAAAATACGAATACGTTTTTTATGATTTCCTTGATTATTCAACAGCTATATCGGGAAATACTGGCAGTGGCAGATGAAATGGGAGGAAAACTCAAGAACCGTTGTATATTCTTGTGTGACGAGTTTGGCACACTGCCCAGGATAGAATCTGCAGAAATGATGTTCTCCGTATCACGAAGCAGAAGATTACAGATTGTACCCATTATTCAATCGTTTTCTCAATTAGAAAAGAATTATGGAAAAGAGGGAGCAGAGATTATCATTGATAATACGCAGCTAACAATTTTCGGTGGTTTTGCACCTAACAGTAGTTCGGCTGAAGTGTTGTCAAAGTCGCTTGGCAGCAGAACAGTCATGTCCGGTTCTGTCAGCAGGGGAAAGAATGCTCCGTCTCAGAGCCTTCAGATGATAGAACGACCACTTATGACACCAGATGAGCTCAAGAGCATGCCAAAAGGTCAATTTGTTGTGATGAAGACAGGCTTCTATCCGATGAAAGTGAAACTTAAACTATTCTTTAGATACTTGAAACTGAACAACGATACCGAGTCAAAGGAGGAAAGAGTAGTTTGTTGTTTCGAATTTTATGCAATCCTTGTTTTGAGATATTAGTTCCATGGGAGAATAAACCGATTGAGAGGAGATTTCTTTCGAGAGAAGAACAGAAAATGTATTCACATAAATCGCACTTTGTCTTGTCGATATGAATATGGGAAAAAGGTAATGCGTTTATCAAAACCAAAGACGCATAATTCAGTTAGAACGATTCCTTTTATGGGGGGAAGCGGAAGAAATGTATCTTGCTCAAAAAAAGAAAGTTGAACATTTGAAAAAAACTTTGGGGAAACGATGGAGAGCACCCGAAGGTTATGAAGATTTGGTTTTTGTAACAACTATGGGTAGCCCGGTAATAAGATATCATGCTGAGAAAGAAATAAAGAAAGCGGTTGTTGAACTGAATTATATAGAAGCAATGAATGCTGTAAAAGAACAAAGAGAACCAGTTGTATTTGAGGATATGTATCCGCATGCTATCAGACACACATTTTGTAGTCGGTGTTTTGAAGCTAATATGCAACCGAAAGTAGTTCAAAAAATAATGGGACATCAACACTACAGCGCAACAATGGATATATACACTCATGTTATGGCAGATAGATTCGAAGAAGAAGTTGGAAAATTTGGTATGGCTATGGATGTGGGTGAAGGTGTGGGTATGGCGAACGAAGTCGCTGCAGATACAGAAATGGAAGATGGAGAGAATATGGGGATGGCGATTTCCTTATAAAATAAGGAAAAGAAAGATGCAAACTTTGCAAAAGAGATTTTATGATGATTTTGCTTCGTTCTTTTATTTGACCATTCAAAAAACAGGTTGACCATTTTTCAGACATGACTCTAAGGCTTTCGAAAATGGCGCTAAAAATTGCACCGAAAAAAACTGATCATTCGAAAAAATGGTCAAACACTTTAAAAGAACCCCTGAAAAGCCCGTAAAATCGGCGTTTTTAAGAAAGAAGTTGCAGCACAGACGGGAATGTAAGTATCTAATTTACACATGTTTATTTCAATGAAGATGATTTAGTCGTGCTAGACTACTCAGACAAAGAAATGAGGGGGCGTCGGGAGATGGACAACCACTTTGGAGTGATGTGGGATCTCGCACTGGCATGGAGGCAGTCTACACGTTGCTAAACATTGAACGGGGTGTGCCAGAGGTCTGGGGCAGTACGTATGACATTCGTGATTTGCTGACTGCCACGGTTCAGTTGAACGGGGGTAATTTTCTTAAGTAAAAAAATAAAATAGTCATTGAAATCCGAACCACACCTGCGGAGACGGACTTCAATGGCTGTTTTTGTTATTTTAATATTTGTAGATAATAATCTTTGGTTCTTTTTTAATTTAATAGATAGATGGAAAAATTTAAGTAGCCCGCAAAGGTTACCCATAGCAGATATGGGAGCATCAGATACCCGGCCGGTTTTGATATTTGATGGAACAGATTGGTTGTTTTGATAATCAGCAGCCACAACAGTACAAGCCAGATAAATGCAAACAGGTATAGCTCCAGGTTGAAAAAGATAATCGACCAGAAAAAGTTAAATGCAAGCTGAATGCCATATACAATCAGAGCAGTATCGTTTGGCTTTCCGGACGTAAGCACTAGATACGATGCAATTCCCATAAGGATATACAGTATCGTCCAAACCACCGGGAATAACCAGCCCGGCGGAGCCAGAACCGGTTTGCTAATTAATTCAAAGGTTTCCATATTGTTTCGTGTTAGAAACGCAGATAAGCTGCCGACTACAAGTGGTATGGCAAGACAGGTAATCAAGTTTTTCCATTGAATTTTCAAAAAATCACCCCCTACTATCATTTATGATTAGATTTGGCTTTTTATTCTATCTTATTTGAATTGGAAAAACTGGAATGTAAAGTATTTCTAGGTGCCGGGCAAGTTCTTCCTAGGAGAGAGAACAGAAAACAATAGAAATTTAGAGGCTCATTTTACTATGGGAACAGTTCTACGATTTATCTTGAAATGTGCAATACTTCCTTATATAATAAGAAAAAAACGACGGAATAGAAGAGTTAAGTGGGACGTCGTGATGATTCTGAACATGAAAATGTACTTTCCCTCTGTGTCTTACGGCAATTTTGTTTGAAAATTGGGTACAATAAGAAAGCAGAACAAACAAAAATGCGAACATCAGGAGGGAACCCAAAATGGAAGAAAGAAAAATAACAGAAAACCAGATTCAATCATTTTATCAATATTTAATCCAGGAAGAAAAAAGCACGGCAACCGTGGAGAAATATCTCCGGGATGCACGTGCTTTTGCTCAATATGTTGGTAATGAAATTGTGACCAAGGAGGTGGTGATGGCATACAAAAAGTATTTGCAGATAAAAGAATATGCGGTACGGTCCATCAATTCCATGTTGGCTAGTTTGAATAGCCTGTTGGATTATCTTGGATGGTCCGACTGTAGGGTGAAATCAATGAAGCAGCAGAAGCAGGTTTACTGCGCTGAGGAAAAAGAACTTACCAAGGCAGAGTATATGCGGCTTCTGGATGCAGCGAAAAATAGTCCGCAGCTTCGACTGGTCATCGAAACTATCTGCGGCACAGGTATCCGTGTTTCAGAGTTACGCTTCTTTACCGTAGAAGATGTGAAGCGTGGCGAAGTTGTAGTAAATTGCAAAGGCAAAACCCGAACTATTTTGATTCCAGGTAAACTGCGAAAGCTACTGTTGGACTTTGCCAAAAAAGAAGAAATTCGCTCCGGAGTGATCTTCATTAACCGAAGCGGAAAGCCGTTAAACCGATGCTGTATATGGGCGCGGATGAAAGCGTTGTGTGAGGATGCAGGAGTGAATCCTAGCAAGGTGTTCCCACACAATCTGCGAAAATTGTTTGCCCGTACTTTTTACGGTATCGAAAAAGATATCGCGAAGCTGGCTGACATTTTAGGTCACAGTAGCATCGACACGACCCGCATCTATATTATGACCACCGGCACAGAGCATCGAAAAAAAATCGAACGACTGGGTCTGGTGGTTTAGGGCAAAAGAAAGCCCTAACATAATTCATATTATGTCAGGGAACATTCACTCTGCAATCATACCTATCAAAATTTTCTAGTAAATCATAGCATACATAGCTAAAAAAAGTCAAGATATAACAGCGGAAATAGTTCATTTCATTTTCAGAAGCATGCGAAAAGTCTGTAAACATTATTTATAGACAACACAATATCACCCTCAACGAGAGTTTTTTTAAATAATCATCGGGAGGGTGTGTTTTGTGTGCCTAAAATCATACAACTAAGATAATCGAATATTATCTCGAGCTGAAGGTGTGAACATAATATGAATTATGTGCGGTAGAACATAGTGGTCAAGGTCGGGGAATGTTAGAAATGGGACTCTGCTTCTGTACCCAGTGTTAGAATTTAATAGAAAGGAAAATGTGGTGATTTCTTAAAATTTACTCTTGCCAAGAGGTCACTTCATAACAGGTATTATGATGAACAAGAATAGCAAGAATAGCAAGAAAGTAAAAGGTTTTCCTCAAAGGCTGCTTGCCTTGATGTTGTGCTGTTTCTGTCTTTTGGCAACAGTGCCAATATCCGCATTTGCTTTGGAAAATCAAGGAACACAAATAACAGAGGAAAGCATTTCAGAGCAGGAATCTGAAAGCCCCGGCGATTCCATCCTGTCCCTTTCTTGCGAGAAATCTGAATCGCAAACTGAAATGGCTACTCAGCAAAAAAACTCTGATGAAATTATAGAACCGATCATCGAAAACAGGGCGGATACTGAGGTTGAAACTGAAGGAAATTCCGAAGTCGGAACCGAATCAGGTACAGAGACAGGAACGGTCGCGAGAACTGGTAGCGAGACCGGTAACGAGACCAGTGAAGAAGCTGGTGCCGAAATTGAGAAGAGTTCTGTGGATACGCTGTTTGAGCGCCTGATGTCTGCCACTACATACGAAGAACTGAATGCCATGATGGAAGCCATGACGGAAGAGGAACATGCACTTTTGACTCGGTTCACGGAGCAACAAAACTACGCACTGAGCGTAAAGGTCAACGGGCTGGGCGGATATGGTGCTGCAACGTTGGAAACAGTAGATGTAAATCCGGATGCGAATTTTATCACGGTTGGTAAAACATTTAAGGGAATTACAGACAGTCAGGTTCCTGATGATTTTGCAATTACGGTAGCCCAGAAAACAGGGGAATCCTATCATTTGAACAGAAAAAATGCCACTATCAGTGAAGACGGTCTTTCTTGGAAATGGCGAATTGATAATGTAGGCGCAGGAACTTATACGGTTTCCGAGTCAGATGCAACTGTAGAAAACTATGATTTAACGACAAGCGGTCTTGGTACAGTGGAAGTTAAGGCGGCGGATTTTCAAGTGACTTATGATAAGGAGACTACTTGTAGTCACCAAAACTGGCCTGTAGCAATTGACGGAGATCAGAACGTGTTATTTGCAGCGGCACTGACAGGCAACGCTGGATGTGTTGTAATATCGAAAGAACCGCTCACAGCAACTCAGAGAGCAACGGTAGCAGCTAGCGTTACCGACATTGGTGGTAACTGGAAAGCTCCGGTTAATTTTTATAGCATCAGTACTAACGGATATGGTCCGTGGTCGATTAATGGAAAATCGTTAGAATACAAGCCCGAGAAAGGAGAAATTTGGCTGAGCAGTACATCGGACTGGAGCCATGTAGCAACGGTTAAATATAGCATCAGCGAAGCTTCGAATCCGGATATTGAGGTAATCAATACCTACACCCCTAATACTCGCAATCTGACTGTCAAGAAAACCGTCTCCGGTAATATGTACGATGCCAACAAGGAATTTGCTTTCACGGTAACGTATGGCAATGTAACGGCCACGTTTAATCTGAAAAAGGATGGGACACACACGATTGAGAATATCCCAGTTGGTGCTGCTGTTACCGTTACAGAAAATCCCGATGGCTATACCTATTCCCTTGTTTCCGTTACCGAGGGGGTAGAGAAGAAGGACATAACAAATGGTGTTTCCTTTAACATGCCTGTGCAGGATGTAACGGTGGTCATCAACAACGATAAGACCGTCACCGTTGACACCGGTGTTCTTCTGGATACCCTGCCTTATATTCTGATTCTGGGCCTGGTTGCAGTTAGTACGGTTCTGTTGATTAAGAAGCACAGAAACCGTGACGATGATTAAACCGGAGGATTACAACAATGGCAGGAGAATATCAACATTCGTCCCAAAAGGACGTTGCAAAAAGACAGAGGGTGCGAGGAAAACCGAACATCCGAACTGCTGACCCGCTCAACCATGAGCAGGAACGCATTCAAAAGTGGCTGAAACAGGTTCACTTCAAAAAGTCTCTGTTTGGAGGCGTGGATGAAGCAGATCTGTGGAAGAAGATTGCGGAATTAAACAGCCTGTATGAAGCGGCTTTGTCTGCCGAAAGAGCCAGATATGATGCCCTGCTTGCACAGTGTTGTGGTTCCGCAGAGCACGGAGAGGCCGGTGATGAAAGCTACGACTAAGAAGAAGGAAACGACTTCCGGTATCATCACTGCTCGCCGTAATCGGGCATTGGAGTGGCAAGGCTATTGGAGTTTGCTGCTGCAGATTCTGTTTCTGGCACTGGCAGGCTGGGTCATGTTTACCCAGGTGTTCCTGATTACCCAGGTCAGCGGAAACGCCATGTTCCCCGCTGTGAAAGATGGCGATTTGGTAATTGCTTTTCGGATTCAGCAGGAATATGCCAAGAATGATGTGGTTGTATATACAGCAGACGGTGAAACCCATATAGGGCGGATCGTTGCCAGAGCAACAGACACAGTAATATTGGATGACAGCGGGAAGCTGCTTGTGAACGGAACCAATCAGACAGGAGAAATTCTGTATCCTACTTATGCCAAAGAAGGGCTTACATACCCTTATGTACTTCCGGAGGACCATGTATTTGTTCTTGGTGACTACCGGACACAGACGGAGGACAGCCGGGATTTCGGCTCGATCCCAATGGAGAATGTACAAGGAAAAGTCATTACCATTCTCCGCAGACGGGGCTTATAGTCCCAATATGCCCGAAAGACTTCCCTTATAGGGAAGTCAACGATTCGATCCTACTGACCGAGTCAAAACCAATATATAATTCGTGGACGCACGAACTGTATAAAATAAAATTCAATTAACTAGGAGGAAAACCCAAATGAAAAAACTTATTTCTCTCGCTCTTGCCATGGTTCTTGTCCTGAGCATGAGCACCGTTGCTTTCGCAGCTGAAGGTGGCGAGAACACTACTTACGAAGATATGCGCACTATTACTCTCACTAAAGAGTACAAGCTGACCAACACTGGTACTACCAGCCCTGCTGAGACTTTTAACTTCTCTCAACTGACTTGCATCGATGTTAAGGATGCTGGTGTTGGTATTAACACTAGCAATGCTCCCGTTCCTACTATTGCCAACGTTTCCTATTCTGCTGGTGAAGCAGGCGGCGAAAATGCTAGGAAAAACATTACCATCACTCTGCCTGATTACTCTTCTGTTGGTATCTACACCTATACCTTCAAGGAAACTGACGGTGGTACTGCCGGTGTGACTTACCGCTCTGAAGACATCAAGCTGGTTGTGACTGTTATTGAGCAGAATGGCAAGGTTCGTGTTGCTGCTGTCCATACCGAGGGCAGCGGAGCTAAGTCTGATGAGTTCAACAACGTATACTCCGCAGGTTCCCTGTCCGTTAAGAAGATGGTTACCGGTATCATGGGTGACCGGCAGAAGGAATTCACTGTGAAGGTTACTTTCATCGCTCCTACTGGTGATACTGTCCGTGAAGCTATTACTTATGGTGATGGCACCGAGACCAAGACCATCGCTACCAGTGCTTGGATTGATGGCAAGGCTGTAGTTGATATCACCCTGAAGCATGACGAGACCGTTACCTTCAAAAACATCCCTTACGGCGTTACTTACACCGTAGAAGAGAGCAATTACACTGGTGATAACGGCGGCTACGATGACCCTATTTATAATTATGATGATGACAGCAAGAAGATAGATTCTGCTTCTGAAAACGTGACCATCACCAACAACAAGGATGGCGAGGTTGATACCGGCATCAACATGGACAGCATGCCTTACATCCTGCTGCTGGCCGTTGCCTGCATGGGTCTGTTTGTATTCATCAGCAAGAAGCGCATGATGCGTGAATTCTAATCTGAAATACGCTGATCATTTCAGATAAAACGTTTCGATGGCTGGGGCGGGAAACTGCCCCGGGCTGTCCGGAACGAAAATGGGAAAGGAGTGCGGCATGTTTCGCCCGAAAATAAAATGTCGAGATGGATTCTAAAGGCCGCTAACTCTCTTGTGAATCTGGTTGTGATCCTGAGCCTGAGTGTGGCAGGCATCTATGCGGCCTATGCTTTGTGGGACAACAGCCGAGTATATACTGCCGCCAATGAGGTTCAGGCAGATATGGTAAAAATGAAGCCTGCCTTGGAAGAAGACGGCGGAGCCTCTTTCGAGGAATTGCTAGCCATCAACCCGGATGTATGTGCCTGGGTCATGGTTGACAACACCAATATTGATTATCCTGTGCTGCAGGGCAGCACAAACTTGACTTACATCAATCGGGATGTGTACGGAAATTTTGCCCTTGCCGGAAGTATTTTCTTAGATACTCGAAATGAGCATGACTTTTCAGATGCCTATTCCTTGCTGTATGGTCATCATATGAAAAACAGCGGAATGTTTGGTGATCTTGATTTATATAAAGAACAGTCATTCTTTGATGAAAATAAGACAGGAATGCTGATGTTGCCTGACAGATCTTATAACTTCGAAATCTTTGCCTGCCTGCTGGTCGACGGGGGAGAAGATGCCATCTTCGACCCGGAACTATGGCAGACTGATATAAATGGATTGGTTTCTTTTGCAGAGAACAATAGCTTGTATTTGCGGGAGGAAACCATAACGAAACTGGAGCAGATGGAAAACCAAAAAGTTCTTGCCCTTTCCACCTGTTCGACAGAATTTACCGACGCAAGAACAATTATTCTGGCTGTGATGGAACCTTACCAGACGGCGGATCAGGAGGAAAAGTAATATGAGAAAATTGTTAAATGTTTTTTTGGCATTGGTCATGACGGTTATGTGCAGTATGACAATGGTTCTGCCTGCATATGCAGCGGAGCTGCCTGGAGTTTCCGTTCCGGTCACAATCTCCCTTTCGGGAACTCTGCCCTACCCCGCAGAGGACTACACGGTGGTATTAAAGGCGGATGATACAGCTTATCCTATGCCGGATGGCGCAGTCAATGGAGTCTATTTCATGACTATTACCGGTGAGGATACTGATAATTTCCCTATGATTACTTATGAGCGGGTAGGCATTTATACCTACACAGTTTATCAGGTGGCTGGAACCAACCAAAAGTGTGTATACGATGATACGGTGTATGTTCTGACGGTTACAGTCAGCAATAAGATGGATTACAGCGGACTGGAAGCAACTGCTGTGCTCTATCCGGATTCCGAGGGAAATAAACAGTCCGGTGCGGAGTTTGGGAACAAATATAAGGTGGAGCTGCCCTCTGATACATCGAAGACCGGTGATGAATCTACGCCATTGCTGTACGCAGTTTTGATTGTGGTAAGTGTGGGCGTGAACATGAGCCTGTTCCTGACCCGTAAAAGTAAAAAAATTGAAGTATAAACTGCAAACCCCATCCGTGGCATTATAGATGTGCCAGGGTGGGGTTTTCTGCATATTGCGAAGGAAGAATTTGAGGATAGAATCTACAAATATTTTGATGAGATCAATAAAGATCCTATTTCCTACAAATGGACTAAAACAGGATGATTGAAAAGTATTAAAAATGTGTATATAATAATAGAAATAACTTCTCCGAATCTCAATGAATAAGATTCCAACTGAAAATTGACAACTGAATATCGTGCAGGAAAAGAAATTTGCGGGAAATGGATATAAACATTAGTGCTTTTGGACAACGGTATTTTGCCCGGTGCCTGGCAGCCTCATACCCATCCTTATGCATACGTAAGTCCATCTTACAGATCGGGACACCATCGTCATCAATGGTGAGGGGCCGCAAATTTTTGGCTATTTGTCAAGGCTTTTTTGCAAAGCAGGGGGTGTTTTTTGAAATAGGGGTCTGAAGGCCTTATAAAATAAGGGCTTAACATTCCGAGAAGTTATTAGAAAAAGATAGGAGCTTCCTGTATACTTTAAAGAGTAAAAGGAATTGACCAAAAAGAATACCT
>CALBNS010000117.1 GCA_937896665.1 uncultured Clostridia bacterium
TTAATTGTACATTCTTATATCATATTTTTTGTACATTATAGCTTGACATTTTATAGTAATCATCCACAATGAGATAGTATCTGGAGGATGCGTCTCTCAGGAATGCCGCTGCAGTTTCCCCAGCTCTTGTCGGAGTGTAATTACACAGGATGATTGGATATCCACGCTCATCTCCCGTGCGCATGATCCATACATAGGACTTGGACTGAGACCTCCTGCCAGGTTTCTTCAATACCTGTGAGGGGCTCTTGTCGATATACAGGTATTTTAAAATCTGCTTCTGTTCTCTGGTGATGCTTTCCTTTGTCTGCTTCAATGGTAAAAGCACAAAGTGAAAAATTTTCCTTATGTACATCCATTCCTACATAAACTATGCTATAATACATTGGATGACCTCCCTTTGTATGCGGTAATTCCTGTTATTATTGTTCTTGACAAACTTTATTATACAGGTAAATCCACGGTGTTACAATGTGGAGGTCATTACAGATTGTCTCATCATAAAGGAAAAATTGGGGGAATGTCTGTACACCTTCTTATTTGACGCTTACTATGATCGGACAATGCAGGTGTCCATGGTAACAGATCTTCCAGAAAATTCAGATTATGATTCTCCATATGTTTCGGAATTTCGCTCAACAGATGTACTAAGTACTCGTAAGGTTTCAGGTTATTTGATTTTACTGTTTCTGCAATGTTGTAAATGACAGCCGAATCATTGGCTCCACCTATCGTTTCTATTATTTGCAGTGCAAAGTCAAGTTGAGACAGTAAAAGCAGACGGTCTTAATGTCTATACCTATCTGGAGTGTCTTCTTGTGTATATGCCAGACACTGATTAGCAAAACTATCTGGAAGATCTGGATGGTTTGCTGCCATGGGCATCGGCTGCTCAGAAGTAATGTAGAAACTCATGGTGGGATTATAACTCGCCTTTTAATTTTTGATAAGGCAATCTGTTATTGAGTATTAACTAACAACACAACTTCAGTACATTTATAAATAATACTTTTCGGATAATCAGTGTAGTTATAGATCACTTAGATTTCAGATTCAGAAGAAATATCACCTAACATATGTGTCTCTGATTCGATCAAGAACTGTTTTTAGAAAGACAAGCTCTGCATCATTTTAAATCCGAATCTGTGCAGTTCCAGTTTTGATCTCACTTAAAGGAAGATTTACATAATTTATGATTGTTGTACAAAAAGGTAACAAATAATATACCTTTAGTACATTTTCAATGTCTGGATAAATTGCAAAATCCTGTATAGAATAAAACGAATTATACATTTTTTTGAATTTTGCAATTTTGTTATACTAAAAGCCATGAAACTGCATAAATACTGCATTTTTGGTTTTTTGTTTAGTGTACCAGTGACCCTATTATAATTTTCGGAAAAAGGCTCAAATACAAGCTATTTTCGAGTTAGTGTAACTTTTATGCAAATTTCAGAATTTTAGAATGGGGGATGGCAGTGAGAGAGGGCGGTTTTAAAGCGGAGAAGGTTAGTATAGCAAATCGTTTGCGTAAAATTCGAATGTCTGCTGGATTAACACAGGAACAGTTTGCGGAATTATTAGATGTCTCGTTGTCAGCTTATAAAAAGATTGAGAGTTCAGAAAATCAAATTTCTATTAATGGGTTACGAAAAATTGTAACAGAGTTAAATGTATCCGCAGATTATGTATTGTTTGGAAAATATGAAAATTTTGAGGATACATGGAAAATGGTTATGAATTGTTCGGAGGATGATAAATTATTTCTACTGTTTAGATTAATCAATTATTTTACAACAGTAAAAGAGGGGAAGTACTGTGACCATAAAGATCAAGCAAAATATGATGGTAATATTTTAAGTTATTTTGAAAAGGGATTAGCAAAGGATAATAAATGATACAGAATATCTTGATTATTGAAGATAAGAAAAGCCATATGGATGCTTTGTGTAAAATTGTATCCAATTTGAATAAAAAAATAGTAGTATATAATGCTTATAATATAGAAAAAGCATATCAAATTGCCATGGAGAATCATATTCATTTGTTTTTGGTGGATATAATTTTACAACCTGAAAAACCTGGGGATGTTACGGGATTACGCTTTGCACAAGAAATACGGGCAGTTAGAAAATATATGTTTGCACCATTAATTTTTATTACAACCTTAGAAGATCCTAGATTGTATGCCTATAGCCAACTGCATTGTTTTGGATATATTGAAAAGCCTTTTAGTGAGCAACAGGTAAAACAACTTATTTTGAAAGCATTGGAATTCCCTGTTGAAGAAGAAGAGGAACGGTTTATATATTTTAGGAAAGATGGTATTGTTTATTCAAAATGTATTAAAGAAATAATATATATTGAGAACAGTAGACGGAGAGTGGTAATTCACTGCAAGAATGATGTTTTGGAAATACCGTATAAAACATGTAATGAAATTATGGAAGAAATTGATTCAAAGCTATTTATTCAGTGTAGTAGGTATATAATTATAAATAGGAAATATATTGAAGAAATTGATTATGTGAATCGTTATGTTAAGCTAAAGAATGTAAAAAATCCGGTTGAAATAGGTATTATGATGAAGAAACGTTTTCGCGAGAGTTTGGAGTAGAGTAATTGGAATATGTAGTGGATTGGCTGCTAGAGAATTGGCCTACTGTTTTAGCTTGGATTGCAGAATTTGGGGCAGTTTTGTTTTGTATACATGGCTTTTTTGGTTGGGAATTAAAGGCTAATATATTAGTTGTTGTTATGCTCATAATTTTTGTTGTTATATATTCTGCCATCTTGGAAGGGATATTGCCTAAGACTATTTCCTGTGTTCCTTTGATTGTTATGTTTGCCTATTGTTATAGAGTGTTCCGGAGGGAGTTGATAGAGACTATATCTTATTATGTATTAAGCATTATATATATGGGAATACTTGAGGTTATTTCAAGTTATATAATAATTCCATTACAAATGTTTATAGAAGAACAAAAATTAGTAATGATGTTTTTGGATGTTGTTTCATTAATTCTTTCTATGGGTAGTGTCAAGATGATTGCTATTGTAAAGAAGAATACAAGACTTAGATTTAATAGCAAAAAAGATTATTTATACATAATGATTTGTGCGTTTTGCATCATATTTTTGTTACTGGATTATCGTGTGAGAGAAGAACTTGATCAGATATACTATTTGCTTTTCATGGCATTAATAATTGTAATTTGTTTTTATAGGGTTAGAATGCAGAAAACTCAATTTGAATTGGAAAAGAAAAAGATGGAATTAGAACTGCAGGATATATACGGAGTAGCATATAAGGACTTGATGTTTGAGGTGAGGAGAAAACAGCATGATTTTGTAAATCAGCTTGGAGCAGTGTTCAGTATGCATATAACGGCAACATCGCTGGAGGATTTGATAAAGAGACAAAGCGAATACGGTACGGCTTTATTATCATATGATCAATTTGATAAAATATTGACTGGCTGCAACCATCCTATATTAGCGGGATATTTGTATAATAAATGTGTAGAATTTGAAAATAGGAATGTGACTGTAGAATATATCATTCATGTTGATATGGCGGATTGTAATCTGTCCTTGCATGAGATAATAGAGATATTGGGTATTCTTTTAACGAATGCAGCTGAAAGTGGGAATATAGAGGAAGATCAACAGAAGGTTATAAAATTGATTTGTGAAGAAACAAATGAGAGTTTGAAAATAGAGATTAGTAATTTGTCCCCATGTTTTACCTCAGCAGATATAGAAAAAATATTTGAAAAAGGTTATAGTTCAAAAGGAGATAATAGAGGGATTGGCTTAAGCCGTATAAAAGAATTGGCGAAAAAAAGCAAATCTGAAATTGTTGTTGAAAATTATATGAAAGAGGAAAGAAACTGGGTTAGTTTTAAAGTGATTGTACCCAAATAAAGGAGTGAGCAATTTTGTTCACTCCTTTATTGTCGTGATTATTCGGCATCTAAAACAGGAAATTTAGGTTCACCGAAGAAAATCATGCTTGGAATATCAAAACCGATTTTCCATGAGTAGTTTGCTAAAAAATCAAGCATTCATTTTACCCCCTTTCATAAGAATTAATGCTACTAGCAATTGAATTATATGCATAATAATTGTCCAAAAACCAATACGATAATAAAGATTATTTGGACTTATACATATCAAAATAAAGAAAGCGGATAGAATAAGTAGCGTATTTCGTTTACATTTTCTTATAAGACTATTTGAAGCCGCAGGTCTATTAGTCGAAGTAATAGGCACACTAAAGTATCCAACAGGAATGCAAAATAAAGTAATAATTCTCATATAAAGTATCGGTAACGAGATGAGATTGGCAAGAAAAATGCAACCAAATAACATTGCAAAGCTTAGAATAAAACAACTGGCATAATGCTTGCAGTGAATGCCACCGCCATTAGTTCTTAATAACATAAGCATGAATAGTGCTACTAAGAATTCTGGGAAAATATTTAGTTTAAGAGAAATTATTGAAAATATTATAATTTTGCTCCCTTCTGAAAGTATGCATTGATATAAATATTTTAATAATTTCTTTTTATATTTGGAGTTATACTTAAGTGTGAAATCTGATTTTTTTATGTTAATCATAGTTCTCTCCTGTAGTGGGTTTGATGAGGAAATTATACTTTGAAAAATATGCAAAATCTGATTTTTGTACCTAACGGTGTAATCAGTGTACTAGAATAAATAAAAGAGAAAGAATATTAAGAATATAGATGTTCAGTATCAGATGTATGCAGTATGAGCCAGAAAAGAGTAAAGGATGAAAAACACAGTATTATAGTAAAAATGGATATAAGGTAGTGATGTTGTGAATAATAGCAGGTTTTTATTTCTGACTATTTGAGTTATCTTACCAAAAGGGGCTGATACAAATGAAAAATCTTTACAAAGATGCTGGAGAACGAGTTTTAATAACCAGATTAATGCGTGGATACACAAGGGAATCATTAGCTGAATTAGCAGACATTTCACCGAAATTTTTATATGAAATAGAAACGGGAAAAAAGGGGTTCTCTGCACTGGTATTATATAATCTTTGCCAAGCATTAAAAGTAGATTGCGATTATATTTTAACAGGGAAAAAGGAAACTATGTATGATAAAGGGCTAATAAGTATTTTAGAGCTTTTTGAAAAAGATAAGACAGAACAGATAACAAATATTTTAAAAGAAATATATGCGCTTATGTAGTTTAGGACATAAAAAGATCTGTTAGTGTCAGAATGATTGTTAGAAAATAAAATTTGATATAATGAATTTGAAGATAGAACAGTTAGAAACTGTTCTTTTTTTTGTTTAATTTATCATCTAGATGAAGACAAAGGTGTTGATTATGATATTACAAGTTAAAAAAAATAATAGGTTATCAATAGAGATCACTTAATGAATGAAAGAGTTTCTTTTTACAAAAACGACGTGAGGTAAAACAAGTATTGTTAAACTCTTAAGACACAGAGAAGGTAGGAAATACTGTTTGCCTGATTTTCTCTGTGTCTTTTTTATTCTCTACATTGAAGATTATGAGTTTATCTATCACTCAGAATGAAGAAGAGGGAGGTGAAATATAAAATGGAAATTCATGGAGAAGCTTTTGAGGCGGAAGTTATGGGTGTACAGCTAAAAAAACTACGTAAATCGTTAAAACTAAGTCAAGAGAAATTTGCAGAGATGCTGGGAATGAGTAAAGATACAATTTTTAATTATGAAAAAGGAAAAACGGCTATTCCACATGACGTGATAAAAAGGCTTTGCCAAGAGTTTCATATATCTGCTGATTATTTTTATTTTGAGAAGGATAAAGATCCACTTTCTGTTTCAGCCGCGCTCATCCAAGAACTGTTTACAGGAGAACTGGAACAATGTACTGAGCTTGAGAAAAAACAACTTTTGGAAATGCTGAAAATTTTACGGATGAAACCGGCGGCAGTATAAAAAACGTAAAATCTTTCGACTTTTTCTTTGAAATTGATAATTGATAGAATATAATAAGTGGATTGTTTAGTATGAGTATGTAGATCAAGATGAAGGTGTATCTTTTTTTATTTAAAATTCAAAGCATTATGAATTGCTCTTATATAAGGTAATACTTCTATTGCAATTATTCTATGGCATAAGGTGACTCATACGAGTATTTACGAGAAATCACAGATATGCCATAAATAGTTAAGAAATATTTGACAATTCCCGTAAGATGTTATGGTGTGGTTTGTGTATATTTATTATAATAATATATCTTTATTATGATACTGTTTAATAATTACATAAGATAGTATGGTAATAAAAAAATGTTATTTTATAATAGTAATATTATGTTTCTATAAATAGGACGGAAATAAGATGGGGCGATACTATGGAAAATTTAGTTGATAAAATGGGGTTTTTTGATTTTTTTAATCATATTATTGTCGGAATGTACACGATCATTGGTGTATTTTTTATTCTCTATCAATTCAACTCAAAAGTCTCTCAGTCTGCTATATTATGTTGTCTGTGCCAAACAGAAATAAATTCATTATTTTTGATAATATGCATTTTTTTAATACTTGCAATTTCTTATAGCATCGGGTTGGTTTGCCATGAATTATTCAGTATATTAGATACATATATGATAAAATCCTTAGATAATTTGATGAAGTCGTTATTTTCTAATAATAGTTGTATAACTAATGAGAAGAAGAAAGAACGATATAAAACACTTGCGAAAGAAATATTTAATAAAAATGAGATTAAGTTCAATAAGCTTAAGAATGGTGAGATTTCATGGAATAAGGACTTAGCCGAGTATTTTTTTGTATATTGTTTGTATCAGGTACAAATCAGAGGACTAAACAAAAAAAGTGAAAAATTAAGAGATATAGATGGTCTGGCACGAGCGTTCTGTATCAGTAATGCGTTGCTTTTGGCAACTTTGGTATTATGTGGAATGTTTTATGGGGATAATTATTTTTTGTCAATACGTTTTTTTATAAGTGAATTTGTATTACTGATGATTATGATTCTTATGTTTAATCGGTATAGAAGAAAAGCTTTAAGGAATCGTGTTCTGATGACATTTTCATTGTATGAATCAATTCATGATATGTTGAATTAAAATATATTTATGCAAACATATGTGATGCATTATACGTTTGTGTAGTGTGGGGTGATAAATGGATATTCCGTTGCGGCGGAGCCGCCAGTCCGGCCGGAATATTCAGATAAAAATAAAAGAGGAGATGCACAAATTCTTTAGGTTAGAATCGATGATGGGGTAAACGAAAAAGCAGTTTTGGCA
>CALBNS010000118.1 GCA_937896665.1 uncultured Clostridia bacterium
AATCGGTAATATAAACTTCATAAAGCGGACCATTATTTTCATAACCGTTCTGCTCAGCCCATTCACATTGTTTCGTATAAATAGAAGGCAAGTTAGAATATCCGCCATGTAAAGTTGTTTTTAAGCATAATCCGGGGCGAAAATCTCGTGTTCCCGTAACAAATTCTTCTACTGGAATAGCAAATTCTGTGTCTAACCCCAAAGGAGTAAACTCATCACTATGATAAAGTACCATAGGTGGAGTATTGACAGTTAATTTGTCATATTGAATTTTTCTTAATATTGAATTAAAACAACAAGCATATTGTTCTTCCATTTCAAACTTATAAACCATTTTACGAATAGAAACCAAATACATAACTGGTACTTCAACGAGTTGCACATCCATCTTATTCAAATAAGACATGATTGATTTTCCTTGTTTCAAAACTGATATATCTTCATTTAATCGTTCTGTAATTTGGGAATATATCTGTATTTGTTTTTCAAATTCTATCTTTTTCTTATAAAGCTCTATGGATAATTTTTCATTCAGTATTTCTTCCGATGTGATAATCGCTTTAATTTCTTCCAAAGAAAATCTGTACTGTTTTAGACGGTTAATAAATAACATAGTTTCTAATTGCTCAATGGAATAATATCTATAACCATTCTCTTGATTGATTTTACTGGGTTTTATAAGTCCGGTTTCATCATAATAACGAAGTGTTTTTGTAGAAACTTTACATATCTTTGAAAATTCACCTATAGATAACATAAACCTCCTCCTTTCAACTTACTTCCACACTTATAGTACACCTTGCCGTAAGGGTAAAGTCAATGTGATAATTCTATATGCTATCCCCCACTTACACCTAAAATAGCACGATAAGAAATGAATTTCCAACTATTTTTAAGTTTCATAAAAAGGCTTGTATGCCACTAAAAAAGTAACGTGCAAGCCTTTACTCAACTTGTTATCTTACAATCTTCCAGTTGCTATCCTTATTGAATACCAAGCCGACAGCAATCAAGGCAACTAGCAAGAAGCCGATAAGTTTTGAAAACTCACGCTTGAACCCTAAGTAGACACCGATAACCATCTTTTACTAATACCCACATTTTTTATCACTCCTAACTTTCCACCAAATCTTTTTGCAGGGGTCGTCTGCTGTTTGATCATTTCATGCTTTTCCGTAAGCTTTGCCTGCTGTTCGATTGTTTCCATGTAGTCTGTACCGTTTCCCTTATCAATCCTTTTCAGCATTTTCAAGGTCGGTGCTACCTGCCTTTGTACCCAACGCAATGTGCGGTCTAAGGTGTAAGGTTCTGGCTTTGTGGTCAGTTTCAGACTTTTCCGATTATCGCCAATAAACCAAGCCCAGCGGTCATTGAGCTTCCAGTCATTTTTTCGCTTGTCTGGTTCTTCATCAACAAACCGCACATACTGATTGATGATAGAAAAGGCGGTCTGCTCTGCGTCATAATAGGTCAGCAAATCTCGTACTGCATAATAGGCACGTTCATTCCGAAGCCGTATCTCAAAACGGTTGATAATGTCCGCTTCATTAAGAGGTGTCCCTAACTTGACGTACTGCTCATGGAAGAAGCCGGAGAAGGCGATTGAATATAGGGATAAGTATTTTAATACAAACAGAATCACTCCAAACAAAAACGCATAAACTATCAATACCACTAAAAATTCATTTGACAGCACTCGCTTTCGATGGTATATTATCTTTAGTGGTTGTGCTGCGGAAACTCGAGATGCCCGCAGCACAAGGAGTCCATGCGTGGGCTCCTTTTTTTACATTTATGAGGGAGGGAAATGACAGATGGGTCAAGCATTTTTAACCTACGAAAAGCAGATTGCACTTCTTGAAAACGATAAAGAACTAACGATATCTGATTCAAATTTTGCAAAAACTATTCTGCAAAAAATCAGCTATTACTCCCTCATCGACGGCTATAAAGAACCTTTCAAACCACTTCGTTCCGGAAAGTATCACTATGGTGTTACTTTTGAAGAAATTTATGCTTTTTATACTTTTGATGAAGAACTGCGTCCTCTTTTTCTTAAGTACATACTTAAGGTTGAACAGCATATGAAGTCTATGATATCCTACCATTTTTGCGAAAAATACTGTGAACATCAGTCCGGTTATCTTACGGATACCAACTATAATCTTACACGCAAAAATAATAGGCAAATTCAAAGACTTGTAAATTCATTATCAAAAGCAATTGCAACACCTAGCCAATATAAATATATCAATCATCATGCTGCCACTTACAAAAATGTGCCATTATAGGTAGCCACTAACGCTTTAACTTTTGGACAAATATCCAAAATGTACCAATACGCCACATCGGACATCCGCACAAAAATCAGCAAGAATTTTGATAATATATCCGAAGTTCAGTTGCATCAGCTCGTGACTGTGCTTGCTCGTTGCAGAAATGTATGCGCACACGGCGAACGCCTTTATGACTTTCATATCCGTGAAACAATTTCTGATATGCTGTTACATCAAAAGCTTCAAATATCTACAAAGAACAATCAATATACAATGGGAAACCAGGACTTGTTTGCCGTCGTGATAGCCTTGCGCTACCTTATCAGCAATGATGAATTTAAAACTTTTAAAGCTGCTTTAACAAAACTTATCAACAAAGTACCTAAACAATGCCCGCATCTTACACACAAACAATTGTTAAAAGAAATGGGATTCCCGGAGAACTGGAAAAAAATTATGCGATACAAAAAGTAGTTGCCTTTATGCTATTTACGACTTATAATACATATGGTTGCGCTACGGAAACTTGTGATGCCCGTAGCCGGTGGAGCTTCATGCGTGAACTCCACTCTATTATAGAATTTGTAAAAGCTGAGGTTTGCCCTAGATTGTGGGGCAAACCTCATTCATATCATCCTTTATTTTACTTTTTACCAAATAGCTTGTACCAAAAACTTGATTTTATAATACTTCCTAGATATTGGATCTACTAATAGTTTACCCCTAATATATCCACCATTTTTCCCATCTAACTTTTCTGTAATTTCAATAGTTTGCTTCTCTTCATCTTCTGCATTGTTAAAATTATCTCTGACTTTCCATTTACTGACTGTAAATTCTAAACATGCAAGTCCCTTTTGTTTCATTTGGCTTGTCTTTTTACTATCTACCGGGTAAGTATCATTAATTTCAATTGCAAGTTGACCTTCCCATTTTTCAACATAAATTGCCGGATCTGCTTTCGTGAAATTCACAAGTAAATCAACAATTCGTCTACTTCCATCTTCCATAAGAAGCGTTTCTTCTTGCAATATTTCATCAGGATATATCGTTAAAGCCTCGCCCTTCCACCTTATTTCTAAACGCTCAATTCTAGAGATGCATTCTTTAAAAAATTCATGTCTATATGATTCTTCACTGCCTTCCCCTCTGTGTTCGAAATCAGCATTATAATATCTAAAATAACTATTCTTGAGTATTCCATTTTTCCCAGTTTGAAAAACCATTCTTACTTTGTTTTCCGGTTTTTTACAAATACTATAAATTCTAATTGAACAAAATCGCTGCGCGATGGCCTGCCAAGGCTGTGGCATAGCGATTTT
>CALBNS010000119.1 GCA_937896665.1 uncultured Clostridia bacterium
TATTCTTTTTGGTCAATTCCTTTTACTCTTTAAAGTATACAGGAAGCTCCTAATCTTTGATTGTTTCCATGATGTCTTCTAATTTGCAATCAAGAGCTTCACATATCTTGAGAAGAACATCGGTGGTGATATTTGCACCTTTACCAAGTTTTGCTACAGATGCTGCACTTATTCCGGCAGCATCTTTTAAATCATTTTTATTCATTTCTTTATCAATTAACATTTTCCAAAGTTTGTTATAGCTGATTCTCATATTCTAACCTCCTTGTTTTACAGCCCAAAATCAAGTGAATCTGCTGGCTGTTTTTCTGTGAGATAGTTTTTCAAAAGTTCTACATCTTTACTGATATCTCGTGGTCTAATTCGGTTAATAACTTTTTCCTCGACTTCTGGAGTCCAGTAGATTTTTAATTTTTCTCTGGCTCTTGTGATAGCAGTGTAGAAAATATTGTGAGTTACTAATTCTTCCACCTCATCTGTAATAACTATCTTTACAGAGTCATATTCGAGCCCTTGTGCTTTGTGTATTGATACAGCATAAGCAACTTGGAATGGTACAACAGTATTAGAGCTGTTATCCTCTCCATCCTCATCAGCACTCTTTAATTTGTGTACGCAAAATCTGATTAGTGATTTTTCTTCGTTTTCCGAACATTCAAGTAGTTGGAGATTAATGTGCCAAAGATCACTTTCATCTACTACCTTAGGTATCTCAACATCAAACTGAATGCGTTCTTCATGAGTGTCTGGGTCTAGGATTTTTATTCCTTTGATAAGCCCTTTCATATTGTTGTGTATGACAGGAAAGAACCTATCCGAATCAAGGAAGAGAATCGGATCTCCAACTTTATATTGCTGAACATCCCATTGAACAGCAGGGTTAGGATTGCTTTCCTGTAGGAATCTATTGATGTTGTTGATTCCGTATAAGCCATCATAATTTAGGCAGAGAATAGCCTCGCCCGGTTCAAGTGAAGAGAGTAGAGTTTCATCTACTTTTAAGGAATAGCTTTCTCTTTCGATGACTTCTTTCGCTGTATCATCCATCTGTCTAACCTTATCCCATAGTTCAAGTAATTGTTCGTCCTTGGTTCGATGAGGCTGAGTAAGTTCAAATACAGCACTTTCAGGTAAAAATGATTTTAATACTGAGAACCAATTTCCAAATTGAATTGCATCAATTTGATAAGTGTCTCCTACCAATAAAAGCATTTCAAAATTTGCCTTTTGCAGAACCTCAACCATATCCTTATTACTAACGGTACTACATTCATCGATAACCAATAATTTATATTTCACAAAAGAAGAGCCTTGGCGTTTGAAACTTTCAATTGTTGAAAATGTTGTATTTTCGGCATCGATTTTTCTCATCAAGTTCTCTTTGGCTGGATTTGTTTGCGTAAGGTATAATTTGGCTTCATCGTTTAAGTAGTGAGAAACATGGTTGATTAGCGTAGATTTACCTACACCTGCAGAGCCATATATTACACCAACTTTAGATTCAGAAAATATACGGGTGATGATATCTCTTTTTTCATCACAGTCAATTTCATAACCATCGAATAGCAGCCAAAATTCAACATCGGCACTGTAGTTGTCAATACCCGATTTTGCCAACTCCTGTAATTTTTCAATTACTTTGCAGGTATCAAGCTTGTAATCGTTTATAAATACTTGGTTATGCTCAAGTATTAAATCACTTGCAGGTCTGTGTCCTGACCAAAGGCTGTTGTTATACTTTTCGATGAGCATTGGATAATCGGGATAATTACCCAGTTCATCAATATCAGTGAAGAGCTGACCTTTGCCTTCTGTGTTATTCCTTATAAACCTGGCGAATAATTCCGGGCGTTTGTCTTTGCAAGGAATACAATCGAAAACAGCTCCTAATTTGGGGTTATGACCAACAGGAGATCTGTTAAACGGTAAAGAATCAAACTGTTTGCAACCATTTGATAAATACAAACCAGAAAGATTACTATTTCCGGCATTAATCCATTCTTCATAATATTTGCTATAGTAGCCAGATGAATATTGGCTTTTGATAATAACGTTGTTCATATTATGAAGAAGATATCGCAGCACGTTTTGACCATTACGGCCGTTGCGTATAAGATTCCTGCAGTAATCTAAAATTGGAATAAATACCATAGATTTAAGGTTATTTTTCCATTCGAGAGTAATCCTATCATATGCCTTATCCGGGAAGTCCATTAGGGCAGTTAGAGTGTATTTCGTTTGGGTAAGAAACTCACAGATTAATCGTTGTTCTGGATAAGGTACTCTTTTTTTCTCTCCTTTTATCAGCGAAATAAAATTTTGAAATTCACAGTCACGAATGGACACTTCCCAGCCATCAATAATGAGGATAGGCATTGTTTTTCCTAATATCTCAATAGTCTCATGTATGAGATGAAACTTTGATGCGTAATTGCCTTTGATTGGAAGTTTCGTAAAAGCAATTACTCTGTTAGATTTTGATTTGTTTTTTCTATCATCTATAGGTGTAAATGTGATTTCATAATATATGTTTCTGTTTACAAACAGTGGTTTGATTTTCTGAATATAGTATTTATCTTTACTGTCACTGTGTAATGCCACGGGATGTCGTTCTATTTTTTCAGAAATCTTTTTATAGTATTCCTGTAAAGTATCATCTAAATGAAGAGGAAACTTATCAATGTTATGTAATAGCTCTATACCAAAGTAGCGCCAGATAAGATTTTTTGCTTCTAGCAGGTATTGGTAATACTTAAGCATTAATCGTTCAGAGCCGTCTTCATCTAGAGTATATTGTGTGGTGACAACTTCCAGGTAATTACGAAATTTATATAAAGTGTACAATTCACTGTTTATTTGTGCAAACTCGGTGGCTTTTGCTATGTTTTCGGCAGTTATAGGTATTTCCTTGCCGTTAGCATAAAACTTGAGCATGATGTGATTTACGAACTTTATCAGCTGCTCTAAAATGTCTTGAGAAATAGCACCACGAGAATTATTTTCTATTTCATCTAAATGCCTACATATTACATTGTCTATTTTACGGATGGATTCATCAATTGATGGCATCAACATTCTCCTTCCTGATTATTAATATTCTCCATCATCCCAGTCATCAATAAATGCGTCGTAAGGGAATGCTCTTGAAAATTGATCTGGATGAAGCTTTACATACAAATTACGTATTTTGGTTCTGGCACTTCTGAAAAAAGGAGTGACAGTTCCGTCAACTAAAAATCCTTTGCTTATATTGTTTAGTTCTCCAAGTAAACCAAAAACATACGATTTTAAAGATGGATCAGCAAATGTATCTGCTTTTGACATCCACTTAGTTTCATACAAGTCTTTTATTTTACAAGGCAGAGTCATGTCGATTAATGATGCAGCATAGTTTTCTCCAATGAGAGCAACCATGATTTCATCATAATCTGCTGTGAATGCTTGTAGCAGTAAGTTGTCTTCAGAAGAATAGGGGGATTCATCGGCCAGTTCTTCAGGAAGCTGAACACTTGTTGTTCCGGCAGTATTGTTTCCATTTAATCCATTTACCAGGTTGCTTACTGCGTTACCCCACGCATCGGCTGCTGCCTGTCCAGATGCCAGTATCTTTTCTTCAAGAATATCATGTGAGGTTTTATCAGCACTCTTAGGAGTGCTTTTTTCTTTACCTGAAGCCTCTCTTAATATTTCCAAAAACAAGTCTGTAATCTTAAGTGACGCATTTACAGAGTTAATATCTGGGATATCATCCTTGAATTCGTCAGCTAGCAGTTGTGCAGTTGTTTCTCCGAAACCTTCAAGGTATGAAGGGAATTCATCGTCATCACTTAAGTTTGCCAATATAAGAGCGGCAACCCTTGAAATACTTGTATTGCCATTGAAGTATGCCTTGAAAGTATCGAGGCTAGTGCCTTTTAACAACTCCGGTCCACTTTCGTTCATCATGGTTTCAAAAAGGGTCTTCGTAAATATTTTTGTGTTACTTTTGCCACCAATTACATTCTTCAATTTCTTTGCAAAAACCTTAAATTCCATAGTTTCACCACCGTAATAATCTATTTATACCCAAGCCTACCCGTGACTACCAAGTTATACCTACCCACTTATCTATAATGTGAAGTGTAAGAAGCAGTCAGTAGTACTTGCCTCTTATGAAGGCTGTATGGGGAAATTAATCTACACAATATTATATCAGAAAAAATTAATAAAATCTATACTTTCGCAACGATACATTATGCGTTCGCAGAGAAATGGTATAAAAATGTGTATTTAAAATTCTTTTATAGTCTTGAGTGAAGTAGTAAAGGAGGTGAACATAATGGCTAAGAACAGCAAACAGACATCAAAGAAAGTTGCTACAACAGCAAGCAAAATTCTTCGCGATGGTCGTTACGGAAAAGCTGCAAAATCTGTTGCAGGTTCAGCTTTATCACAGACCAAACCAAGTGGAAAGAAATAATTTCCACAAACAAGACAGGCAGTGACCGGTTCAATAACCAACCTGCTTGTCTCCCGAAAGGGAGAAAATATTGTATTCGTCAGGTTTCTAATTGACAAAACGAACAGGTGTTCGTATAATAAAAACATCGCTACATTAGGAAAAATGTTAAACAGCAACAGTAATAATCGGTGTATGGTCAGTTTGACTTTCCCTTTTAACTGGCCTTCTTAGTTTAGGAGGCGCATGACGATGCAGAAGAGATTAGAAATTGGCTCGCACGTATTTATTATTGAAAGCAATCGTATTATCACGGAAGTGGTAGTGACAGCAAATCGCGGAGATTTCTGTGTGCTTAGACTTCCATCCGGGGGTGCCATCCAGCTTAGAAAAAGCAGGGTGTTTGCATCAAAGGAAGAGGCAGAAATGCAGCTTCCAAAGAAAGAACCGGTACAGAGTGGGTTCCATCGCTCTCCATATTATTATGATCATTGATTGGAGGCGACGATGGTGAAAAAAGGAAATGAAGTGTATATAGCATGTCCGTGTTGTAAAAATAGAAGATTGTTCGACGCTGACCCAAGCACAACAGAGGGAATAATTAAGATAAAATGTCCTATGTGCAAAGGAGTCATTGCCGTAAGCTTTCATTTAAAGCAAATTCGTACTGAGCAAATAGCCACACAGTAAGTAGTGAGCAAGGCCTGACGAAGTATGGGTGTAATACCACCTGTATTTTGTCAGGCCTTTTTCTGTTTTTACGGAGAATTTTTCTCAAAAAAAGAGAAGTAGAAGATAGAGGTTAACAAATAGATATTTTTGTTGCCTGTGATGTAAGAGAGATTACCGCAACAGCGGTTCTCATATATGGTCCTGCATGACCCTAAACTGCAGGAACATTTACAACATTATATTCAAATGCCTTACGGCGCGCGACGTTTGGCGAGGATATGCATACAACTTTTTACCGGACCCAGAGGGGTTCTATAAGGTTGTATGTTTCCCCGCTTAATTGTCGTGCGCTTTTTACGTTTAACGGAGTTGGGTTGTCCTCGCCAAATGGCAGTAGCCAAGGCGGAAAGGACAACATTATGAAATTAAGAATCCGTTACGAAAACGAAATCCAGACAATCGAACTGGATGCAAAGGCAACCGAGGAAATGTGGGTCAGTCTGTCCCTTGAAGGTGAAGGACTCTCCCAGAAAGAACGTGAAGATCTGATTCAAAAAGAATGGAATGAACAGTTCAACAAGGATGATTACAATAACTGGCACAAGTTTAATCGTCATCGTGGATACAGCAAGGCAGTTCCGGATGAGGAAACAGATGAAGTGGAATGTTCAGAACCACTTATGTCAGAGGTAAGAGATCCTAGAATCTTCTGCAGACAGGAATTGGAAAAGGACAAGCAGTATGACTATGTTGCTTGCTGTGACAGAATCCGTGCAGCGGTGAAACCGGCACAGGCAGATATGCTGATCGCAATCATTTTGGATGGCATGACTGTGGGAGAGTACGCTGACCTTATTGGTGATACTCCGAACAATGTTTCTCACAGATATCGCAGAGCGATTAACAACTTAAAAAAAGTTTTCTAAAACGTCCTTTTGCATTGCCTCCCACGGCTACCTGGTAGGAGGCAGTGCTTCTAATAAGGATTTTGGAGGTAGTTCATATGGAATTACAAAAAGAGAAAAAGGCAGAGTTTGTATCTGCACAACTAATATGCATTGGATTGGAGGGAGAACTATGGGGATTCGAAACGCAGAAGGCTATATGGATTTAGTGCCATATCAGGCAATTGCAAATATAGAACGTGAGATGAAAGCAAGAACCAGTTTTCGTCCATTGGTTTATATTTGTGCTCCGTTTTCAGGAGATATTGAAGCAAATAAAAAGAAGGCAACAGCTTTTGCTGAACACGCGTATCAGAATGGATGTATTCCGGTAACGCCGCATTTGTTGTTTCCATTTATGAATGATGAAAGCAAACAGGAACGCGAACTGGCACTTCATATGGATTTGGTCCTGATGGGAAAATGCCAGGAGGTGTGGGTTCTGTCAGAACGCATTACTGCAGGTATGAGTGCAGAAATCGAGAAGGCACAGAAACGCAGACAGGCAGTGCGCTATTTTAGAAATGATTTTACGGAGGTGGAATGCTTATGAGACCACTGGCAATCGCATATGGGAATAACCGACAGGCAAAGACCTGGACGAATAAAACAATTACTTTCGATGAACTGAAAGAACGTCTGAAGGTCACGATTCGTACGCCGGAATCTGCTGAGGAGTATGCAAAATTCAATAAAGCAAAACGTGACACCGTGAAAGACCACGGTGGATTTGTGGCAGGAGCATTGAAAGGCGGCAGAAGAAAAATCGATACTGTGGAGCTTCGTTCTATGGTTGCTTTGGATGGTGACAGAATCGATAAAGCCTTTTTAGAAAACTATGAAATGAATGCACCATATACATCTTTGCTTTACACCACACACAGCAGTACGGAAGATCATCCAAGAGTGCGTTTGGTGTATCCGCTTACTCGTGATGTGACACCGGAGGAGTTTGTTGCAGTTTCCAGATATCTTGCAGATATGCTGGGCATCGATTATTTCGATGAATGTTCCTATCAGCCGAATCAGTTGATGTACTGGCCATCCACACCATCAAACGGAGTCTATGTGTTTAAGGATGTGGAGAAAGAATGGCTGAATCCGGATGATATTTTATCTGCTCATCCGGAATGGACTGATCCGACCAGACTTCCAACGTCTTCCAGAGAAAGCCGAGCGAATACGACACGAACGGCGGAAGTAAAAGATCCGCTTGGTAAGGATGGCACAGTTGGATTATTCAATCGTACTTATTTTCCAATTAATCGTGCCATTGAAAAGTTCCTGTCTGATGTATACGAACCAACGGATAACGAAAACAGATATCACTATATTCAGTCATCCAGTATGGCAGGTGTGGAAATTATTGAGAAAGGCAAGTTCGCTTATTCTCATCATGCCAAAGATCCTGCGTACTTGAAGCTTTGCAATGCTTTTGACTTGGTTCGTATCCATAAGTTCGGTGACGATGACAGCAAGAAATCCTTCAATGCTATGTGTGAGCTGGCAATGGAGGATGACGAAGTGAAGCGTCTTGCAATGGAAGAGAAATTATTGGAGGCAGAGACAGACTTTGCGGATTCTGATAGTGACTGGATGACAAGGCTTAAGTATCAGCCAAGAACGGGTCTTTTGGAGAACAGCGTTTACAATTTGAACCTTATCCTTAATAATGACCCGGATTTCCAGAACTTTGCTTTCAATGAGTTGGCAAATCGTATCCAGATTACGGGGCCGCTGCCTTGGGAACGTCCGGAAGGGAACTCTTTCTGGCGAGATGCAGACACAGCGCAGCTAAAGTCCATCATTGACATCCGATACCTGGCATTTTCCAGCCGAAACCATGACGTTGCTTTTACAAAAGCGGCAGATGACAGACATTTTCATCCAGTTCGTGACTATTTGAACAGTCTGCCGGAATGGGATGGTGTGAAGCGAGTGGAAGACTTATTTATCAAATATCTGCAGGCAGAGGATACGGAGTATGTCCGCACGGTTACCAGAAAAACTTTTGCGGCAGCAGTTGCAAGAATCTATGTTCCGGGGATCAAGTTTGATTGTGTTCCTGTTTTGGATGGTGATCAGGGAATCGGTAAATCCACTATTGTAAAGGATTTGGTATCTCCGGAATACTACTCAGAAACCTTGTCACTTACGGATATGGATGATAAGTCCGGTGCAGAAAAGCTGCAGGGATTCTGGGCAGTGGAAATCGGTGAGTTAGCTGGAATGAAGAAAGCGGATATTGAAAAGGTGAAAGCATTTCTTTCTACCTGCGATGACAAGTACAGACCATCTTATGGACGAGTGGTGGAATCTCATCCACGCCAGTGTATCATCATTGCAACAGTTAATGGAGAGCGTGGATATCTGCGTGATATCACAGGTAACCGCCGCTTTTGGATTATCAAGCTTCATCAGAAGAAACAGAAAAAGACCTGGAACTTTACACCGGAGTTTCGTGCTCAGTTTTGGGCAGAGGCAAAAGAAATCTGGAAGTCAGGGGAAAAGCTATACTTAGAAGGCGATGTTCTGGCGGAAGCAGAAAAGATGCAGCAGTCTGCTATGGAAGTGGACGAACGTGTCGGAATGGTGGAAGAGTATCTGAATACCATGCTCCCGGAGGATTGGGACAGCATGGATCTGTTCCAGAGAAGAAATTACCTGAACGGCAGTGAGTTTGGTTCGCCAGCGCACAAAGGCTGTGAGCTTCGCACGGAGGTCAGCAATGCAGAAATCTGGTGCGAATGCTTTGGAAAGTCTCTGCAGGAGTTAAAACCTACAGATAGTTACAGTATTGCAGCTCTTATGAGTCAGATTGGCGGTTGGGAACGAACCACTACCATCAAGCGTCAGCCGCTTTACGGCAGGCAGCGACTTTACAAGTTTGGAGGTTAAGAACACAAGAATGCGTCACAACACAACTATTTCCCTTATATTCAAAATCCAATTCATTTTATATAGAAAAGATTTGTGCCTGTACACACGCGTAAGAAATATATAGGAAATGGTTGTGAAGATGTGTTCCTTGTGTCAGTGAAAAGATATGAGAGAACGATTTATAGAAAGAAAATTTGTGGAGGCAGTCAAGAAGAAAGGTGGTTTCGCACCAAAGTTTGTAAGTCCGGGTTTAGATGGTATGCCTGACCGAATCGTACTGTTTCCAATTGGTAAGATAGCTTTTGTTGAATTAAAAGCACCAGGAGAAACCATGCGACCACTGCAAGTAAGAAGAAAAAGACAGTTGGAAGAACTCGGTTTTTCGGTTTACTGCGTAGATGAGGTTTCGCAGATTGATGGTGTGATTAGAAAGATTGGAGGTGATGCCCGATGAAGTTCGTACCACATGATTATCAGCAGTATGCAATCGATTTTATAAAGAATAATGAAATAGCTGCAGTCTTTTTGGATATGGGCTTGGGTTAATGGTAAGACAGCAATTACCTTGACGGCACTGAATGACCTTATTTTTGACAGCTTTGAAGTATCTAAAGTTTTAGTGATTGCACCGCTGAGAGTGGCAAGAGATACCTGGCCTGCAGAACTGAAGAAATGGGACCACCTAAAGGATTTGCGATACTCCGTAGCAGTTGGAACGGGAGCAGAAAGAAAAGAAGCATTAAAAGCTGAAGCGGAAATTTATATCATCAATCGTGAAAATGTAGATTGGCTTGTGAATAAAAGCGGCGTTCCATTTCACTTTGATATGGTGGTGATTGATGAGCTTTCTTCTTTTAAGAGCCACCAGTCAAAACGATTTAAGAGCCTTCTGAAAGTAAGACCTTTTGCAAAAAGAATTGTTGGCTTGACTGGCACTCCTTCCAGCAACGGCCTTATGGATCTCTGGGCGCAGTTTCGTATTCTTGATTTCGGAAAAAGACTTGGAAGATACATTACGCACTACCGTGATGCGTTCTTCCTTCCGGATAAAAGAAATGGTGAGCGTATTTTTACCTACAAACCTGCGCCTGGTGCGGAAGAACTGATTTATAAAAGAATATCGGACATAACAATCAGCATGAAGTCTTGTGATTACCTGACACTTCCGGAATGCGTGATGAATGAAGTTCCAGTTTTTATGAATGCAAAAGAGATTCAAATCTATGAAACCTTTCGTGAAGATATGGTGGCAAAGATTAAAGATGAGGAAATTGATGCTGCCAATGCTGCAGTTCTTTCAGGAAAACTTCTGCAGATGGCAAATGGTTGTATCTACGATGAAGAAAAAAGAGCATGGCAGATTCACGATAGGAAACTGGATGCACTAGAAGATTTGATCGAAAGTGCCAATGGGAAACCGGTTCTTGTTGCGTACTGGTTTCAGCATGATCTTACCAGAATCAAAGCACGATTTTCTGTTCGTGAGATTAAAACATCGAAAGATATTGCAGATTGGAACGAAGGGAAGATTCCTGTTGCGGTGATTCATCCAGCATCTGCAGGTCACGGGCTAAATCTTCAGGCAGGAGGCTCTACTCTGATATGGTTTGGACTTACCTGGTCTTTGGAACTTTATCAGCAGTGCAACGCCAGACTTCATAGACAGGGACAGACGGATACGGTAGTGATTCATCATATTATTACCAAAGGTACCATTGATGAAGATGTGATGGCAGCACTTGCTAGAAAAGAGAGGGTTCAAAATGCTCTGATTAATGCAGTGAAGGCAAAACTGGAGGTGAGAGCATAATGGACGCCTATGAGAAACTTGCCAATGCAATTATCCTGCAGGCAGTGAAAGATTGGGGAGCAGCAAGAAGGAAACTGAAAAGAAAACCGCAGAATGAAAGTGCAAGGAGTGAATTGGAAAGCTGTGAGAGATTCTTCCGCTCCGACTGGTTTACAACACTGACAGATGTGGATGGAGCAGTGATTCTTCGAAAACTTTATGAGGAGGATGGCAGATGACCGCAAAAGAATATTTAAAACAGGCGTATCGTCTTGATCATAGAATCGATTCAGATATTGAAGAACTGGGAAGGCTGCGAGAGATGTCTACAAATATTTCTGCTCCCACGATGGGAGATAAGGTTCAGACAAACCGCAGTACGGATGCTCCTTTTGTAAAGTGTCTGGAAAGAATCTATGAGCAGGAGGAAAAGATAAATGCAGAGATTGATATGTTGGTTGACCTTAAAAATGAAATCAGGAATGTGATTGATACCGTTAATAACACAGATGAGAGAATGGTTCTTCGTTACCGATACATTCACAACTATACCTGGGAGCAGATTGGAGACGAACTGGGAGCCGATTCCCGCACCGTCAGAAGGTGGCATGGGAAAGCACTGACGCATGTGGAACTTCCGGAAAATCCAATAAAAATATAAAACGCCCGAAATGTCCACATTTGTCCTAAAATGTCCAACTCCACTATGTGATATAGTAGAATCAGCAAAAAAGTACAATGAACCAGCCTTGTGGGAGAAAATTCCTGCGAGGCTTTTCTTATGCCCAGAGGTAGGAGGTGAACGAGAGATGCCAAGAAAACCGAAGAGACCGTGCAGTTATCCTAGATGCCCAGAGCTTACAGACGGAAGATTTTGTGAGAAGCACGAGAAGGAAGAGAACAAACGCTACGAGAAGTACGACAGAGATCCTGCTGTACGCCGTAGGTACGGCAGAGCTTGGAAACGTATCCGAGACAAATATGTAAGCGAACATCCTTTTTGTGAAGTTTGTTATAGCAAGGGAATTCTTGTGGAAACAGAGGAAGTGCACCATAAGATTCCGCTGTCCAAAGGTGGAACCCACGAGAGAAACAATCTGATTGCTCTTTGCAAGTCCTGTCATGCAAGAATCCATGCGGAGAATGGTGACCGTTGGCACAACCGGTAGGGGGAGGTCACTTCTCTACAGGAAAGTGCTTAGGGCAACGGGGCGGGGGTCTCACGCACAAAAAGCAGAAATCAAACGGGGGATTAACCTTTGGTCAGAAAGGATGTGTAAAAAATGGCGAAAGACGGTACAAACCGAGGCGGTGCCAGAGTAGGTGCTGGGCGAAAACCAAAGGCCTTGGTAGATAAAATAAAAGACGGTGATGCGGCGCAGGTTATAGAACTGCCATCACCTCCCACTTTTGAAGGGGTAGATGTTCCTCCGGTAAAGGAATATCTGAAAGCAAAACAGAAGATGGGAAAGGATTTGTGTGCAGAAGAAGTGTACAGGGAGACATGGCTTTGGCTGAAGGAACGAGGCTGTGAGAAATTAGTAAATCAGCAGCTGATTGAACAGTATGCCATGAGCGTTTCCAGATGGATCCAGTGTGAGCAATGCATCTCAGAGTATGGATTTTTAGCAAAGCATCCGACTACGGGAAATGCAATTGCCAGCCCATACGTGGCAATGAGCCAGACATATATGAAACAGGTGAATCAGGTGTGGTATCAGATTTTCCAAGTGGTAAAAGAGAACTGTTCTGTGGAATGGCAGGGCGGTACACCGCAGGATGATGTGATGGAACGCTTATTAAGAACCAGGAAGGGAATGTAGTTATGATTGAGAAAGTAAATCCGAGCCATCCGGATAAGGTGGCAGACCGAATTGCAGGTGCGATTGTGGATCTGGCTTATAAAGCAGAAAAGAATCCGAAGATTGCAGTAGAGGTTTTGATTGGACATGGCGTGTGTCATGCGATTATTGAAACGACAGCCGATATCAATAAAAATGCAGTGAAAACTGCCATTAAGCGTATCGCAGGAAAAGTAAAATGCGATATTGTAATAGTTCCGCAGGATGAACATTTATCTAAGAATCAGTCCAAAGGTTTCCGCTGTGGTGACAATGGTATTTTTAAGGGAATGCCACTTACCGAGGAACAGAAACAGATGTCAAAAATTGCGAAAGAAATCTACAGTCGATATCCTTATGATGGAAAATACATTTTGGATGAGGCAAGACTGATTATTTGTCAGAGCAATGTGAAAAGCAAAGAACTGCAGCAGAGATATTATTATGCGCAGGTGAATCCGTTAGGAGATTGGACCGGCGGCACCAATGCAGATACGGGTGCAACCAACAGAAAACTTGGATCTGACATGGCGGATTCAGTAACTGGTGGCGGTCTTCATGGCAAGGACTTATCTAAGGCAGATGTATCGGTAAATATCTACGCATTTCTGAAAGCACAGAGAACCGGAAAGCCTGTCAGCCTTTGTTGTGCAATTGGAGATGATATGATTGACGGTATCCCATATCCGGAAATCGTAAGACAGGCAAAAGAATATATAGACGCCATTGGTGGATTTGAGAAATTCGCTGAGTGGGGTCTTTTTTAATGGAGGTGCAGCATGGGGAAAACGACAACAGAAATGAAATTGATATCCACTGCTGAACTTATTCCATATGTAAATAATGCAAGGACGCATTCCAGTGAGCAGATTAACAAGCTGCGTTCTTCCCTTCGTGAATTTGGCTTTATCAATCCGGTTATTATCGATAGGGAATATAATGTGATAGCTGGTCATGGTCGAATCATGGCTGCAAAGGCAGAGGGTATTGAAGAAGTGCCATGTGTGTTTGTGGATTATTTGACGGAAGCACAGAAGAAAGCATACATCTTGGCAGATAACCGTATGGCCATGGATGCAGGATGGGATGAAGAACTTTTAAGAGTAGAAATCGAAGCTCTGCAGTCAGAAGCATTTGATATCGGTCTAACGGGTTTTGATGAGAAGGAAATCGCAGACCTGTTTGCATCAGATGATGATGTAAAAGACGATGACTTTGATGTAGAGGCAGAACTTGAAAAAGCACCTGTGACAAAAGCGGGTGATGTGTGGATACTTGGAAACCACAGACTTATTTGTGGGGACAGTACAAAGGAAGAAACCTATCAGATTTTGATGGAAGATAAGAAAGCGAACCTTGTTGTAACAGATCCTCCTTACAATGTGAACTACGAAGGAAGTGCTGGAAAAATCAAAAACGACAACATGGCAAACGACAAGTTCTATCAGTTCCTGTTTGATGCCTACACTTGTATGAATAAGGCTATGGCCGATGATGCAAGTATCTATGTATTCCATGCTGATACGGAAGGTCTTAACTTCAGAAAAGCATTTGCAGATGCAGGCTTTTATCTTTCCGGTACCTGCATTTGGAAAAAGCAAAGCCTCGTACTAGGCAGAAGTCCATATCAGTGGCAGCATGAACCGTGCCTGTTTGGCTGGAAGCAGAAGGGGAAACATCAGTGGTATTCTGGCAGAAAAGAAACTACCATATGGGAATTTGATAAGCCAAAGAAGAATGGTGATCATCCAACCATGAAGCCAATTCCTCTCATTGCTTATCCGATTAAGAATTCTAGTATGACAAACTGCATCGTTTTGGATCCTTTTGGCGGAAGTGGTTCTACACTGATTGCTTGTGAGCAGACAGGACGTATCTGCAGAACCATTGAACTTGATGAAAAATTCTGTGATGTAATCGTAAAAAGATATATCGAGCAGGTGGGAACAGCGGAAAATGTGTTTGTAATTCGTGACGGTTTGAAAGTTTCGTATGATGACTTGCTGGTTTGTGCCGAAGAAAAATAGTTCACATTTTTCGGATATATTACTTGCTATTTATGTGCTTTAGAGTGATATATGTACTACCGAAAAAGAAGGAGGCACAGACCATGAAGATTATTTACAGTTTAAAAGAGAGAAAACCATTTGTACAGGCATTAGAGGAAATTACAGGAACAAAATCCGTGTATAAGAAACCACCGACATTTGCATATGAAGTTGGCTGCATGACCATTACCCGTGATGGAGATTTGGAATTTGATGATAATGTGGATGCAAATTCCATGAAAGATATTTTGAGTGAACTGGAGCAGAGGGGATTTATGGCAAAAGAAAATCCTTATCTTAAGACGCAGGTGAATTTACCAGAAGAGAAGGAGACTTCGGAAGAAGAACATTTGGAATCTGACAATCAGGAAGAATCGACAGCGAAGGAAGATATTGGCCTTACAGTATCGATGCCAAGAAATTATTTTAATGACCAGGCACTTGAAAAGCTCAAAAATCTGATAAGTTCTAAGCAGACTTTAATCAAAAAGGCGTTGGGGATTGAGGAACTTCCAATCAAGGTGGGAGATGAAAAAGTAAGCTTTCCTTGGTTTGAGGTCAAACCTACGGATGAAGACGCTGTTACAGCTTATAGCCATTTGATTTATGCACTTTGCGAAATGGCAAAAAATCAAAATCGCATCACTGCAACAGAAAAAGAGGTAGAGAATGAAAAATACGCATTCAGATGTTTTCTTTTAAGACTGGGATTTATTGGTGAGCAGTATAAAAAGGAGAGAAGGATACTTCTTCAGAATCTTAGCGGTTCAGCGGCATTCAAAAATAATAAGGACAAGGGTGGTGCGCATGAAGTTTCCGAGCAGACAGATAGTAAAGAAGCTTAGAGCAGAGTATCCAACAGGGACACGAGTGGAACTTGTAAAGATGGATGACATACAAGCTCCGCCGGTGGGAACAAAAGGAACTGTTATTGGTGTAGATGATATCGGTTCTATTATGGTTGCTTGGGATAATGGAAGCAGCCTGCACATTGTGTATGGCGAAGATAAGTGTAGGAAAATTAATTAGTAAAACGAGAAGGGTTTCATGGAAGAATCTGTGAAGCCTTTTTTGTTGTTTGAGAGAGGGGAGGATGTAAACGTGTCTTGGAATATAGATGAAAATTATAAAATTGAAATGACCAAAGGCGATACACCTACCTTTGGATTTGAAATCTTTCTGCCGGATGGTTCTGCCTATGAAATAGAAAAGGGCGATAGGGTTGTATTTGCAGCAAAAGCAAACAAATATGATAAAGAACCAGCATTCACCATAGAAGCAGATATGGACACAAAGACGATTTCCTTTAAGGAAGAGCACACAAAGGCGTTGGAGATTGGAAAGTACATCTGGGAAATGTCCTTGAATAAAGAAAATGGTTACCGCTGCACCTTTATTGCAAACAAGAAATTGAATTTGACAGTGGAGGTGGCGTAGAGATGGAAAAAGTGAGTGGAACATTAAGCAACGTTCCGGGAATTGCAAATTATGAGAGCTTGAAAGACAAGCCACAGGTAAATGGTGTGGAGCTGTCTGGAAATAAAACGGCAAAAGAACTGGGGCTTGCATCTGCCAGTCAAGTGGAGCAGTTGCAGAAGACGATTGATGGGCTGATAGACGGAAATGAGGTGGCATACTGATGGGAAATGTATTAGTAAAAGAAGAAACAATGACACAAATTGCAGATGCCATCCGTGAAAAATCTGGAACAGATGATTTATACAAGCCGGAAGAAATGCCAGAGGCGATTCTGGAGATTTCGACATATAGCGGAGACGGTGCAGATCCTAATAAGCCAGTGCGTTTCTATGATCCGTACGGAGAACTGGTTTACAGTTATTCAGTTAGTGAAATGGAAGAGCTGACAGAATTACCGAATCTACCGGAATTTGCAGGGCTGATTGGTCAGGAATGGAACTGGTCATTGGAAAATATAAAAGCAGTTGGTGGAAAAGTAGATGTAGGGGCAAATTATATTACAGATGATGGAGCAACCAGAATTTACATTACACTATTAGAAGGTGCATTAAATCCAAGAGTCGGATTTAAACAGGCATCAGCTAATTCCGTGTATGTAGATTGGGGAGATGGAAGTAACATTGAAACATCGGAGATATGTGGTGATGAAATTGTAAGTATTGAACATCGATATGCGAAAGCGGGAAACTATGTTATCCGGCTTATACCAAATGAAGATGCAGAGTTGGAATTGGTGGGCGATTATAACAGTACCAAAATACTTCATGTAGTTACAGAAAACAGCTATCAAAATCGAATATATGGAAGTGCTATAAGGAAGATTGAGATTGGGAAAGGCATGACAGAATTTACAGGAAGATGTTTTCATTCTGCTACGATAGAGTCTGTAACCATTCCCAAGGAGATTATTTCGTTATCAACGGCTTTTCAGGGTATGAGAAGGTTGAAGTGTATTGTTGTACCAAAAGCTGTTGTAGACTTTCCGTCCTATGCTGTAAGAGACTGTAAAGGATTGAAAAAAATCATATTTTCAGAGAGTGCGGTATCACTAGGCGGCTCATCTTTCGCAGGGTGTACAAGTCTGGAAGAAATCGTGTTGGCTGCTGATGTGGCTCTGTCTTACACAGATATTTTCTCGGATTGTGCTGTTTTGAAGAACGTTGTATTGCCGAAAAGTCTAAAAAGGATGGGTTCAGACCTGTTTAGTTTAGACCACCTGTTAGAGAAAATAGAAATTCCGAATGAAGTTACCTCGATTGGAAACGGTGCGTTTTCTCATTGTGATTCATTGGTAGAGATAGAAATCCCAGATAGTGTAACGCAGTTAGGGGGAACGAATTTCTATTATTGTCATGCTTTACGAAAAATAAAATTGTCTGAAAATCTCACAGCTATACCAGCCAATATGTGTTATTGCTGTTATTCATTAAGTGAGGTAACAATTCCTACAAACGTGAGCGAAATTGAGACGAGTGCATTTGGAGATTGCTTTGGCATGAAGAATTATTATATTTTGCCAAAAACACCGCCGGTTCTGGGGAATATAAATGTGTTTGATGACATACCTGTTGATTGTAAGATACATGTACCAAAAGGTTGTCTGGAAGCATATCAAACAGCAGAAAACTGGAGCGAATATGCGGATTACATGGTAGAAATGGAGGAGTAACGTGAGGAAACTGAAAAAATATAAGCCAACTAAGTTCATGGCTGAGGATTCTGTATACAGCAAAGAACTGGCGGATTATGCAGTTTCCTTTATTGAATGCCTATGTCACACGAAAGGGACATGGGCGGGAAAGCCATTTGAACTGATTGACTGGCAGGAACAAATTATCAGGGATGTGTTTGGAACGATTAAGCCAAATGGTTACAGACAGTTCAACACAGCCTACATTGAAATTCCTAAGAAAATGGGAAAATCAGAATTAGCGGCAGCAGTCGCACTCCTTCTTACTTGTGGTGATGGAGAGGAACGAGCCGAAGTTTATGGCTGTGCTGCAGACAGGCAGCAGGCATCTATTGTATTTGAAGTTGCAGCGGATATGGTAAGAATGTGTCCGGCATTAAATAAAAGAGTGAAGATTCTTGCTTCACAAAAACGAATTGTGTATCAGCCGACGAACAGCTTTTATCAGGTGTTGTCGGCTGAAGCTTATTCTAAGCATGGTTTTAATATCCACGGGGTTGTGTTTGATGAGTTGCATACACAGCCAAATAGAAAACTGTTTGATGTTATGACAAAAGGTTCCGGGGATGCCAGAACTCAGCCTTTGTATTTTCTGATTACAACAGCCGGTACGGATACAAACAGTATCTGCTATGAGACACACCAGAAAGCAAAGGATATTATTGAGGGGAGAAAGATAGACCCGACATTCTATCCTGTGATTTATGGTGCAGATGAGGATGATGACTGGACAGATCCAGAAGTTTGGAAGAAAGCAAATCCATCTTTGGGAATTACGGTAAGTATTGATAAGGTACAAGCTGCCTGTGATTCTGCGAAACAGAATCCGGGAGAAGAGAACGCTTTCAGGCAGCTTCGATTAAACCAGTGGGTAAAACAGGTAGTCCGCTGGATGCCGATGGATAAATGGGATGCCTGTAATTTCAATGTAAATGAAGACGATTTGGAAGGTCGTGTATGCTACGGTGGTCTGGACTTATCCTCCACCACGGACATCACGGCTTTTGTACTGGTCTTTCCACCGATGGATGAGGATGATAAGTTTGTGGTGCTTCCATATTTCTGGATTCCGGAAGATACATTGGAACTGCGAGTCCGGAGAGACCATGTTCCATATGATGTCTGGGAGAAGCAAGGATATCTTATGACCACGGAAGGTAATGTTGTCCATTATGGATTTATAGAAAAATTCATAGAAAGATTGGGCGAGCGTTTCAACATTCGTGAGATTGCCTTTGACCGATGGGGAGCTGTACAGATGGTGCAGAACCTTGAGGGAATGGGATTTACGGTTGTTCCTTTTGGACAGGGGTTCAAAGATATGAGCCCTCCGACAAAGGAACTGATGAAACTGACATTAGAAAAAAAGTTGGCTCATGGCGGACATCCGGTCCTTCGCTGGATGATGGATAATATTTTCATCCGAACAGATCCAGCGGGAAACATTAAGGCAGATAAGGAAAAATCTACAGAGAAGATTGATGGTGCTATTGCAACTATTATGGGCTTGGACAGGGCAATCCGCTGTGGAAATGATGTCACAGCATCTGTTTATGATGAGCGTGGTATTTTATTCATTTAACCTGACATACTTTTGACTGTTGAAGCACAAAATATTATATATTTATAAATTGCTTGCATATAGATTGCAATCCGCAAGCGTTTGTGATAAGATACAGTTGAAGGAGGCGAGGATTATGGCAAGAACAGCAAATGTATTCGCACGTGTTGAGCCTGAAATCAAAGAACAGGCAGAAAGCGTATTAGACCAGTTAGGGATTCCGATGTCAAATGCAGTAGGTATGTTTTTGAGACAGATTGTGTTACAAAAAGGGATTCCTTTTGAAATGAAATTACCAAGAACCGAGCCATTGGCATATGGTTCTCTTACAAAAGAGCAGTTTGATAAAGAGATTGGAAAAGGTATGGCTGATGTAAAGGCTGGCAGAATTTACTCAGCAGATGCCATTGAAGCTGAAATGAAAAGAGATTTCGGCTTATGATTTATGACGTAGTTTATACTGCTGAGGCCAGACAGGATTTAAGGGATATCTATGAATATATAGCTTATGAACTTTTGGTGCCGGAAATTGCTTCCGGTCAGGTAGACAGGATCATGAAAGCAGCACGTTCCCTTGAACAGATGCCGATGCGCTATACTCGTTATGAAGAAGAACCTTGGCATAGCCAGGGATTACGTTTCCTGCCAGTGGACAATTATTTGATATTTTATCTGCCAGATGAAACAACAAGTGTTGTAAATATTATCCGCATCATGTATGGTGGCAGGGATGTAAAAAGACAGTTGAGCGAAACAATCGAATAATAAAAGTATGGGAGCACTTATCAGAAATGGTAGGTGCTTTCTTGATTTGAAGATATAATAAAGGATCTTGCATATGCAAGACCCTAAAATGCGTTTTCTTTCAATTCACGGGAATCTAGTCGGTTTGAGGTTTATAAAGTTATAATTAAGAATGTACAAAAAGTGTGGAATAAAAATGTACAAATGT
>CALBNS010000120.1 GCA_937896665.1 uncultured Clostridia bacterium
GTATTCTTTTTGGTCAATTCCTTTTACTCTTTAAAGTATACAGGAAGCTCCTACACATATCCATAAATTCCTCTGACAGATACTTCCCCTGCAAAAACAGTTTCTACTTTTCCATCTTCTTTTCTTACTAGAAGTTCACCCGTCCGGGTAATTCCCAACGCATGCGCATCATATTCATTACCGGGATCCAGAACACGCACTTTTCTGTCCATATTGATTAACAGTGCGTTGTATGCTTCCTGCATAAATCCCAAATCTCCCGATTGGAGAAAACACGCATAACTCTTTTCAAATTCCTTCAAAATTTTTCCCAAAAGTCCTTGTAGCTCTGTCTCCGTTTCACTCTCCAGATAAATAGAAGTCGCCTTATCTCCTAATCCTTCCGGAAATGTCTTCTCGTTGACATTTACACCTGTTCCAATGACAATATAATCCACTAAATTTTCTTTCAGACACATTTCTGTAAGAATGCCACAAAGTTTCTTACCATTTACAACCAAATCATTTGGCCACTTAATCATAACGGGCAGCGCCGTCTGTTCCCGCAGCACACGAACCACACTATATGCCATAACAAGCGTCAGCATCGGTGCCTTCTCCGGCTCCAGCTCAGGTCTGAGTAGGACAGAAAAATACAGATTATCTCCCTGCGGGGATTCCCAGCTTCTTCCTCTTCTTCCCCGTCCGGCTGTCTGCTGCCCCGCGGTCACAACCAGCCCTTCTTTTTCACCTTCTGTGGCAAAATGCCTGACTCTTACATTCGTCGAATCTGTCACATCATAAGAAATGAACTTCCATTCCATATTTCAATCTACTCTCCAAGTGTCGCAACCATAACTGCTTTAATCGTGTGCAGGCGGTTCTCAGCTTCGTCAAATACAACGTCAGCATATTTTTCAAATACATCTTCAGTTACTTCATTTCCTTTTACTGCCGGAAGACAGTGCATGAAAATCGTTCCCTCTTTTCCAGTCCGATCTATCAATTCCTGATTAACCTGATAAGGATGTAATAATGCAATACGCTCTGCTGCCTTGTCTTCCTCTCCCATAGAGCACCATACGTCTGTATAAAGCACGTCTGCCCCTGCAACTTCTGCCGTATCGTCTGTTACCAGCACAGTAGAACCCGCTTCTTTTGCATACTCGTTACACAATTCCACCAGTTCCTTGCTCGGCCACAATTCCTTCGGCGCAATGATCGTAAAATTCACACCAACCTTTGCGCAGCCAATCATAAGGCTGTTCGCCATGTTATTTCTTCCATCACCAAGATATACGAAGTTCAAGCCCTTCACATATCCAAAATGTTCCTTCATCGTCAATAAATCTGCCAGAATCTGTGTCGGATGATATTCATCTGTCAATCCGTTCCAAACTGGTACCCCACTATACTCTGCCAAGAGTTCTACATGCTCATGCTTGAATCCACGGAATTCAATTCCGTCAAACATACGTCCAAGTACGCGTGCCGTATCAATAACACTTTCTTTATGTCCTAACTGAATATCATGCTGTGAAAGATAAGTCGGCATACCGCCCTCATCATTTGCTCCTACGGTAAATGCACAGCGTGTTCTCGTTGATGGCTTTTCAAAAATCAATGCAATATTCTTTCCCTTAAGGGAATTTCCTGTAATTCCATTCGCTTTCTTTTCCTTCAGCTCTGCTGCCAAATCCACCAGATACATAATCTCCTCCGGTGTAAAATCTTTCAATGTTAAAAAATGACGTCCTTTTAAATCCATCTCTCTGTCCTTTCTGATGTTCATAAGTACATGAACAAATCTCGGTAAATTCAATTTGTCTTTTAGCTTATCGTACCTCTCGCAGACTGCCTCCTCCAATTGCCGCACCTTGTAAATGCGATACTTCTGCACACGCAGAAGCTTGGCGCTTGCTTCCAGCATGGCAAGATAAAGCTCCCTATCCGAAAATCCAAGTGACAACTTCAACACAAACGCAATCTCCGTCTTTTCTATGTCACTCAAATTACCTAGTATTTCTTCATAATACCACTCTTCCCGCGTTTGTTCAATATAATAAATTCGTCCTTCCAGCCCATAAATCATACGTTTTGCGTCAAAATACCCGATTTTCAGATTTTGGCGGCTGCGATCACTCTGAAATTCAATAATACTTCCAAGCTTGACCCGTGGTGCTATCACATGTATCTGCGTATCCTCGCTCAGACGCACCCTCGGTTCCCTGCCCGGTCCATAAATCCGAACATGGATTAGATTCTTATATCCACGATTTGCCAATGAACCTATAGGAACATTATTAATGACACCTCCATCCACATAAGTACGTCCGTGAAGCTTTTCATTCTTAAATCCAATCAGATAGGCACTCGCCAGAAGAAAATCCTCCAGCATCCCCTCTGGAATATCATGAATACTTAAATCCAATCCCTTCATATCTGTCACCGAAAATGTAAGCAGACACAGTTCCATTCCCGATTCCCTGATTTTTTTCTCATCAATGTTTTCATGAATGAGATTACGCAAAGGAGTAATATCTACTCCGCCATCTGCCAGATACCTTTTCACCTCCGATAGAATCTCACCAATACTGTTCTGCCCTTTAAAAAACCGCTCCATCCAGTCGTCATCTACATCCATGACTCTGGAAAATTTCATCTCACGCCAGATGTGTTCTGCCTTCTCCAAATCTCCCATACAGATTAGTGCACCATTGAGTGCCCCCACAGAAGTTCCTGCCACTGCCTCAATCTTCACTCCTGCTTCCACAAGTGCTTTCCATGCCCCAATCTGATATGCGCCTCTTGCACCGCCGCCATCCAAAATCAATCCATATTCTTTTGACAAATCAATTACCGGTTCCATAACACAGTCTCCTTTCTGGAAAAGAGTCTTGAAAAAAACTACTTTCCTGTCATATAAGTAAAGGAGTATGCTCCTGCATACTCCTTCGTATTTACTCTGTCTTTCCAACCTCCGTCAAGGCTGACACAAGGCCTGCAATGCCTTGAATCTCTGACGGGATAATAATCTTTGTCGCCTTTCCGTCTGCTGCTTTTTCAAACGCTTCCAGACTCTTTATTGTCAGCACTGCTTCGTCAGCTCCGGCTTCTCGCAGGAAGCGAATACCATCCGCATTCGCCTGCTGTACTTTCATGATCGCCTCAGCCTCACCTTCTGCCTCGCGGATTCTTCTTTCTTTTTCCGCCTCTGCGCGAAGGATTGCTGACTGTTTCTCCGCTTCCGCTTCCAAAATCACAGACTCTTTATTACCTTCCGCAACAAGAATTGTGGATTTCTTTTCACCTTCTGCTCGCAGAATGGCTTCACGGCGTTCACGTTCTGCCTTCATCTGTTTCTCCATCGCATCCTGAATTGCTGCTGGTGGTATGATATTCTTAAGTTCTACACGATTTACCTTGATTCCCCAAGGATCTGTTGCCACATCCAGAGAAGCGCGCATCTTTGTATTAATTGTCTCTCTCGAAGTCAGCGTCTGGTCTAATTCCAAATCACCAATGATATTACGAAGTGTTGTTGCTGTCAGGTTCTCAATCGCCATAATCGGATTAGCTACTCCATAACAGAATAGCTTCGGATCTGTGATCTGATAGAATACAACGGTATCAATTCGCATGGTAACATTATCTTTCGTGATAACTGGCTGTGGTTCAAAATCCACTACCTGTTCTTTTAAATCTACTCGCCTTGCTACACGTTCAATAATCGGAATTTTAAAATGAATTCCAACACCCCATGTTGCCTGATATGCGCCAAGACGTTCAATAACCAATGCCTGTGCCTGCTGTACAATCTTTACACAAGAAAGCAATAAACCAACTACAATAACAACCAATAAAATTCCTATGATTTTTAATACAATATCCATAACCTAATCCTCCTTCTGCTTTACAATCAGCTTCACGCCCTGAATGCCATTCACGGACACCACCGTTCCCGCTTCAATAACGCCATCTGCCTCGTTTGTCTTCGCAGACCACTCCTGACCATTGATATCAACTAATCCCCGTGAACGGAGTGTGTCAATTTTCTCAAGTACAACTCCCTGCTGACCAATCAGTCTCTCCACATTGGTTGGCTGACGGTCTTTGTTAAAATACTTAATTAAAATCGGCCTGGTCAAAACCAACAGTACAATGGAAACTAACAAAAAGACTATTACCTGCACCGGTACGCTGATATCTACAAGTGCCAGAACCAATGCTACAAGTGAACCACCTGCAAACCATATCGTCGTTAATCCCAATGTAAAAATCTCAATTATCAAAAGAACTACAAATAACACTAACCAGAAAATCACTTCCACTGCAAATCGCCTCACTTTCCTTTCCCGCTATTGTTATCTGCACTGATTATACTACATTCTATTCTGAAATACAATCAAATTACCTTTCATACTCCCTTACATTAGCATTACAAAATAGTTACGTTTTTACACAAATCTTTTTCACATACAAAAAAGAGACAGAAACTTCTGCCTCCTTCGTATCTATCCTCTAAAATACTCCCTTATCTAGTGAAAATAGTGGTCACCCAATTTATATCCATAGTTTCCACATCCAAAATATAATGCGCTTCCAATTGGATTATATCCTGAAAGTGCGCTTTCTGCTGCCTGGTAACATGATGATGGAATGTTACCGCTTGCTAAAACACGGTCAAGCTTTCCTGTGACTGCAGGTCCAAACTGTCCCCTCTGGTAAATTACCTGTCTGATTGTATTCGGGAATCTACCGCTGTTCACACGGTTGATTACTACAGCCCCAACTGCAACTTTTCCATCATATAATTGATTTCCAGCTTCACAATAAATCAATGCTGCAAGCAATGTCTTCTCATCCACAGAAGCTGACGTAGCACCTCTGTCTGAAGCCCTTTTCTGGCTTGCCTTTTTTGCTGCTTCTTCTTTCGCAATTTCTTCTACTGTCTTGGCATCTTTTGATTCTGCAAGTGAGATTTCTTTGGCTCTCTCTACAGCTCCTGTACCAAATACAAGTTCTGCATTCTTTACATATCCAACAACATTTCCCGAAGAAATCTTTGTCCATTCTTCTCCCTGTTCTTCAACATTTACCACTGTGGTCTTATACATCTTTCCAACCACCTTGCTATCGTCTGAACTGTCAGAATATACACTAGTTTCACTGTCTGTGTACGCCAATGCTTTTCCGTTCCATTTTTGTGTATCTACTGCCATATCTGCCAACTCCGGAATCTGGTCCCATGTTGTCTCTAACGGCGACTCTTCTAATTCGTGGTTAATTGTACTGATTGCTTGAGCTTCTGATTGTGTTTCAGCTGCTAAAGAGCTAAACTCTGTCGTAAATACCAGACAGCCTGTCATAGCAAGACTTATAAGCACTCTCTTTTTCTCTCGTCTCATAAATTACCTCCTAAATCTTTGTCGCAATTTTCTTTCTTTTTGTTACTAACACTATACGCATTCAATTCATTTTTATTAATAATTGTTACGAAATTGTTACAAGTAATTGCGAGCAAATGACATGCTACCATTATTTTTTCATTCTGTCAACCCTAAAACTAAATTTTATTTGCAAGAACGTCTTTTTTAACCACAAAAAAGGAGAGTTTCCAAGCAATACTCTCCTTCAAAATTCATATAAAATTGTTACGATTTTATTGCCTTCTCTGGCGGCTGACTTCAAACATAAACACAGCAGCAGCAATGGCCGCATTCAGAGATTCTACCTTTCCCATCATTGGAATCTGCACCCATGTATCAGCCTTTTTAGCAACCGTTTCCCGCAGACCATTTCCCTCATTTCCTATCAGAATCGCTGTCCCGACCGTATAGTCTTCCCTGTCAAAAGAATTTTTTCCTTCCAGATGTGCTGCGTATATTCTGACACCATTTTTTTTCAAAATATCCAATAATTCCAGAATATCATCTATGTATATAAATGGTACCCGATAAACCGACCCCATTGTCGAACGAATTGTCTTCGGATTATAAATGTCAACACAGTCCTTGCTCATGAAAACGGCCGTCACGCCTGCTGCCTCTGCCGTCCTCACAATTGTTCCAAGATTACCTGGATCCTGCAGATTATCAAGCACCAGAAACTGTGCATTTTCAATAAAAAGAAACTCTTTTAAGTCATATTTTTCTTGCTTTATGATGGATAAAATCCCTTGTGGTGTCTGTGTATCCGAAACATGGGAGAACACCTTGTCCGATAAGATTTCATAGGAAAATCTGTCGAGGTTTAATTCGTCTTTCTTCTTATTATAAAACGTCTCAGATACATATACCTTTTCGACCCGTTTTTCAGGTACTTCCAAAAACATCCGAATTCCCTCTACGACAAATACGTTTTCCTCATTTCGCACCTTACTTTTTTTCTGCAATTGTATCAATCTTTTCACTTGTGGATTGCTTGTACTCGTAATCATTTTTTGCTTCTCCTGGTTTCTAAAATATTAAACTCTGAATCGATACCCGACACCCCAGATTGTCTCGATATATTGCGGCTTTGAAGTGTCAAATTCTATCTTTTCCCGTATCTTTTTAATATGAACTGTTACCGTTGCAATATCACCAATCGACTCCATGTCCCAGATTTCATTAAAAAGTTCATCCTTTGTATACACATGGTTCGGGTGTGATGCAAGAAATGTCAGTAAATCAAATTCTTTTGTTGTAAATGCCTTTTCTTCCCCATTAATCCAAACGCGTCTTGCCGTTGTATCGATTTTTAAGCCACGAATTTCAATCACCTTGTTTTCTTCTACCATACTTCCTGTCAGACGTTCATATCTTGCCATATGCGCTTTCACGCGTGCCACGAGTTCACTTGGGCTAAATGGCTTCGTCATATAATCATCCGCGCCAAGTCCCAGCCCACGGATTTTATCAATATCATCCTTTTTCGCAGATACCATTAGAATCGGTGTATTCTTCTTTTCCCGAATCTGACGACAGATTTCAAAGCCGTCTACGCCAGGAAGCATCAAATCAAGAATATAGAGGTCATAATCGTTCTCAAGAGCCTTTTTGAGTCCCCGGTTTCCATCTGTCTCTACTTCCACTTCAAAATCGCTTAATTCCAAATAATCCTTTTCAAGCTCTGCAATCGCTCTTTCATCTTCGATAATCAATATTTTACTCATTCATCGGTACCTCCTGATATTTTCTAATAACAAAGTACATAACAGTCCCTGTTCCTTCTTTGCTGGTCGCCCATATCTTCCCGCCATGCTCTTCAATAATCTTCTTCACAATCGACAGACCAATTCCGCTTCCTCCGGTTGACGAATTTCGCGAAGCATCTGTCCGATAAAACCGGTCAAAAATATATGGAAGTTCTTTTGCTCCAATTCCTCTTCCGTTATCTTCAATCTCAATCTGTATGAAATCACCGACATCTTTTACGCGGAGGTTGATTCTGCTCTTTTCCTTGTCCATATATTTGACCGAATTCGACACAATATTATTCACAACACGTTTTAGCTGCTCTGCATCCGCTATAATCTTCACGCCACTTTCCACATAATTATAATATGAAAATTCAATCCCCCGTGCATCCAGTTCCATGTGCAGATCTTCTGCACAATCACTAAAATAATCATTTACCGAAACAGTATTGAAATTATATGGTATACGATTTGAATCAATCTTTGAATACAAGGTAAGCTCATTAATCAGCAAATCCATCTCATTCGCCTTATTATAAATCGTTTTGATATAACGTTCCATTTTCTCCGGTGTATCGGCAACACCATCCATAATTCCTTCAACATACCCCTTAATTGCGGTAATCGGCGTTTTAAGGTCATGTGAGATATTACTTATCATTTCTTTACTCTTTTTGTCATATTCGACTGACTCTGCCGCAGTGTCACGAAGTCGCTTACGCATTTCCTCAAAGTCTCTGCAAAGCTGTCCAATCTCATCATCAGCTTCAATCTCAAGCTCATAATCTAGATTGCCATCCTTAATATTCTGTGTTGCAATCTTCATTCTGCCCAAAGGTATAACAATTCCTCGGTAAATCCATAAAATCAGTGTTGCCGATGTAAACACAAGAATCAGCACAATCGCCAAAAATATCTCTGAAATAAAAGATTTCATTTCCGGAAGCACATCACCTACATCTGTGACAATAAATGCACTGCCCGGCAAATCGTCCCCATATAAAAAATCTACCTGCTTAATTAAAACCTGCAGATTGCCGCCAATGTAAATTCCATGATGAGATTCCGAATCGTATTCACCGTATTCAGGCAATTGATAGAATAACTGTACCACATTTTCTTTTCCGATATAAACCGGTCTGTCCCCATAACGAATCAACAGATAGGAATTCTTCTCCTGAAGTCTCTGATTGAACTCCTCCAGATAACTAATGTCCTGAAACCTATGTGGTTCCTTTCGTGCTGTCTGCGCTAATTCTTCAAATAACCCTTCCGTTCCTTTATTCAAAACATTGACGGGATTCGACAGGCTGTCATACGTACTGCCCGTCACTCCATAGTTTTTCTCAATAGACCCAAGCTTATAATGCCAGAAACCATAGATAACCATTCCCGAAAGCAAAATCGGGAATATGATAACTGTCACAAAAGCAATTACCAAACGAGTCCTTAATTTCACGTTTCACACACCCTCGCCTTTATATTATTGTACATATTATACACCAAACCACAGCATGATACATCTAAACTTTTTATAAAAAAGGCTAGAGTTTCCTTCCTATTATATTAAAAAGGAGACATAACATAAAGTCATGTCTCCATCACGGTTTGCTTCTTATAAATATGCTTTTAAATCTTCTACTTTATCCAATCTTTCCCAAGGCAAATCCAGATCATTACGTCCAAAATGTCCGTACGCTGCTGTCTGTTTATAAATCGGGCGTCTTAAATCAAGCATTTTGATAATTCCTGCCGGTCTTAAATCAAAGTTCTCTCTTACAATATCAACCAATTTGTCTTCTGAAATCTTTCCTGTACCAAATGTATCAATCATAATTGAAGTTGGCTGTGCAACACCGATTGCGTATGATAATTGGATTTCACATTTGTCAGCTAAACCAGCTGCAACAATATTCTTAGCTACGTAACGAGCTGCGTATGCTGCAGAACGGTCTACTTTTGTACAGTCTTTACCAGAGAATGCTCCACCACCGTGACGAGCCATTCCGCCGTAAGTATCAACGATGATCTTACGTCCTGTCACACCACTGTCCCCGTTCGGTCCACCGATTACGAAACGTCCTGTTGGGTTGATGAAGAATTTTGTGTTTTCATCTACCATATCCGCTGGAAGAATTTCGTCGAAGATATATTTCTTAACGTCTGCATGGATTTGTTCTTGTGATACTTCCGGATCGTGTTGTGTAGATAATACAACTGCATCCAATCTTTCTGGTTTACCATTTTCATCATATTCTACCGTTACTTGTGTCTTTCCATCCGGACGTAAGTATGGAAGTGTTCCATCTTTACGAACTGCTGTCAGACGAAGTGCTAACTTGTGAGCTAATGAAATTGGGTATGGCATAAATTCTTCTGTTTCGTTAGAAGCATAACCAAACATCATACCTTGGTCGCCTGCACCAATTGCTTCAATTTCTTCTTCAGACATTTTATTTTCTTTTGCTTCCAAAGCTTTATTAACACCCATTGCAATATCAGTTGACTGCTCGTCAATTGCTGTGATTACTCCACATGTGTGGGCGTCAAAACCATACTTTGCTCTGTTATATCCAATCTTATCCACTGTCTCTCTGACGATTTTTTGAATGTCTACATAAGCATTCGTTGTAATCTCACCCATAACTAAAACAAGACCAGTTGTAATTGCAGTCTCACATGCCACACGGCTCATTGGATCTTGTTCTAACAATGCATCCAACACTGCATCTGAAATCTGGTCACAAATTTTATCCGGATGACCTTCGGTTACTGATTCTGAAGTAAATAATAATCTTTCCATCTTTCTTTCCTTTCTTTTTGAATAAAGAAAACAGTCCCCAATAAAGCGGACTGTTTATATACTATAACACAATCCTCTTATTGTTCGATCACTCGCTCAGGCTGGCACCTTCCGTCTAGCGGGGTTGCCGTGGCTTCATCGATCCTTTTATCTCCACCACTCTGAATAAGAGAAAGTTTTCTCTGTTTAATTTTGCTTCGTTGATGATGATATCATTAAACCCTATATGCGTCAAGGGGTATTTTATAAATCATTACTTCTTATTCATTACTTCCTTTCCCTGTACCCTCTTTCGTTTGCTCTTATACTGCTCAGTATAATAAAATCTTTTTTCATATGCAACCTGTAAAATACAAGTTACAGGCATTCCTTTAGAATCTCTATCGCAGCTTCGTAATCTCCTACTGCCACATTTGCGCAATTCAACATGACAACCGTGTCCAAACTGTCGTTTTCTTCCCTCTGTGGCTGTGGAATTACCGCCACACCTCTTTTTTGCGCCTGTTCAGCCAGCTCTGCTGCATCATGCTCCGTCTTTAACGTTACATATACTTGAAAACCAGTCTCGCCAATCTCCGCTTTTCCACGCCCCTTCAACACTTTCTCTACTGTGCGGACCAGTTCCTCTGCCTTCGCCAGATGTATCTTTCTCGATTTTCGTATCTGACTGGAAAGATGTCCATCACGGATAAACTGAGTAATGGCAATCTGTTCCGCTTTCGATGCTGTCTGATTGTACATATTTTTCCGTTTCTCGTATGCTTCCAGAAGTTCCGGCGGAAGAACCATAAAACTCATACGGATAGAAGGCAGGAGCATCTTTGAAAAGGTACCCAGATACACTACTCCTCTCCCCCCTGCCAATCCCTGCAGGGACGGAGCAGGTTTCTGAAAATACCGGAATTCGCTGTTATAATCATCTTCGATTATTAGGAACCCACTCCGATTTGCTTCCCCAACAAGCTCCATCCGCTGCGCGATTGACATCACACCACCCCACTTCGTCATCTGCGACGGGGAAATGTAGTAAATTTCCATATCTTCTTTTTGGTACCCGGAGAGAATCTCATAACCATAATCTTCGAAGACTGCACACCCTTGAGTAAAGGCAGGGTTATAAAAGGATATCTTCCTCCGTCCGTCCACAAGCGGACACAAAATATGCAGAAGACTCTGAACCCCGGCCCCAATGACAATCTGCTCCGGCGTGCACACGACACTTCGCTCTTTCTGCAAATAACCACACAATACTTCTCGAAAATCCTTCTCTCCCTGTGGCTCCCCGTAGCTTAAAAGTCTCTCATCCTGACGCAGGGCACTCTTCATATATCGTCTCCACAACTCAAACTTGAAACTGTCCTTATCCACACTTGAAGTCACGAAATCATAACGAATCTCCTGGGATTCCCTAGTTTTCAGTATATTTGGCATATGTATATGTATTTTCTGCTTATCTGCAATATCCGTAACATAATACCCACTCTGAGGTTTCGATCTGATATACCCTTCTGCCGCAAGCAAAAGATAAGCACTTTCCATGGTGGTACGGCTCATTTGAAACTGCGCCGATGCCTTCCGGATTGAGGGAAGCTTTGTATCCGGTTTCAGTTTCCCATTCAAAATCAACTCTTTATAATAAGAATAAACTCTGAGATATCTTGGTATCCCCTCATTTTCTAAGACTACCTTCATATCCTATCACCTCTCTGTTTCATCTAGTATATCACACGATTCCTACTTATTCAACAAACTGACCCCTAAAAAATATTTCAATTTGTGTATTTTCTAAGTGACACTTTTGCTCTATTCTATAAAAAATATTAGGAAAGGAACATTCTATTTATGGTAAAACGAGTAGCCGTAATCAATGACCTATCAGGACTTGGAAAATGCTCTCTGACGGCAGCCATTCCTGTACTCTCCGTCATGGGAGTACAGGCGTGTCCGATTCCGACTGCGATTCTTACGAATCAGACCGGATATGAGAGTTATTATTGCAATGACTATACGGATAAAATTGATTATTATACAAGGGAATGGCAAAAGAGAAAGCTTACTCTGGATGGCATCTATACCGGATTTCTCGGAAGCGAAGCACAAGTACAGAAAATACTTTCCTTCTGTGAGATATTCCGTACACAAAATACAATGCTTTTCGTAGACCCGGTAATGGGGGATGAAGGTAAAATATACGCTACCTATACTCCAAAGCTAGTGGAGCAGATGCGCCATTTAGCACTTAATGCGGATGTGATTACACCTAACATCACAGAATGCTGTCTCCTGACTGATTCTGATTATCAGGAACTGACCTCACATGAAAAGGATGTAAATTACCTGAGATATATTGAAGAAATGGCCCGTCCCCTTCTTCACTCCCATATCCGTACTATCATTATTACCGGAATTATCCATCAGGCCAAGGATGACCCCCTTCCCAAATATTACAATCTCATCATCACCGAGGATGATTGTAAATCGGTCTCGTCCAACATTCATGGTGGAAGTTATTCTGGAACCGGTGACCTGCTGGCTTCTGTTTCCTGTGCAGGTATGGTACGTGGGGACAGTGCTTATTCTTCGGTAAAGCGTGCTGTACAATTTTTAGAAGCCGCATTAATTGAAACGACGGCCGAGGGTATTCCTCGTAATGACGGAATTAATTTTGAGCCCTATTTGCCGCTTTTGTTACATTCAAATGTTTATGAATAGGAGGAAATCATATGTTATCAAAACAACTTGAGACAACTGCCGCAAAAACAAATTCACACCAGAAACTCGTTTACATGACCACAACAGCACTGTTCGCAGCTCTGATTTGCGTCACTACTGCATATATTTTTCACATCCCATTCGGAACAAACGGAGGATATGTGCATATAGGAGACACCCTCATCTATCTTGCGGCTGCGCTTCTTCCTGCACCATATGCTATGGCAGCCGGAGCACTCGGTGGTGCATTTGCTGACCTTTTGACAGCACCTGTATGGGCACCAGCAACACTCATTATTAAAATGCTGATTACGATACCTATTACGAACAAAAAAGATAAAATCGTAAACGTGCACAACGTAATCGGTGTCGTTATCGCCGGTGTAATTTCATTTACTGGGTATTACGTTGCAGAAGCCATATTATTTGGCAGTTGGGCAGCACTCTTATCTTCCTTTATTGGCTCTTTGATGCAATCCGGAAGCAGCGCAGTTCTGTTCATTGTGGTTGGTCATGCACTAGATAGAATGCATTTTAAAGGAATGTTACAAAATAAATTTAAATTATAAGGGGATGGAAAAATGGCAGACATTATTTATACCTATAATAACAATGTATACTTTAACATCACAAACAGATGTACCTGTAAATGTATCTTCTGTATTCGAAACGAACATGAAACATTAGGGGAAGCAAAAGAAATGTGGCACGATCACAACCCGTCCTGGGAAGAGATTAAAGCAGCTATTGATGCTTTTGATTTCAGCAAATTTTCGGAGGCTGTCTTCTGTGGGTATGGAGAACCGACTTGTTCTTATGATAACCTGATACTCGCAGCCAAATACATGAAGGAACTCTATCCAGATATCAAGCTTCGTATCAACACAAATGGTTTGGGCGAATTATTTAACAAAAAAACAATTGCAGAAGAAATGGCTCAGTATATTGACCATGCTTCCATCAGTTTAAATGCGCCTAATGCGAAACGTTATCAGGAAGTCACTCAGCCATGTTTTCCAGATGCCTTCAAAGATATGATTGCATTTGCAAAGAAGGCAAAGGATTTGTTCCAATCCGTTCAATTCAGTGTGGTTGACGTTATCAGTGAGGAAGAAATTGAAGCCAGCAAAAAACTTGCAGAGGAATTAGGCATTCCATTAAGAGTACGTGTTTACTCTTAGATTCATCGATTCATCATAAAGTATTTCATAAAAGCAGGAGCATCTTTTCACCAATCATGAAAGATGCTCCTGTTTCTATAGTCTCTCTTCTTTTCTTATGATTTTTGTTATCCCTGCATCTGCAGAAGTTTGGATTTTAATTCATTTTCCAGACGTTGCATTTCGCCCTCTGCTTCCCGTCTCTTCTGGCGGCCTTCCTGCTGAATTCGCATTACCTCATCTAAAGTTGTAATCAGGGATTCATTTGTCGCTTTCAAAGTCTCCATCTCCACAATACCACGTTCAGACTCTTTTGCTGTCTCAATCGTAGCCATTTTAAGCTTCTCCGCATTTTTCTTCAAAAGCTCATTTGTCATATCCGTCACTTCTCTCTGTGCCTCTGCAGCCTGCATAGAATGTTCCACACCAAGTGCCAACACCATCTGACTCTTCCAGAGTGGAATCGTATTGACAATCGTAGACTGGATTTTTTCAACCATAAGCGTATTATTTCCCTGTACAAGACGAATCTGTGGAGCGGTCTGAATAGATATTGTTCTTGTCAATTCCAAATCATGAATCTTCTTTTCAAACCGATTGCACATGGCATCTAAATCTCTTGCTGCCTGTGCATCCTCCGGCAATCCACTTATCTGGGCATTTTGAAGCATTTCCTGGAGTTGTACATCGCGTACTTCCTTAAGTTTCTTTTTCCCTGCCAAAATATACATGGATAATTCCTTAAAATAAGTCAGATTTAATTCGTACATTTTATCAAGAATCGCAATATCTTTCATAAGCTGCACTTGATGTGATTCCAATACCGTACAGATCTGATTCACATTTTTCTCTGCCTTTTCGTATTTTACTTTGAGCTTCTGCAATTTGTTAGAGGTCTTTTTAAAAATACCAAAGATTCCTTTCTCTTCTTCCTCATCAAAGTTCTTTAATTCTGTCACAACACCTGATAACAGTTCTCCAACTTCGCCTAAATCCTTTGTCTTTACATTCTCTAATGCAGTTTCCGAAAAATCCGCCATCTTTTTCTGCGTTCCGGCTCCGTACTGCAATATAACAGATGAGTTTGTTAAATCGATTTGATTTGCAAAAGCTTCTACCGCCGCCTTTTCTTCTTCCGTGAGAATACTATCGTCCATCACTTCCTCTTTCTGTGGCGCTTCCTTAGGAAGCTTTTTCTCTTCTGCAAATGGTTCTAAAGTAAGTGTCGGTACTGTCTGTAATGTATCAAATTCGTTTGTCATTTTCAAATCCTCCATGCCTTCCTATTTTTTTAATCCGTCATCCTTTAAGCCTTCCTGCGCCAGCATCATATTTAACACTGAAATATCAGAAGATACATCCCATGCCTTCTCCTGGAACAAGCTATCCAACAATTTCTCAAATGCTACATTCAGCGTGTCCAAAGTATCTTCAATCTCTTTTTTAGCATTTTGAATATTCTCTCCACCTACTGGCTGGGAATCCATTTCCTCGTATGCTTCTAATAACTTAATCGCTGTCGGAAGATAATAATCCATCAGCTTTCTAATATCACCCACGGTCTCCGGATTCTGCTCCACCCTGTCAAAGATCCTGTCTACTAATAACTCCATACGGGAAATCTTTGCTGAGATTGCATCCCCCGGGATTTTGTCATTACATGCACGAATCTTTTGAACATACATGTCACCTTGCTCAATAACTCTCTGTACCTCTGGAGACAATCCTTTTCGATAAATTGCCTGACGTTCCTGTACTTTACGTTCCTCATTCAGTCTTTGCTCTTCTTCTTTTAGCTGTAATTGTCTGGTTTCCTCTAGTTGCTGATATTGTTGATACATCTGGTTCGTGACAATCAGGCAAGTCCTCTGTCTATCCAAGTATCCCTGATAAAACCAGCCTTTTTTTAACATCTTTTCCAAATCCTTCACTACAAACTTAGTGGACTTTCCAATTCTCGAAGCCAATTCGGAAATATTGCAGTACTCTCTTTTTCCAATCACACTGATGTACTTTTTGAAACGAGATATTTTAGTCAACATGCCGGTTCCTGTCCATGCCATAATAGCACTGACAGCCAGCAGACTGGCACTAATAACAGTAAGAACTCCCCCAATCCTTTCAGCACTTGCAACAAACATTCCTAACAGACCAAATATGAGAATGAGAAAAAAGATAACACCCAGACCATATCCGAATATTGCAAGAAAAATTGCCGCAATCTGTGCTCCAATTTTTTTATCATATAATAATGGCATCTGTTTTTCTACTGGTTTTACCTGATGTCCACAATACTTAGGCTGATGATATGCAGAACCCTGATTCTTATTTGAAAAATCAGCCCCTCCAGAATTTCGCACGTTTCTCGAAACCCAATCTGTCGCCTGATTAACTGTGTTTTTAATTGACTGATTTAAGCTCTCATAATTTCCATTCTCTATCGCATCCTGGACAGTTCTACGTATTTCATCACCATACTGTTCCCAATCATGAATACTCATTCTATACTCTGCCTCCCCTGGCGTTCATACTTTTGCTTATACACGAACCATTGTATCACAACTCTCATATAACTGCACTAAAAAAAGACCCTAAAATCCTTGATTTTTCAAGAATTCTAGGGAACTTTACCAAAGGCGCCAACCAGATTTGAACTGGTGATAGAGGTGTTGCAGACCTTTGCCTTACCACTTGGCTATGGCGCCATACTAATTTATGCTGAATTTCTTTAGTTAATGACTCCTACGGGAATCGAACCCGTGTTACCGCCGTGAAAGGGCGATGTCTTA
>CALBNS010000121.1 GCA_937896665.1 uncultured Clostridia bacterium
GAACCCATTCCGGTACAGAGGATATTACTACGATGAGGAGACGGGATTCTATTATCTGAACAGCAGGTATTATGATCCTGAGATTGGGCGGTTTATTAATGCAGATGCTGTTGCTCTGCTTGGTGCAAATGGCGATTTTGCTAGCCTTAACCTTTTTGCATACTGCGGAAATAACCCTGTATCGCGCGCAGATAGTAGCGGGTATTTATGGACTAATGTTCTTATCGGTGCTGTGGTAGGCGCTGTTGCAGGTGTTGTTGGTCAAGTTATGAGCGATGTGGTTACTAGTGTGTTAAATGGTGAAGTATCAATCAGTAATTGGCAAACATATACCGGTGCTGCTGTTGGCGGTGCCGCGGGTGGAGTAGTCCTTGCTACTACGGGAAATATGAATGCGGCTAATGCGGTTACTGGTGCCGTTACAACAGGAGTGGGGCAATCCTTGGAAAAATTAACAATTAGCAACTACAATAAATCCTGGGCAGAAATAGGTGCGAATGCCGCTGTAGACGGTGCAGTCAGTTATGGACTCGGAAAAATACCTGGGATTAAAGGTGCAACTGCAGGAAGAAACAGTTGGTCTGCTGTATACAAATCGGGATTAACCAAGTTGAGAAATGGAACAGCTGCCAGAATGAGCGCAAAAGTTGTTGCCAAGGGATTAGGATCAAGTATTGTTGGTGGATTTGCACTTGATGGATATTACGGCGTAAAGCAGCATGCATACGATAGAGTTAAACGCATGTTGGCATAGAAATTGGAAAGGTAAATACTGTGAAAGAAAGTAGAGGACAGCCAATAAATGGCGCACTTTAACAAGCTGTCTTATGGCAGCCTTTAAAGACAAGTTAATTTGTTTAGTCTAAGAAGCTATTTGCGATTCAGATAGAATTCCTTCACTGATAAATAACTTCTTAGCCTATTTGATAGTCTTTTCCTTCTGTTTTTCGTTTAGAGGTTCAGGCATATCGGTTTTATATAAATCGCTTGGATTCCATGCTTCACCAGTAGACAGCATCTGGTAGATAGCAGTAAGAATCATCCGAGCGATTGCAATAATGGCTCTTTTCTTGTCACGACATCTCATAATGCGTTCGTATTTTTGCTTGTAGTAAGGTGATTTATCAGATTTCACGGCTGCATGGGCACATTGTACCAACGCGGGTTTGAGGTAAACACCGGCACGTGTTATCCTGACGGATTTCTTCTTACCAGCAGATTCATTACTGCCGGGAGTTAAACCGGCCCAACAGCATAAACGTTTGGAATTAGAAAAAGGAGTCATATCGTTACCAATTTCAGAGATAATAGTGATGGCACTATTACGTTCAACACCTGGAATGGTACACAGTAACTGGACAGCATTTTCATAAGGTGCAATCAAAGAATCAAGCATAGTGTCTATATCATCTATTGTAGATGTGATATAATCCATATGTGCGCGGACGAGGCGCATACGATATTTTTTGGAATCGGTCATCTGATATCCTTCGATGGATTCAATGACACTGTCAGACTTCTTCTTGAGTGAACGAAGGAGTCTGGAAGCTATTTCTTCGTGGTTGATGGAATTGTTGGATTGCTCGATCAGGTAATCAATAACAGATGTAGCTGATTTCCCGAAGATATCGGAAACAACCGAATCTAAAGCGACATTACAAACAGTAAGCGCGTTCTGATATCTGTTTTTTTCACTGGAACAACAGGAAGTCAGCTTGTAACGGTATCTTGTGAACTCACGCAGGATACGGATTGGTTTGCAAGGTATATAACTCCCAGGAACCAGACCTAATCGAAACAAATCCCCAATCCATTTTGAATCTTTAGTATCGTCCTTGTTCCCTTTGACATCTTTTACCCATTTAGGGTTAGCGATGGTGACGTTGATTTCGCCTTCCAAAAGGTTGAACACAGGAACCCGGTATTTACCGGTAGATTCCATACAGACATCACGACATTTGTTTTCAATAAGCCATTCTTTGAATTGTAAAATAGAATTGTTAAAGGTGGAGAAACGCTTCTTGTGATAAGAAGGTTGCACTCCAGAAGTGGTTTTAATGATTGTGGCAACGAGAAAAGATTTGTGAACATCGACGCCACAAGAGGTTTGATAAACAACTTTCATGGTCAAAAACTCCTTTCCAGGTAGGATAAGGAAGCCATTGACTGTTCCATCACACATTTAACAGAGAAGTTAAAACAATTCTCACTGTACGGTCTTATAGAGCCACTTATTTGTGCTTGAAAGATGGGACTTACACTGATTTGTATGCTGTCTAAAACGAAGAAAGTTTTTACGACTCACCTCCCCGTGCTTTGCAGTATGGCTTCCAAAAACTATTATAACGCAACAATGGAGGTAATCGAAACTTTCATTACTATTTGTACCGCCGACAAAGGCGGCGGAATGGAGATTTATATGAAACTGTTTGAAGTTCACACAAACTTGACCTCTTTTACATACCCTGTTGTAAAGATAATAATTTGTCTGTCTGTGATTATTCTTAGTCTCGTGCGAAACAAGGTTTTTCGGTTCTCAAATTCATGGACTAATGCAGCGGTTACACTATTATGTTTTGTGCTAACAATGGTCAGTGTCCTTTGTTTATACATTTCTATTGGAGAATTATTCCATACACGCGCGAATCGAAAGAATATAAATTATCAATCCTCAGATGTAAAGCAACTGACAATTGAAGCAGTAACTAAAATAGTGTCTGAAAATGATATTGTTGAAATTGAGGTGTGCACAAGTAATAAAACTATCAAAATTGGGGCAAGTGCAGATTGTAAATACACAAGCTCTATTTTCGAGAATAAATTGTACTATATATCAAGTTCAGAGTACGAGACAATAGAGCTATTTACGGAAGCATTAATTGAATTGTTCCCCAAAGGAAGTATACCTGTTTCAAAAATTGACGATTTGCCTTTAGAGTAAAGCACTATTCCGGCAAGCATCGCCTTTTGGGGACAAAAGGCAGTTCGTTGGGATAATCCCAAGCCCTCAAAGGTTTCAGGAATGCTCCTGACAATTGCCGTGGTATCACAACGGCGATGCTTGCTGGTACATAGCAGTTACATAGCAGTTACATTCTCCGTTTGTAAAGATTTTGTGAACATTGTTTTTTGAGGCTTATTTTTTTGCTTCCAAGTGAGGAAACAGTTGGAGGATATTTATCCTCTAAATTTTACTGTCAATTACCAAGGACTTGAGCAGACTGGGCAGAGACTATATCCAAACCGGCTATTATACCGATGTGTATTTTAGTCGCAAACGCGTACGGTATATTGCCGTGAATGACGGAATTGACACCAATTGGGATGATAATGATATTGCACCGTTTAAAAACATTCTGAACGATATGTATGCAAAGGATTTATCCCGAAAGGTAAAGTCAGCTAAGCACCAACGCGCCTGCAAAGGGTACTATATCAGCGTACAGGCATCCTACGGCTACTATACCGGCGGCAACGGGAGGTATACTTATACATATGATACTGCCTATAAGCACAGACTCACTGCTGTCAGCAACGGAGTGGTTAAGCAGACCATGGGGTATGACAGCTACGGGAATGTGAAGTCCACCAGACTTCAGAGTGTTAACGGCGGGAAGTCCATGAGCACATCGGCTTCTTATAGCTCTGACGGAAACCGGACAGTTTCCATAACGGATGCAGCAGGAGGAACCGTACAGTACGGCTATGAAAGCGGTTTGAGCACAGCACTCGGACTTGCCACCAGCATCACAGACCCAAGGAATACCACCAATTACTATACTTACGATACCTTTGGAAGATTAACCCAAAATCGTCTTGCAAATACGGTGGAAATAGGGTACGCTTATGATAAGGGTGAACTTTCTGCAATGACCAGATCCGGTTCCGGGGAGAATAGCCAGACCTATCATTTTACCTACGATATATGGGGGAACAGGACTGGTGTATCGGTGGGAGCACGTCAGCTGGCAGGTTATGTGTACGGTGAGAAGAATGGTCCTCTGAGTGCTCAGAATTACGGTAACGGAGATAGTGTGTCGTATACATATGATAACCTTGGAAGAGTCAAGACGGCCACATATTCCACTGGCCGTGTCCTTGCATATCAGTATACCGGGGAGGGTACACTGCACAGCATCCATGACAGTGCTGCGGGACGGACATGGTATTATAACTACGATTCCCTGGGACGTCTCCTTCATGCCGAAAACGAAGATATCTACTCTGATTACAGTTATGATGAATATAGTCGGATGGTTAAACAGTCCTTTGCTTCTAAAACGCTGGGAAATGGTACAGAAACATATAGTTATGACAACAACAGCAGCAACAGTTACTCGGACGGCATACTAGTCGGCATGGAGATGGCAAGCGGGGCTATCGTCTATTATAATTACGATTCTGTCCAGCGCCTGACAGCCAAGCAGATTGACAGTAAGAGGGAAGGGGGAGGATTCTGGGAAGAGTTTTCCTACCAGGACAATGCTACGGAGGGAACTGCCACATCATTGGTATCCCGGAAGAAGACCTGGAGTGACAATGTCACCCAGATCCACAATTTCCTCTACACCTATGATGCCGGGGGAAATATCCTTACGGAAACGGATACCATGCATTCCACATCCGCCGCCTATACCTATGATGACAGGAATCAGCTGACACAGGCAGTCTTTGGGGACGGAAGGCGGGAAAGCTATACTTACGATACTGCAGGAAACCTTCTGACCTTCCATAATGGCATCAGGAACCATACATATACCTATGGCGATGCAGACTGGAGGGATCTGCTGACCGCAGTCGATGGAGTGGAACTTACCTATGACGGAATCGGTAATCCATTGAGCTATTATAATGGCAAATCGTACACCATGACATGGATGGAAGGAAGAAAACTCCGGACTGTCACGGTGGATGGAGACAGCACATCCTATGAATATGGGTATAACGGACTCCGGTCAAGGAAAAACAATGGA
>CALBNS010000122.1 GCA_937896665.1 uncultured Clostridia bacterium
GAAGATGGAAAGATAAAAGCTTATCAGAAAGCTGTATGTGGTTTTGAAGGTACATAAGGATAATATAGGGGATTGGTCAAATGGTATGATAGGAGTCTCCAAAACTTTTGGTGGGAGTTCGATTCTCTCATCCCCTGTCTGAGCTCTTAAAGTTTTTAAGGGCTTTTTTTTTTGAAAAAAATAAAATGGTCACTCATGTGAAATATCCCCCAAAGTGCAGAATTTGTGAGAAATTGTACAAAAATGAAAAATAATATTTGACATTTTAGTCAAAGATTACTATCATATTCATAAGGGAAATTTTATAAAATGAAGGAGGAAGAAGATGTTTACTTCATTAAAGGAAAAATTAGGTTTAGGTAAGAAAGCCGGAGAAGTAATCGGTGCACCAATTGAAGGTGAGGCAGTAGAGTTGTCTAAAGTAAGTGATCCAACATTTGGAGAAGAGATTTTGGGAAAAGGTATGGCAATTATTCCTTCAGTTGGAAAAGTAGTAGCTCCAATTGACGGTGTTGTTGAGATGGTTTTTGATACAAAGCACGCAATTTCTATGAGATCTGCTTCAGGTATTGAGATTTTAATTCATGTAGGACTTGATACAGTTGCTTTGAAGGGTGAACCTTTCACAACTCATGTGGAAGCAGGTCAGGAAGTAAAAGCAGGTGATTTATTGTTAGAGTTTGATATTGAGGCTATTAAAGCCGCAGGTTTAGAAGTGATTTCACCAGTAATTATTTGTAATACTCCTGATTATAAGGAAATTACAGCTCATGTAGACAAGAATGTAAGCGTTTTAGACGAAGTACTTACACTTGTAAAATAATGTGATATATAAGCCTGACTGAGTACCGGGCTTTTATATAATGAAGATAACACATAAGAAATGAGAGAAAAGGAGGAAAAAATTATGATGAAATATCTTCAAAAATTAGGTAAATCATTAATGCTCCCAGTAGCAACTTTACCTATTTGCGGTGTTTTAATGGGAATTGGATACGCATTGTGTCCAGCGACTATGCAAGGTGGAGAAATGACAGGTTTCTTAAACTTGCTTGGTTTCTTCTTAGTTAAAGCTGGTGCAGCTTTAATTGACAACATGGCACTTTTGTTTGTTATTGGTGTTGGTGTTGGTATGGCAGATGACAATGACGGTACAGCAGGTGTTGCTGCATTAGCTTCTTGGTTAATGATTACAACATTACTTAACGTTGATACAGTTACAGCTCTTATGCCTTCAGTTGCCGAAAATGCTAACTCAAGTCTTGCATTTAGCAAAATTGCGAACCCATTTATCGCTATTATCGCAGGTATTATTGGTTCAACATGTTACAACAAATTTAAAGGAACAAAATTACCAGACTTCTTGGCATTCTTCAGCGGAAAACGTTGTGTTGCTATCGTAGCTGGTGTTGTTTCAATCGTTGTTTCAGCTATCTTATTATTTGTATGGCCAGTTGTATTTGGTGCTTTAGTATCAGTTGGTCAGGCAATCGCTAAGATGGGTGCTGTAGGTGCTGGTATCTACGCATTCTTAAACCGTTTATTAATCCCAACAGGATTACACCATGCGTTAAACAACGTATTTTGGTTTGATACAATCGGTCTTGGTGACCTTGGTCACTTCTGGGCTGGTGAAACATCAGCAGATGTTACTTGGGACTTAGGTATGTACATGTCAGGATTCTTCCCATGTATGATGTTTGGTATTCCAGGTGCGGCTTTAGCTATCGTTCAATGTGCTAAAGAGAATAAGAAGAAAGTAGCTATTGGTCTTGTTGCTTCAGCAGCTATTTGTGCTTTCATCTGTGGTGTTACAGAACCTTTCGAATTCGGTTTCATGTTCTTAGCTCCAGTATTATACTTAATTTACTCTTTATTATACGGTATCTTCACAGTAATCACAGTATTAGTTGGTTTCCGTGCAGGTTTCTGTTTCTCAGCTGGTGCAACTGACTTAATCTTCTCAGCGTCATTACCGGCTGCAGCTAACACATGGTTGATTCTTCCATTAGGTATCGCTGCATTTATCGTATTCTACGTTGTATTCCGTTTTGCAATCGTTAAATTCGATCTCAAAACACCAGGTAGAGAAGATGACGATGAAGATGAAACAAAAGTTGTTTTAGCAAACAACGATTTCACAGCAGTTGCTAAAGTTGTATTAGAAGGTGTTGGCGGAAAAGAAAACGTTGCTTCTATCGACAACTGTATTACAAGACTTCGTCTTGAAATCAAAGATTATACAAAAGTTGATGAAAAGAAAATTAAATCTGCAGGTGTTGCAGGTGTGGTTCGTCCAAGCAAAACAGCTGTTCAAGTTATTATTGGTACTCAAGTACAGTTCGTAGCTGACGAATTCAAAAAATTATGTAAATAGTTAAAAGCTATACATAAATGATGTGAAAAGAGATGCAGATACTGCATCTCTTTTCTGATAGGAGGAAAAATGGCATTTCAAGTAAAAACAATATCAAAAAAAAATCAAATTGAAACTTGCGAACAGTTTTCAATTACCCATTATTATGAGTGTGGAAACGGTTATAAACCCAAAGCCTACGGATGGTTAGGTTATTTAGATAACAAAGGATTTTTCGTAAAGCTCGTATGTGAGGAAAAGAATCCTATGAGGGAATACAAAAAACTTTATGACAGAGTGTGTGAAGAGAGTGCGATGGAAATATTTATGGCCTTTCTAGAAGATGGAGAGCCACTTACAAATGACTGTATGTATACAAATTTTGAAATTAATGCGAATGGCGCTATGTATACTAAGTATGGAAAAGGACGAAAGAATAGAAAGTTTATCAGTGAGGAAGTATACAAAATGACCGAAATTGAGGCACGTGTAGAGGAAGAACAATGGTCACTTGAATTTATCATACCGGAAAAGTTTTTATGCGAAATTTGTGATTTTGCTAAAATAAAAGAGGGAAAATCATTTTATTTTGATTTCTTTAAAATATCAGAAAATAAGGCAAATGAGCATTATGGTACATGGGCACCATCTGACAGTGAGACTCCAAATTTTCATAGGCCTATAGACTATATTGAAGCTGTGATTGTATAGGAGTTTATAATGAAAAATTTTATTTTAGAATGTTGTGTGGACTCAGTAGAATCTGCATTAGAAGCAAAAAAAGGTGGAGCCGATAGAATCGAACTATGTAGTGCATTGATCATTGGAGGACTGTCACCTTCAAAGGTATTATTTCAAAAAATTAAATCAGAAGTTGATATACGCACTCATGTTTTGTTGAGACCACGTTTTGGTGATTTCTGTTATACAGATTACGAGCATGAAATTATTAAAGACGAGGTTAGGATGTTTCGTGAATTAGGAGCAGATGGGGTTGTTATAGGAAATTTGACACCGGAAGGATATTTAAATCTTTCACAAATACGTGAATTAATAGAGAACGCAAAGGGAATGTCTATCACGCTTCATCGTGCGTTTGATATGTGCAAGGATCCACTTAGGACGTTGGAGGAGGCTAAGGGATTAGGAATCAATACGATTTTGACTTCCGGACAGAAAAACAATTGTATTGATGGAACGGATTTGTTAGCAAAATTGGTACAACAGGCTGGAGATGAAATTGATATTTTAATTGGTGGCGGTGTAGATGCAGCTGTAATTCCTGAATTATATGAAAAAACAGGTGCTTCTTCATACCACATGTCTGGTAAAGTCACTTTAGACAGTGAAATGAAATATCGTAAAGAGGATGTCAGTATGGGCGTTGCTTCCATGAATGAATATAAGATATGGAGAACCAGTGCAGAAAGAATCAAAGCTGCTAAGAGTGTCTTAGATCATTTCAATAAGTAAAAAAAAGTCACATACAAAAACTTTTAAGTTGCCATACAGCCGAAGGAAGTCTGCTGATGGCAGAACCTGTAGGTAATGTTAGTTTTGTATGTGACTTTTTGTTTTATCTATAAATACGTTTGTTTTCGTATTTGGCTTCTGAAGTCAACTGTACATCTAAACGTTTGAATTGTTTGATGTCGACAGATGAAAGCATAACAGAAGTATGTGCCTGACAGCCTCTAAGTTTAGGAATCTGTTCTAATGCAAGCTGTGCATTTTTATCTGTAGCGGCACTAATAGAAAGTGCAATCAAAATCTCATCTGTATGAAGACGTGGATTCTTACTTCCAAGGTATGCTGTCTTTAATTTCTGGATTGGCTCTATGACACTTGGAGCAATCAAGTGTAAGTCATCATTTAATCTTGCTAATGTTTTAAGTGCATTCAGCAATACTGCGGCAGAAGCACCGAGAAGAGGAGTTGTTTTTCCTGTAATAATTGTACCATCTGCTAATTCTAAAGCAGCTGTTGGTGCATTCGTTTCCTCAGCCCGTTTGAGAGCTGCAGAGACAACTTTACGATCTTCGATGGAAATATGAGCCTGTTTCATTAAAAGTTCAATCTTGTATGCTTCCTCTTCCTGAGAAGTGCCCTCTGCCAATCCTTTTAATGCATTATAGTATCTGCGAATAATTTCCTGGTTGGAAGCTTGACGGCAGACTTCGTCATCACAGATACAGTTTCCTGCCATGTTTACCCCCATGTCCGTAGGTGATTTATATGGATTTTCTCCATAAATTCGTTCAAAAATGGCGTCTAATACAGGAAAAATCTCTACATCACGATTATAGTTGACAGTAGTAATTCCATATGCATCTAAATGGAATGGGTCAATCATATTGACATCGTTCAAATCAGCAGTTGCTGCTTCATATGCAAGATTAACCGGATGTTTCAATGGAATATTCCATATAGGGAATGTCTCGAATTTGGCATAGCCTGCGCGGACACCACGTTTATGTTCGTGGTAAAGCTGTGAAAGGCAAGTTGCCATCTTTCCACTTCCAGGACCAGGTGCTGTAATGATCACAAGTGGTCTTGAAGTTTCGATATAATCATTTTTTCCGTATCCTTCATCACTTACAATAAGTGGAATATTGGAAGGGTACCCTTCAATGGAATAATGTGTATACACTTTGATTCCTAATTTTTCCAAGCGTGTTTTAAAAAGGTTCGCACTATTTTGGCCGGAATACTGGGTGATTACAACACTGCCCACATAGAGGCCTTTTTCTTTGAAGGAATCCATGAGCCTTAATACGTCGCTGTCATACGTAATACCCAAATCACCACGTACCTTGTTTTTCTCAATGTCGCCGGCGCTGATGACAATTACAATTTCTGCCTGATCTGAAAGCTGCATCAATAATTTTAATTTGCTGTCAGGGGCAAATCCCGGAAGTACTCTGGATGCGTGGTAATCATCGAATAATTTTCCCCCGAATTCCAAATATAATTTATTATCAAAGTGACTGATTCTTTCTTTGATATGAGCTGATTGCATTTTTAAATATTTTTCATTATCAAATCCAATTTTCATAAGTCTTTTACCCTCTTGTCTATAGTATGAATTGTATTACAATCTACATAATAAAATTACTAAAATAGTATACTACATAATACCCCGATTTATCTAGTCCTAATAAAAAAATGAGTAATTTATTTTGAATATTTTAGAAAAGTTTAAGAAAAGATGGTTCCATTTCACAATGTTTTTATTGATTTATGTATGGGCTATCTTTATAATATAGAGGATAGTATTTAGGAGGCAAAAGATGTATAACGATCAAAATAGTAACGATAGAAGAAACAATCAGAATAATCCCAATAATCAGAACAACCAGAATAGCAACAGGCAAGGTCTGATCATAGTACTTATTACTACTATAATAACTGCATTTCTTGTGTTTGGACTGTATTCTTTTATGCGTGATACAACCAATAAAGAAATTAGTTACAGCGAATTTCTCACGATGGTCGATGAAGGTAAAGTAGAGGAAGTGGTAATTGATTCGACACGATTAATTATTACACCGAATACTGACAAGAAAGAGGGACTTCTTCCAGAGATAAAAATCACATATTATACAGGTATTGTAGAAGATGAAACATTGCCACAGCGCTTGTACGAAGCAGGCATCAAGTATGGTGCAAAGATTCCGGACACAGCGGCAGCAATGTGGATGAATATTTTAATTACTGTGGTACTTCCATTTATTTTAATTTTTGTCGCCCTCAACTACATGATGAAAAAAATGTCAAAGGGCGGAGGCATCATGGGCGTTGGAAAGAGTAACGCAAAGATGTATGTGGAGAAAGAGACCGGTATTACATTTAAGGATGTAGCAGGACAGGATGAGGCAAAAGAGTCTCTTCAGGAAGTAGTTGATTTTCTTCATAACCCGAAAAAATATACGGAGATTGGTGCAAAGCTTCCGAAAGGTGCATTACTTGTAGGACCTCCGGGAACTGGTAAGACATTGCTTGCAAAGGCAGTAGCCGGGGAAGCAAAGGTACCGTTTTTCTCATTGTCAGGTTCTGCGTTTGTAGAGATGTATGTTGGTGTAGGGGCATCAAGGGTGCGTGATTTGTTTAAACAGGCTCAGGCTATGGCACCATGTATTATCTTTATTGATGAAATTGATGCGATTGGTAAGAGCCGTGATAATGGTCTGGGAAGCAATGATGAGCGTGAGCAGACATTGAATCAGCTTCTTGCAGAGATGGACGGTTTTGATACAGATAAGGGCTTATTGCTGCTAGCAGCAACGAACAGACCGGAGATTTTGGATCCGGCACTTTTGAGACCGGGACGTTTTGACAGACGAATTATTGTAGATAAGCCGGATTTGAAAGGACGTGTGGACGTTTTAAAAGTTCATTCCAAAGATGTGAAGATGGACGAGACAGTTGACTTGGAAGCAATTGCACTCGCGACTTCAGGAGCAGTGGGTTCAGACCTTGCTAATATGATAAATGAAGCTGCAATTAACGCAGTTAAGAATGGACGCAGCGTGGTATCGCAGTCGGATCTATTTGAAGCAGTAGAAGTAGTGTTGGTAGGTAAAGAGAAGAAAGACCGTATTATGAATGCGGAGGAGCGACGTATTGTATCGTATCACGAGGTGGGACATGCACTTGTGAGTGCGCTACAGAAAGATGCTGAACCGGTACAAAAGATTACAATTGTTCCAAGAACTATGGGTGCGTTGGGATATGTAATGCATACCCCGGAAGAAGAAAAGTTCCTGAACACGAAAAAAGAATTAGAAGCGATGCTTGTCGGTATGTTAGGGGGGCGCGCGGCGGAGGAACTTGTTTTTGAAACAGTCACAACAGGGGCGTCTAACGATATTGAGCAGGCTACAAAGCTTGCCAGAGCAATGGTTACACAGTATGGTATGTCTGAGAAATTTGGCCTGATGGGCTTAGAGTCAGTTCAGCACAAATATTTAGATGGGCGTGCAGTTATGAACTGTGGGGAAGCAACAGCAGGAGAAATTGATCAGGAAGTAATGCATATGCTGAAAGATTCGTACGAAGAGGCGAAACGATTACTTTCAGAGAATCGTATTGCACTGGATAAGATTGCAGCATTCTTGATTGAGAAAGAGACAATCACAGGAAAAGAATTTATGGAAATCTTCCATAAAGTTCAGAATGAAGCTGGAAATGCAGCGGAAACAAAGTCTGAAACAGAGACAGAAATTGAAGCAGAAACGACAGAGATAATAGAAAGTGAAGCAGTCAACGAAGCTGCAGATGTAGAAGAAGATGTATAATTTTAATATCGAAGAAGAACTAAAGAAACTCCCGGCAAAGCCGGGAGTTTATCTCATGCACGACGAAAAAGATCAGATAATTTATGTGGGCAAGGCGATTAGTTTAAAAAACCGTGTAAGGCAATATTTTCAGGTAAGTCGTAATAAAGGTGCAAAAATCGAGCAAATGGTTACGCATATACGATGGTTTGAATACATTGTGACAGATTCGGAACTGGAAGCACTTGTTTTAGAGTGTAATCTGATTAAGGAGCATAGACCAAAGTATAATACGATGCTGATGGACGACAAGGGATATCCTTTTATCCGTCTGACTGTAAATGAAGCTTACCCACGGATTATGCTGGCACGTGAAATGAAAAAGGATAAAGCAAAGTATTTTGGCCCATATACGAGTGCCGGCGCAGTAAAAGATACAATTGAACTGATACGAAAGTTGTATCATATCAGGAGCTGTAACCGTAATCTGCCGAAGGACATAGGGAAGGAACGCCCATGTCTCAATTATCATATCAAACAGTGTAAAGCTCCATGTCAAGGTTACATTTCGGAGGAAGAATACCATAATTCTATTCAGGAAGTAATCCGTTTTTTAAATGGACATTATGAGGAAATTTTAAAAGAGCTGGAACAGAAGATGATAGAGGCTTCGGAACAGCTGGAATTTGAAAAGGCAATTGAGTATCGTGAATTATTAAACAGCGTAAAGCAGATTGCCCAGAAGCAGAAGATTACGGACAGCAGAGGAGAAGACCGGGATATTCTTGCTGTTGCAAAGGATGCAGAGGATGCTGTGGTACAGGTGTTCTTTATTCGTGGAGGAAAATTAATCGGCAGGGATCATTTCTTCTTGAGAAATGTGTCAGAGCACTCCAAAGGTGAAATTCTGGAGAGCTTTATGAAACAGTTTTATGTGGGAACTCCATTTATTCCGGGCGAAATCATGGTGCAGGAGGAATTGGCAGAACAGAGTCTTCTTGAAGAGTGGCTTACAAAAAAACGTGAGCATAAAGTGCATATCAGGGTTCCGAAAAAGGGTGAAAAAGAAAAATTGGTGGAACTTGCAAGAACGAATGCAGCATTAGTGTTGAATACGGATAAAGAGCGTCTGAAACGGGAGGAAGGCAGGACAATCGGAGCTGTGAAAGAGATTGAAAAGTTACTTGGTTTAGAAAATATTGTGCGAATGGAAGCGTATGACATTTCAAATACTAGTGGATTTGCTTCTGTAGGTTCCATGATTGTCTATGAAAAAGGGAAACCGAAAAGAAATGATTACCGTAAATTTAAAATCAAGAGCGTTGTGGGATCGGATGATTATGCAAGTATGAGGGAAGTTCTTACAAGACGATTTGAGCATGGTTTGGAAGAGAGAAAGGAAGGAAAAGAGCTTGGAGGATTTACATCCTTTCCGGATTTGATAATGATGGATGGTGGGAAAGGACAGGTTAACATAGCACTGGAGGTTTTAGACGGGCTGAAGCTGAATATTCCTGTGTGTGGAATGGTAAAAGATGATAATCACCGGACAAGGGGGCTCTATTACAATAATACCGAAATACCGATTGACCGTAGCTCGGAAGGGTTTAAGCTTATTACGAGAGTTCAGGACGAGGCACACCGGTTTGCAATCGAATTTCACCGGAAACTGCGTAGTCAGGGGCAGGTGCATTCGATTCTGGATGATATTAAAGGTGTTGGTCCGGCTCGCCGGAAGGCATTGATGAAGTATTTCGCAGATATTGAAGAGATTAAAAATGCAAACATTGAAGAACTGAAAAAAATTCCTTCTATGAATGAAAAATCTGCAAAAGAAGTGTACAGTTTTTTCCATTAATGGTATACTGGTAGGTAGAAAAGTAAAAGGAAAGGAAAGGAAAAATGGCAGGTGTAAAAATGACAAAAATGGTGGAAAGAATGAATTTAAAGAATCTTACACCAGGCATTGATATATCGGAAAAACGTATTACGGTTCCAGATGTGAATCGTCCGGCACTGCAGCTGACGGGCTATTTTGACCACTTTGATTCGGAGCGTTTACAGATTATCGGCTATGTAGAATATACGTATTTGCAGACTTTATCATTGGAAACCAAAAAAGAAGTTTACAAGCAGTTATTTTCTTATGGAATACCATGTCTTGTGTTTACAACTGAGATTTATCCAGATGAAGAACTTTTGGAGGAAGCCTGTGTGACGAATACACCAGTATTTGCAACGGACAAGAAAACCTCGCAGTTTCAAGCAGAAGTAATTCGCTGGCTAAATGTAGAATTGGCTCCATGCATTGCGATTCATGGTGTTTTGGTAGACGTATATGGGGTTGGCGTCCTTATTATGGGTGAAAGCGGAATTGGTAAAAGTGAAGCCGCATTAGAGCTTATTAAGCGTGGACACCGGCTTGTAACAGATGATGCAGTCGAAATTCGAAGAGTAAGTGATGATACTCTAGTTGGTTCTGCACCACCTGTTACGAAACATTTAATTGAGCTTCGCGGTATAGGAATCGTGGACATTAAGACGATGTTCGGGGTTCAGAGTGTAAAGGAAACACAGACGATTGACCTTGTGATTAAGTTAGAAGAGTGGGACAAGGACAAAGAATATGATCGATTGGGACTGGAAGAAGAATACACGGAATTCCTCGGAAACAAGGTTGTGTGTCATTCTATTCCTATCCGTCCGGGACGTAATGTTGCAATTATTGTAGAATCCGCATCTGTTAATCATAGACAGAAACAGATGGGATACAATGCAGCAGAGGAACTGTACAGAAGAGTACAGGAAAATTTAACAAAAAGCAGATAGGAGAATGAAAGATGAATTATTGTTTTGGTGTTGATGTAGGAGGAACTACAGTAAAGATGGGACTTTTCAAGTTTGATGGTGAGTTGCTTGAAAAGTGGGAGATTGTAACAAGAAAAGAAAATCAAGGGGCTTCTGTTCTGCCGGATATTGCATATTCGATTGCTGAGAAATTGAAAGAACATAACATTACTAAAAAAGAAGTTTTAGGAATCGGTGTGGGTGTACCGGCACCGGTTTCTGATGATGGTGTAGTAAATGGGTCTGCTAATATAGGCTGGGGTTACAAAGAAGTGAAACACGAATTGGAAGACCTTACTGGGGTGAAGGTAAAAGTTGGAAATGACGCAAATGTAGCTGCATTAGGTGAAATGTGGAAAGGTGGCGGACAAGGTTACAAGAACATGGTAATGATTACACTTGGAACAGGTGTAGGCGGCGGTCTTATTGTAGGAGGCCGTGTGATTACTGGAGCGAATGGAGCAGGTGGGGAAGTCGGACATATCTGCGTAAATAAAGAGGAGACGGAAAGCTGTGGCTGTGGAAGAAAAGGATGTCTGGAACAATATGCTTCTGCAACAGGTGTTGTGCGTGTAGCAAGAAAAATCTTAGCTGATACGACAGAAGAGACAGTTTTAAATCCGGAAACAGTAACAGCAAAAGATGTGTTTGATGCTGTGAAAGCAGGAGATAAAGTTGCAATGCAGGTTGCGGAAGTGTTCGGGGATTACCTTGGACGTGCATTGGCAGATATTTCTGTATTGATGGATCCTTCTGTAATTGTAATTGGCGGTGGTGTATCAAGAGCCGGTTCTGTACTGATTGATTATGTACAAAAACCATATATGGAAACAGCTTTATTTGCTAATAAAAATGTAAAATTTGAATTGGCACAGTTAGGAAATGATGCGGGTATTTACGGTGCTGCCAAGATGATTGTCAAATAAAGCTATATATAAGAAACATGTAAAAGTAACACATAAAAAAGCTTGTCACATTGACAAGCTTTTTTTATGTGTTAGGAAGGCAGTCCTTTCAAGGATCTCCCTATGTTTTATGGAGCAATTGTTGGTGCCTGTGGCGGTTTTTGTTCAGAATTATTATTTTGTGAATTATTGCCTGAATTATTACCTGAATTATTACCTGAACCATTACCTGAATTATCGCCGCCCTCAGGCTTCTCAGAAGTATTTGCTTCAGGATTTTCAGTGCTTTCAGCCGGCTCCTCCCCGTGACCGGGACAAGTATCCTTTGGAGCTGTGCCAGGCGCAAAATACTCTGTATAAGTCTTACATGCTTCACTGCTTACAAGAAGTCCTGTTTTTTTGCAAAGTGTCACTTTTGAAATAGATGTCGGCATTTCAAAAGTTTTATATTCATAATCTGCATGGATGCGATCCATAATATTTTTCCAGATAACAATATGGAAACTTTGATTCATTTTGTTCATAGAATCATTGTCATCAAAACCTGTCCATACAGAGGCTGTCAAATAAGGTGTATAAGCCGAGAGCCAAAGGTCTACAGCATCTGTTGTTGTACCAGTCTTTCCGGCAGCCGGCATGTTTTTCAACCGACCTCTGGCACCTGTACCCTTTGTCATAACATCCTCCATTGCACTTGTAATTAATGCGGCTGTTGTTTCTTTTAGTGCAATGTGTGTTTTAGGTGTCTTTTCATATAATAGGTTACCATCGTGGTCAAAAATCTGTGTATAGAGAATTGGTTCCGTATAAACACCACCATTTGCAATTGCTGCATAAGCAGCTGTCATCTCGATGTTATAAACACCTCTTGAAATACCACCAAGTGCAGTTGGCTGAAAAATATCATTTTTTGGATCTAATGTGGAAAGTGCAAAATTCTCTGTCAGGTATTTGTAACCAAGTGCTGGTGTGATTTCAGTAAATTTCTTTACGGTACACACATTGGCAGATTGAGTAATACATTCGCGAATGGTCATGTTTCCTTTATAAGAAGAACCCCACCAGTTTTTAACTTGTTTGCCGCTGTCATACTTGAATGGTGAATCTTCAATTTGTGTTGCCAATGTATCGCCATAAGTATCAAGTGCAGGTACAAACGTAGAAAGTACCTTAAAACATGAACCGGGCTGACGTGCAGATTGTGTAGCACGGTTCAGGCTTCGCTCCTCTGTCTTCTCACCACGACCGCCGACCATTGCTTTCACATGACCGGTGTATTGGTCCATCACTACAACGGAAGCCTGTGGCTGAGGAGAAAGGGTAATACGTTTGTCTACTGTGTCGCCTTCTGCGGTTGTCAAAGTTGCAATATATTCGTCTACGGCTGCAAGTGCAGCATCTTGGGAATCAAATGTCAGACCGTGTTTTTTGTTCTCTTTGTTTTCAATATAATACTTCAAGCCGTTGTGATCATAGTTGTTCATTGTGCCGTCGGCATGATGAATGGTAATTGCACAGCTTACGCCCCATTTAATAGTAGAGGGATAATTGGAGTTATCATTGATTTCTTCTTCACAAATTCGCTGCATCTCAACATCCTGTGTGGTAATAATTTTCAAACCACCACTGTAAACAGCGTTATATGCCTGTGTTTCTGTATATCCAAGTTCATTACATAAGTCTTTGCTTACCTGCTTTGCCACTTCATCAATGAAATATGAACTTACAGAAAGACTTTCTACATATTCTGTATTCGTTGCCTGAATTTTTGAATATACATCATCAGCAAGAGCTTCATCAAATTCTTCTTGTGAAATTAACTCCTGCGCCAACATATCTTCAAGAACCTTTAGCCTTCGGACTGCGTTCTCATCCGGGTTGGTTATCGGATTGTAACGTGTAGGACTCTGGGTAATTGCGGCAATAGCTGCCGATTCAGAAAGTGTTAATTCGCTGACGTCTTTTCCAAAATAACGTTTTGAAGCGGCCTGTACACCAAGTGTATTCTGTCCCAGGTTAATAGTGTTCAGATAGTTTTCAAGAATTTCATCTTTATCCATCTGTTTTTCTAATTGTAAGGCAAGGTATTGTTCCTGTATCTTACGCTGTACCTTTTCTAATTTTGTTTCTTGTATAAAATTCGGGAAAATACTATTTTTAATCAGTTGTTGTGTGATAGTACTTGCACCCTCAGAAAAGTTTAATGTTAGAACTCCTTTGATGCCCGCACGCGCAATTCCCTTTAAATCAATTCCGTCATGATCACGAAAACGAGAATCTTCAATTGCGATAAAAGCATCCTGCAAATGAACAGGAATATCTTGAATTGACTTGTATTCACGATTGGAACCGGCATCTACGAAAGTATCGAGAGCGGTTGTACCATCATTTGCATAGGCAGTGGTAATGTACTGTGAAGGTTTTACATCATTCGGTGTAATTTTTGGGGAATCATCAATAATTTTTTTAAATAATATGCCGCCGCTGATAACGCCAAGCACACCGATAATCAAGCATATGATCAGTGCAGCTTTGAAAAGGCGGACACCCATTCGTTTCTTCTTCATTGCAGCTTTTGAGGTAACTTTTTTCTGCTGTTTTGAAGCATTCTTTTTTCCATAATTCATGAATATTTCCTCCTTTATTCCAGCATTATTATAACAAACTTACAAGTCTAAATAAAGCGAAAATTGAAAAGTTCATATTTTACTATGAAAATCTTAAGAAAACATTGTAAAGAACGCTGTTTTACTGTTATAGTAAAGGAAAATGCTAAAAGGTGAAAAGATATGTTAACTCAATATAAAACAGTATACACTGGTGGCGAGGCGGAGATTGTTGAGAAAAAATCACGGTTTATCGCTACAGTAAAACCAGTAAAAAGTGAAGAAGAAGCGATTTCATTTATAGATTCATTGAAAAAGAAATATTGGAATGCTACCCATAATTGTTCTGCATATGTGATAGGAGAGCATTTTCATGTTCAGAGATGCAGCGACGATGGAGAACCAGGCGGTACTGCCGGGAAGCCGATGCTGGATGTGCTTCTGGGGGAAGAAATTCATGATGTTGCCGTCGTAGTGACACGATATTTCGGAGGAACTCTTTTGGGAACTGGAGGTCTTGTAAGGGCATATGCCAGCGCAGCAAAAGCAGGGATTTCGGCCAGTGTGGTTATTACAAAAACACATGGATCAAAATTATCCATACAGACAGACTATACGGGGCTTGGAAAAATTCAATATATTCTTGGGCAGAGAGGACTGATGATTCTTAATTCTGTGTATACGGATAAGGTGGAACTGGAAGTTCTTTTGCCACAAGACGAAATGAAACCTGTGATGAAAGAGATTACAGAGGGAACCAATGGGCAGGCTGTCATGGGAATTTTGGAAGAGTGTTATTTTGCAAATGTGAACGGAGAGATGATGGTCTTTGAAGAATAGTGATTAGAATGTAAAAATAGGCGTATCGGAGAACGATACGCCTATCGGGCTTTTAGTTGAATTCAGGTTCAATCAAACCATATGTATTATCTTTTCTTTTATATACAACGTTTACTTCATCTGTTTCAGCATTGCTGAACACAAAGAAGCTGTGACCTAACAGTTCCATCTGGATACAAGCATCTTCCGGGAACATCGGCTTGATTCCAAAACGTTTTGTGCGGATAATCTTAATCTCATCACTGTCAGCAGTCTCCTCTGCCATATCATAGAACAACGGCTGGAAGCCGCTGCCTTCCTGATGCTTTGCAACGAGCTTATTTTTATACTTGCGAAGTTGTCGCTCGATAACTTCTTCTACCAGATCAATTGATACATACATATCATCACTTACCTGTTCCGAACGGATGATATTACCTTTGACCGGGATTGTCACTTCGATTTTCTGACGTTCTTTTTCAACACTTAAAGTAACAATGATTTCTGTTTCAGGAGTGAAATATCTTTCCAGCTTTCCTAACTTTTGTTCAATGGCTGTCTTTAAACCAGGTGTTACATCGATGTTTTTGCCGCTAATAATATAATTCATGCAGTTCAACTCCTTTTTCGATTTATTTTATGGGTTCATTATACAACCATTTTGAACAATACGCAATAAAAAGTATATAAAAAATAAATAAATTAATATGAAATGACTGACAAATCGCTAGAATTTTGACCTTTTTCGCATTTTGGGGTCGAGTATTTTCTTGCGAATACGAAGAGATTCCGGTGTTACTTCTAACAGCTCATCCGTATCAATGAAGTCCAAAGCCTGCTCCAGACTTAGTATACGAGGCGGAGTAAGTTTTAACGCTTCATCAGAACCGGAAGAACGGGTATTTGTCAGGTGCTTGGTTTTGCAGACATTTAATTCAATATCGTCGGTTTTTCCGTTCTGTCCGACTACCATGCCTGCATAGACTTTTTCGCCCGGACCGATAAATAAGATGCCACGTTCCTGTGCGCTGAAGAGACCGTATGTTACTGATTCGCCCGTCTCAAATGCAATAAGAGAACCCTGTTTACGGTATTGGATATCGCCTTTATATGGTGCATAACCATCAAATGCTGTGTTAATGATTCCATTTCCTTTTGTGTCAGTCATGAATTCACCACGGTATCCGATTAATCCTCGTGCAGGAATTGAAAATTCGAGGCGGGTCGTAGAACCGTTAGAGGCACTCATGTTCTGGAGTTCGCCCTTTCGTTGGCTTAGTTTATCAATAACGGTACCTGTAAATTCGTCAGGAACATCGATATAGGCGATTTCCATAGGTTCAAGTAATTTGCCTTTTTCATCGTTCTTATATAGTACCTCGGCTCTACTCACAGCAAATTCATATCCTTCACGTCTCATATTTTCGATTAAGACAGAAAGGTGGAGTTCTCCACGGCCGGATACTTTGAAGCTGTCAGCGTTTTCTGATTCCTCCACACGGAGACTGACATCAGTGTTCAATTCTCTGAAAAGGCGATCGCGAAGGTGACGAGAAGTCACATATTTTCCTTCCTGACCGGCGAATGGACTGTCGTTGACAATGAACTGCATAGCGATTGTCGGTTCGGAAATCTTCTGGAATGGGATTGGAGTCGGATTTTCAGGAGAGCATAAAGTGTCTCCGATTGCAATATCAGAAATACCGGAAATTGCAACAATAGAGCCGATAGAAGCTTCTCTTACTTCTACTTTATTAAGCCCGTCAAATTCATATAGCCTGCTGATTTTTACTTTTCTCTGTTTTTCCGGTTCATGTGCATTCACAACCACCATATCTTGATTTACGCAGATTTTTCCATTATCTACTTTTCCGATTCCGATACGCCCTACGTATTCGTTATAATCAATCGTACTGATTAAAACCTGTGTATCTGCTTCAGGGTCACCTTCTGGAGCAGGAATATAATCTAGAATCGTTTCAAACAGTGGAATCATGTTTTTTGGTTCTTCTGTTAAGTCTAAAATTGCATGCCCTGCTTTTGCAGAAGCATATACGAATGGGCAGTCTAACTGTTCATCGGAAGCATCTAAATCCATAAAGAGTTCCAGAACTTCATCAATTACTTCATCCGGTCTTGCTTCAGGACGGTCAATTTTGTTGATGCATACGATAACAGGAAGCTCTAATTCTAAGGCTTTTCTTAGGACAAATTTTGTCTGAGGCATAGCACCTTCAAAAGCATCAACCACAAGAATTACACCATTTACCATCTTTAAGACACGTTCTACTTCACCACCAAAGTCAGCATGCCCCGGAGTATCAATGATGTTGATTTTTGTATTTTTATAATATACAGCTGTGTTCTTTGCCAAGATTGTGATTCCACGTTCACGTTCGATGTCGTTGGAATCCATCACACGTTCAGCGACTTCCTGATTGGCACGGAATACCCCGCTTTGCTTTAAAAGTTCGTCTACTAATGTTGTTTTACCATGGTCAACGTGGGCAATGATAGCAATGTTTCTAATATCTTCACGTTTTGTTTTCATAATTTTTTCAACTCCATTTTTTGTAACAGCCTTTTTATAGGCTGAACTGTAGTGTTTGCAAAGTTACAACTTATACAGTGTACCATATTTTTTTCAGATTACAATAAAAATATGTTCTAAACTTAAAACTTCAGGCATACATTTAGTAATGACAAAAATACCGCGAAGAGGAAGGGGAACTACAATTCATGTCAGATAAGATTATTGAAAACAATCAGGTAACTATAATGGGAGTGGTGGATTCTGAATTTCGGTTTAGCCACGAAGTATTCGGAGAAGGATTTTATATGGTAGATGTTCTTGTAAAACGTCTGAGCAGCTCAGATGACAGAATACCATTGATGATTTCTGAAAGGCTGATAGATGTGCATCAGGATTATATTGGCGAATACATTATGGTAACAGGACAATTCCGTTCGTACAATCAGCATGATGAGAAAAAGAACAGGCTTGTATTGTCCGTGTTTGTGCGGGAGGTTTCTTTTGTAGAAGAGGAATTGGATGGTGCGAAAACCAATACCATATTGTTGGATGGTTATATTTGTAAAAAACCGATTTACAGAAAAACACCGCTTGGAAGAGAAATCGCAGACCTTTTGTTGGCTGTGAACAGACCATATGGCAAATCAGACTATATACCGTGTATCTGCTGGGGCAGAAACGCAAGATTTGCCTCCGGGTTTGAAGTGGGAGAGCATGTACAGGTATTAGGACGTATTCAAAGCAGAGAATACGTGAAGAAATTGGGCGAAACGGAGACGGAAAAGAGAACTGCGTATGAAGTTTCTGTAAGCAAATTAGAGTGTGTCGTACATTGACATTGAGGTTGAATAATGCTAAAATCCTGTAATATAGAGTGGATTAGATAGTTAAGGAGGATGACTATGGCTATTTTTACAGGGGCAGGAGTGGCGCTTGTTACACCATTTCATGCAGATGGAAGTGTTAATTACGACAAATTAGAAGAATTAATTGATTATCAATGTAATAATGGAACTGATAGTATTATTATATGTGGAACGACAGGAGAATCTGCAACCCTGTCTGAGGAGGAGCATGTAGAATGCATTAAAAAAGCAGTTGAATTTACAAAGGGAAGAATACCAGTAGTTGCTGGAACAGGTTCGAACAGCACACAGACAGCAATTCAGCTGTCAAAAGAGGCAGTAGAGTGTGGTGTTGATGGATTGCTGGTTGTAACACCTTATTACAATAAAGCAACGCAGCAGGGCTTAATCCAGCATTACACAGCGATTGCAGAAGAAGCAAAAGCACCGATTATCATGTATAGTGTTGCGAGCAGAACAGGCTGTAATATTGAGCCTGCCACAGCAGCCACACTTGTAAAGAATGTGGATAATATTGTTGGAATTAAAGAAGCATCCGGTAATGTTTCGCAGATTGCGAAGATTATGAATCTGACGGATGGAAAGATTGATCTGTATTCAGGTAATGACGACCAGATTGTGCCGGTTTTATCACTTGGCGGAATTGGTGTTATTTCTGTATTGTCGAATGTGGCACCGAAAGAGACACATGAGATTTGTGCTAAGTATTTAGCAGGTGATACAAAGGGAAGTCTGGAGTTACAGTTAAAAGCGATTCCACTTGTTAACGCATTGTTCAGTGAAGTGAATCCAATTCCTGTTAAGAAAGCATTGAATCTGAAGGGAATGGAAGTGGGCAGTCTTCGTATGCCACTTACAGAACTGACACAGGCCAACGAGGAAAAGCTTGCAAAGGCAATGAAAGATTTTGGAATTTTATAAGGAATGGGGATACACAAGATGGTTAGAATGATTATGCATGGCTGCAACGGTAAGATGGGGCAGGTGATCACAAAGATTGTGAAGGAAGATCCGAATGCAGAAATCGTGGCAGGCATTGATTCTTACATGGGCATTGTGAATGAATATCCGGTATTTGAAAGCATTGAAAAGTGTGATGTTGAAGCGGATGTAGTGATTGATTTTTCAAATGCATCGGCAGTAGATGGTCTGCTTGCGTACTGTGAAGAGAGAAAACTTCCGGTAGTACTTTGCACAACAGGATTGTCACAAGAACAATTGGAAAAGATAAAAGCAGTAAGTGAAAAGACTGCCGTTTTAAAGTCAGCCAATATGTCATTGGGCGTAAACATGCTGATGAAATTATTAAAAGAAGCAACAAAGGTGCTTGCACCGGCAGGTTTTGATATTGAAATTGTAGAAAAACACCACAATCAGAAGGTGGATGCACCAAGCGGAACAGCGATTGCGCTGGCTGATTCTGTAAATGAGGCATTGAACAATGAATATACATACGTGTATGACAGAAGTCAGGTGCGTCAGAAACGTGATAAGAAAGAAATTGGCATTGTAGCAGTGCGTGGTGGCACGATTGTCGGAGAGCATGAGGTGATTTATGCTGGCGAAGACGAAGTGATTACGTTTAAACATACTGCATATTCAAAGGCGATTTTTGCAAAAGGTGCTGTAGAGGCAGGAAAGTTCCTAAAAGGCAAAGAAGCAGGAATGTATGATATGAGTGATGTGATTCAGTTTTAGATTTGATTTTTTCTTTCCATAATATTCCGTTGGGAAAAGTAGTATATATTTGCTGAAAATGCAGATATTACTAGCAGAGAACAATCTTAAAGATTGTATACTACATGACTTGAAAGGGAGTAAAGGAAATGAAAAAGTTCAAAAAAGCAATCTTATGCACATTATGTATCGGTGTGATTTGCAGTGCGACTGCATGCGGAGCAAATGATAACGCAAATGGTAATGGAGATAACAATGCAGCTGCAGAGCAGAATGGCACGAACGATAATATGGCCGGTGGCAATAATGGTAACGGCGCAGTGAATGATATCGGTAATGCTGTAGGTAATGGTGTAAATGACATTACAAACGGTGCAGAGAATATCGTTGATGATGTAACTGAAAACAATGGAAAACGTAACACTGCTAACGATAACAATATGAATGATGCAACCGATGATACCAATAATGATGTGAGAGATACAAATCAATAATGCATGTCTAAAAAGGAACGTGGAAAAACGTTCCTTTTTTTGGCGAAGTATGGTACACTAGAGGCATATTTTTTGAAATGGAGTATTAAATATGAAATTCAGACCTTGTATAGATATACATAATGGCGAGGTAAAGCAGATTGTAGGAGGTTCTTTAAAGGATGAAGGTAATCAGGCTGTGACCAATTTTGCCTCCAAATATAATGCAGATTTTTATGCTGCAATGTACCGGAAAGACGGAATCAGAGGAGGACATATCATACTTTTGAACCCTAAGACGTCAGAGTATTATGAGGCAACAAAGCAGCAGGCAATGCGGGCTTTGAAGGCGTATCCGGGAGGACTGCAGATTGGAGGAGGCATTACAGCAGAGAATGCAAGGGAATATATTGATGCCGGAGCAAGTCATGTAGTGGTAACATCCTATGTTTTCAAAAACGGAGAAATTAGCTGGGACAATCTCAAAAAACTAGTGAAAGCAGTGGGAAAAGAGCATGTTGTGCTTGATCTTAGCTGCCGGAAAAAAGACGAAAAATATTATATTGCGACGGACCGGTGGCAGAAATTTACGAAGGTATCCATTTCGGTAGAGATATTGGAACAGTTCTCGGGGTACTGCGATGAGTTCCTGGTACATGGTGTAGACGTAGAAGGGAAGGCGGCCGGTGTAGAAGTTCCGTTGGTGAAGATTTTGGCACAGTGGAATGGAATTCCGATTACTTATGCAGGGGGAATAGGAAGTCTTGAAGACTTGAAAGTATTTGAGAGAGAATCCATGGGAAGGCTGGATTTTACTGTGGGGAGTGCATTGGATTTATTTGGGGGAAACATGCCATATGAAATACTGAAAAAATGTGACGTAGATGGAAAGAGTTTGTGAACACTTTATAAATTTGTTGAACTAAAAAGTATATGGTGTTAAAATCATGGTTAGAGTAAATTTGCAAAACAAGGAGTAATGGAATGAAGTTATTAGAAAAGATTTTTGGAACTCATAGTCAGCATGAATTAAAACGTATTTATCCGATTGTAGACCGTATTGAGGCTATGGACGGCGATATGCAGGCTTTGACAGATGAAGAATTGAGAAATAAAACAAAAGAATTTAAAGATAGATTGGCAAATGGTGAAACGTTGGATGATATTTTGCCGGAAGCATATGCAGTTGTTCGAGAAGCTGCAGTGAGAACTTTGAATATGAAGCATTATCGCGTGCAGTTAATTGGTGGTATTATTCTGCACCAGGGTCGTATTGCTGAGATGAGAACCGGTGAAGGTAAGACTCTAGTATCCACACTTCCTGCTTATCTGAATGCGTTGACGGGAAATGGTGTACATGTTGTAACAGTTAATGATTATCTGGCTAAACGTGATGCGGATTGGATGGGACAGGTTCATAGATTTTTGGGACTCACAGTAGGCGTTGTACTGAACGGTATGGACAATAAAGAGCGTCGTGAGGCATACGATTGTGATATCACGTATGTGACGAATAACGAACTTGGATTTGATTATCTGAGAGACAACATGGTGATTTACAAAGAACAGCTGGTTCAGAGAGGACTTGCATATGCAATCATTGACGAGGTTGACTCTGTACTGATTGACGAGGCAAGAACTCCGCTTATTATCTCAGGACAAAGTGGAAAATCCACAAAATTATATGAGGCCTGTGATATCCTCGCAAGACAGCTGATAAGAGGAGAAGCCAGCGGCGAATTTTCGAAGATGAATGCGCTGATGGGAGAAGAGATTATAGAAACAGGCGACTTCATTGTAAATGAGAAAGAAAAAAATGTGAACCTGACAGAGGAAGGTGTGAAGAAAGTTGAGAGATTTTTCCACATTGATAATCTGGCTGATGCAGAAAATCTGGAAATTCAGCATAACATTATTCTTGCTCTTCGTGCACATTATCTGATGTTTAAAGATCAGGATTATGTTGTATCAGATGATCAGGTATTGATTGTAGATGAATTCACAGGACGTATCATGCCAGGACGCCGTTACTCAGATGGTCTTCATCAGGCAATTGAAGCAAAAGAGCATGTGAAAGTGAAGAGAGAAAGCAAGACACTTGCGACAATTACTTTCCAGAATTTATTTAATAAATATGAAAAGAAGAGTGGTATGACAGGTACTGCTTTAACAGAAGAGAAAGAATTCCGTGATATTTATGGAATGGATGTTGTTGAAGTTCCGACCAATGTTCCTGTTCAGAGAAAAGATTTAGAGGATGCAGTTTATAAGACACAAAAGGAAAAATTTCTTGCGGTTATTGAGGAGATTGTTGCTGCACATGCAAAAGGACAGCCAGTTCTTGTAGGTACGATTACGATTGAAACATCCGAATTGTTAAGTTCTATGCTGAGAAAAAGAGGTGTTCAACACAACGTTTTAAATGCGAAATATCATGAGATGGAAGCTGAGATTGTTGCACAGGCCGGTGTGCATGGTGCAGTTACAATTGCTACCAATATGGCCGGACGTGGTACAGATATTAAGCTTGATGAGGAAGCTAGAGCAGCAGGGGGTCTTAAAATCATCGGTACAGAACGTCATGAATCAAGACGTATTGACAACCAGCTGCGTGGACGTTCCGGACGTCAGGGAGATCCGGGAGAATCAAGATTCTATATTTCATTAGAAGATGATCTGATGAGATTATTTGGTTCAGAAAAACTGATGGGTATTTTCAACGCAATGGGCGTAGGAGATGGAGAACAGATTGAGCACAAGATGCTTTCCGGTGCAATTGAAAAAGCACAGGAAAAGATTGAAGGAAATAACTTTGGAATTCGTAAAAACCTCCTTGAATATGACCAGGTTATGAATGAACAGAGAGAGATTATTTACGAAGAGAGACGACGCGTGCTTGATGGGGAGAGTATGAGAGACTCTGTTTATCATATGCTTACAGAATATGTAGAAGAGATTGTTGACAGATGTGCTTCTCCTGCAGCATCTTCTAATGAGTGGGATTTAGATGCACTGAATTTGGAACTTAATAAGTCATTATTGCTGACACCTGTCTCGCTGGAAGAAGTAAAGGGCATGTCTCAGAAAGAAATGAAGCATATGCTGAAGGAACGCGCTGTGAAGGGATATGAAGCAAAAGAGGCAGAATTCCCGGAATCAGAACAGATTCGTGAACTAGAACGTGTCATTCTTTTGAAAGTCATTGACAGAAAATGGATGGATCATATTGATGACATGGAACAACTTCGTCAGGGCATCGGGTTACAGGCGTATGGACAAAAAGATCCACTTGTACAATACAAGATGGTCGGATATGATATGTTTGGTGAGATGACATCAGCAATTGCTGCAGATACGGTTCGTTTGTTGTTCCATGTTCAGCTTGAAAAGAAAGTGGAAAGAGAAGCGGTCGCAAAAGTGACCGGTACAAATAAAGATGATTCTCTGGCACGCGCTCCTAAGAAACGTGAGGAGAAAAAGATATATCCAAATGATCCTTGCCCATGTGGAAGCGGTAAAAAGTATAAACAGTGCTGTGGACGAAAATAAGTAAAGAGGTGATTAGGTGGTTGAGTTAGATCAATTTAAAAGCGTATTAAACTCATACGTGGAACCATTATACGAAATAAGGGATTCACTTTGACGTGCCTGGAAAAGAAAAACGGGTGGAAGAGTTAGAAAGAAAGATAGAAGAACCGGGATTTTGGGAAAATGCTGAAGAATCCCAACATGTTATGAAAGAGCTGAAAAGCTTGAAAGACAGCCTGGAGGTTATGGAAAAACTGACAGTCAGTCATGATGAGATTGGGCTGTTGGTAGAGATGGCATATGAAGAAAATGATGCCAGTCTGATACCGGAGATTGAAGAAGAACTCAGAGTATTCGAAGAATCCTTTGAAGAGGTGCGTATCAAGACCTTGCTTTCCGGAGAATATGATAAGGATAATGCGATTGTAACACTGCACGCGGGTGCAGGTGGTACAGAATCCTGTGATTGGGCAAGCATGCTGTATCGGATGTATAGCCGCTGGGCAGAACGTAAAGGATTTACTTTGGAAGTGTTGGACTTTTTAGATGGCGATGTAGCCGGTTTGAAGGCAATTACCTTTCAAGTGAATGGGGAAAATGCTTATGGGTATTTAAAGGCCGAAAAAGGTGTTCATAGACTAGTAAGAATTTCTCCGTTTAATGCAGCAGGTAAGAGGCAGACTTCCTTTGCTTCTTGCGATGTCGTGCCTGATATTGATGATGAGATAGATATTGAAATTAATGATGATGATTTGAAGATTGACACGTATCGTGCAAGTGGTGCAGGTGGACAGCATGTTAATAAAACTTCATCGGCAATCCGAATTACACATTTGCCTACAGGAATTGTTGTGCAGTGTCAAAATGAGCGGTCTCAGCACAATAATAAGGCAAAGGCGATGCAGATGTTAAAAGCAAAACTATATATCTTAAAGGAACAGGAGCAGGCGGATAAGGTGTCTGATATCCGTGGAGAGGTAAAAGAGATTGGTTTTGGGAATCAGATTCGTTCTTATGTGATGCAACCATATACACTTGTAAAAGACCATCGTACGAATGCAGAAAGTGGCAATGTTGCAAGTGTGCTGGATGGAAATATTGATTTGTTTATCAATGCATATTTAAAAAATCTTAAATGAGGGAGAAAAACAATATGATAAAGATTGCAGTATTAGGATACGGAACAGTAGGTTCAGGAGTAGTGGAAGTGATTCAGACGAATCAAAAAGTAATCAATGACAGGATTGGTGAAGATTTAGAAATTAAGTATGTACTCGATTTGAGAGAATTCCCGGGAAGCCCTGTAGAGAACATTATTGTTCATGACTTTGAGCGGATTGTAAATGACGAAGAAGTAAAAATTGTAGTGGAAGTAATGGGTGGTGTAGAACCGGCATATACATTTGTGAAAAAGAGTCTTTTGGCAGGAAAAAGCGTGGCTACTTCTAACAAGGCATTAGTGGCCAAACATGGTGCAGAACTGCTTGCGATTGCAAAAGAGAAAAATATTAATTTCTTGTATGAAGCAAGTGTGGGAGGCGGCATTCCAATCCTCCGTGCATTGAACACTTCACTTTCGGCTGATGTAGTGGAAGAAATTACAGGAATTTTAAATGGTACTACGAATTATATGTTAAGTAAAATGTATGATGAGGATGCAGATTACAATGTAGTTTTGAGCGAGGCTCAGGCAATGGGATACGCAGAATGTGATCCAAGTGCCGATGTTGAGGGACAGGATGCATGTAGAAAGATCGCAATCCTTTCTTCGCTGATTTCAGGAAAACAGGTAGATTTTGAAGATATTTATACAGAAGGAATCACAGAGATTACTTTGCGTGATATGAAGTATGCAAAAGCAATGAAAAAGAAGATTAAGCTTTTGGCAAGCTGCAAACGTGAAAGTGAGAAAATTAATGCAATCGTTGCCCCGCATCTGATTGGCAAAACGCATCCGCTTTACAGTGTAGAGGATGTATTTAACTCTATCTTTGTAAAAGGAAATATGCTAGGCGATGCAATGTTCTATGGAAGCGGTGCAGGAAAACTCCCTACAGCGAGTGCTGTAGTTGCTGATGTTGTGGATGCAGCGAAAAATTTAGATAGAAGTGTTATGCAGACATGGAAAGCAGAAAAGCTCGAATTGGAAGACAAGGCAGCTACTAAGAAGCGTTTCTTTGTGCGTGTAGAAGGTACTGTGGAAGAATTAAAAGACGAACTTGAGAAGAGTTTTGGAAAGATTGAAATCGTAAAATTAGATGGTATAGATGACGAATTTGGTTTTGTAACAGAGAAGATGGAAGAAGGACAGTATGAGACTTTAGCTGTGCAATATCCTCAAATCTGTCATATGATTAGAGTGGAATAGGGAGAAGGTGTGACCGGATGAAATATATCGTTGTATTAGGTGATGGAATGGCAGACGAGCCATTGGAAGAGCCGGATGGAAAGACTCCGCTTGAGAAAGCAGAAAAAAAGATTATAGATGAATTGGCAAAGACAAGCGAAATTGGGCCTGCATATATGGTGCATGAGGGAATGAGTCCGGGAAGCGATACAGCGAATCTTTCGGTAGCAGGGTATAACCCGAAAGTCTATTATACAGGAAGTGCCTTATCTGTTGTCTGACAGCAGAAAAGTACTCGGATATCAAGAAAACTATAGTGAAAAAACAGTAAGCAGGAATGAGATTGTCTGGAAAGACGGATACAAGTTAATGGACTACTTGCTGGAACAATAGGAGGCAGCTATGCTGATTGTAAAGAAGTTTGGTGGCAGTTCAGTTGCCAACAGAGAGAGAATTTTTAACGTTGCAAAACGTTGTATCGAAGATTATAAAAAAGGACATAGTGTGGTGGTGGTTCTCTCAGCAATGGGAGATACAACAGATGAACTGCTTGCACTTGCGAGAGACATCAATCCGAATGCACCGAAAAGAGAACTGGATATGTTGTTGACGACGGGGGAACAGGTGTCAGTATCGCTTATGGCTATGGCGATGCAGATGCTTGATATACCTGCAGTGTCACTGAATGCATTTCAAATCCAGATGAATTGTACTTCAAATTACGGTAATGCACGTTTTAAACGGATTGATACGGATCGCATCAATCATGAATTGGATGCTAGGAAAATTGTCATTGTGACAGGTTTTCAAGGTGTTAATAAGTATGATGATTATGTGACGCTTGGTCGTGGTGGCTCAGACACAACGGCAGTAGCTCTTGCAGCGGCACTTCAGGCGGATAAGTGTGAAATCTATACAGATGTGAATGGAGTTTATACAGCAGATCCCCGGGTGGTGCCAAATGCAAAAAAAATCAAGGAAATCACATATGATGAAATGTTGGAGCTGGCGACTTCAGGGGCGAAAGTGCTTCATAGCCGTTCGGTAGAAATGGCAAAGAAATACGGTGTGCAGTTAGTCGTCCGTTCCAGTCTGAATAAGTCAGAGGGAACAGTCGTCAAGGAGGTAGTAAAGATGGAAAAGATGTTAATTACAGGTGTTGCGGCTGACAGGAATACGGCTAGGATTTCTGTGATTGGTGTGAAGGACGAGCCAGGTGTGGCATTTAAAATCTTTCATAGACTGGCAAAGCATAATATTAATATAGATATTATTTTACAGTCCGTGGGACGTGAGGGAACAAAAGATATTTCATTTACAGTGTCCCAGGATGATCTGAAGGATGCACTTGCTGTATTAGGAGAATATCAGGAAGCATTGAACATTCAAGAAATTACCCATAATGCAAATGTTGCAAAGGTTGCAATTGTAGGTGCTGGTATGATGAGTAACCCGGGCGTGGCATCAAAGATGTTTGAGGCACTGGCAGGTTATGGTGTGAATATCAATATGATTTCTACATCAGAGATTCGTATTACTGTACTGATTGAGGAAAAAGATGTGGATAAAGCGGTAATGGCGATTCATGAAAAATTTGCATTGGCAGAATAAAAATAAGGCTGTATCCTTGACAAAGGGTGCAGCCTTTTTTGCCCGTTTATAATTGACTTAATACACTGTTATGATAGAGTTTTGAGAAAGTGACATCCTCCCCGAACCATTCAGGTGGAATAAAAGATTTCGCTTCTTCTTCTGTAGAAAATTCCACTTCTGCCAGAATTAAAGGAGCAAGATCGTCTTCAAAGACATCCAGTTCTATTGTGTATGTTTCCAATGGAATCATATAGCGTTTCTTTGTAATTAGTCTTCCGTCAATTTTGGTTTTTAAATGTTCATAAGACTCTCTTGTGAGTGGAAGGTTATATTCTTCACGAACCATCATTCCTCCTGATTTGTAAGTAAGTTCATAACGGTCGTTATCGCGTCTTATGCGTACTACAGGCGCAGTAGAGAGATATCCCTGCTCCAGAAGACGGCAAGGATAAGTGCCTAGATTTTTCGGTAAAGTTTTAATTAAGAATTTGCGTTCAATTTCCATAAATCGTACCTCCAATTGTAATCATAGTAATACAGAATTCCTCAAAAGTAAATGAATTTGCTTTTTTAGTGTAAATTTGATAAAATGATATAAAGTCTGTGATTTTAGGAGGAAGGATATGGAAAGAAAAGTATGTGTATTTCTTGCAGATGGATTTGAAGAGATTGAGGGACTTACGGTTGTTGATTTGCTTAGAAGAGCCGGAGTTACGGTTACCACTGTATCAATTACAGGACAGCTGATGGTTCATGGAGCACATGGTATTGATGTACGTGCAGATAAATTATTTGAAGAGATGGATTTTGAAAAACAGGATATGGCAGTACTTCCGGGAGGAATGCCGGGAACAATTCATTTAGGAGAACATGATGGATTAAAAACTTTGCTGCAGACGTTCTATAAAGAGAAAAGGATGATAGCGGCAATCTGTGCTGCTCCAAGTGTGATGGGCAAATTGGGATTTTTGCAGGGGAGAAAAGCAACGTCATATCCGGGCTTTGAGAAAGAACTTCTTGGTGCTGAGGTAGTAGCAGATCCGGTTGTAGTATCTGATTTTGTAATTACGAGCAGAGGTATGGGCACTGCAATAGATTTCACGCTTGCACTGATTGAGAAATTACTGGATGAAAAAAAGGCAGAAAGCATTAAGAATGCAATAATTTATTAGTGCAATTAATGGGAGGATGTATGAAATTAAAAAGAATAATAACGCTTGTTGTGATTGCAGCAGCAGCTGTAATTGGAATTTTATGTCTGGGTCTCAGGAATGATTTTGATGCACAAGGGTATGTGCAGGCGATTTTGGATCAGACTTTTAAAGGTGAGACGGAGAAACTTGCAGACATGGTAGCTGGTGTGTCGGAAGAAGCACTTTATCAGCAATATGAAGAGGGAGTAAATTCTTTCGTAGAAAATAATCTATTGAATAATGTAGAGGCAGATGAAGAAGTGAAACAGAAATTTGTGGAACTTTGGAAAGATGTCTTTAAAAGTTTTAAATATGAAGTGAAACAGGCTGAAAAGATTAGCAATGAGCAATATGAAGTTGACGTTGAGCTAGAACCGACAGATATTTTTCTTCAGTTTGTTGCGTCTGTGGAGATAGAACAGCAGAATTTAAATACCAAAGTAGAAAAAGGAGAATATTCTGGTACAAAAGAAGAAATTGAGAGTCAGATGCAGAAGGAAGTCTTAGAAAGCCGTTATAATTCTTTGAAGACGGCATATGAAAATCCGCAGTACAGTGAAAAAACCGTGGTTCAGTTCCGTGTGACGAGCGATGAAAAACATGTATTTTCGATTGAAGAAGAGGAAATCACCACTTTGCTTACGAAATTACTGCGATTAGATGAAATTCAAGACTAGATATTTAGCAAAACATATGATATAATATCGAAATGGTTATTGGTGTAGATGAGTCTGAGGACTTTTCGCATATATAAGGAGGAAATGATAAATGAGTTTACAAGTTGAAAAATTAGAAAAAAATATGGCAAAACTTACAATCGAAGTTTCAGCAGAAGAATTAGAAAAAGCACTTCAAACTGCATACATGAAACAAAGAGGTAAAATTAGTGTCCCAGGTTTCCGCAAAGGTAAAGTGCCACGTGCAATGATTGAAAAAATGTACGGTGTTGAAATTTTTTATGAAGATGCAGCAAATGAATTGATTCCGGGAGCATATGCAAAGGCATATGATGAAAGCCAATTAGAGATTGTATCTCAGCCAAGTATTAACGTAGTACAATTAGAAAAAGGCAAAGCATTTATCTTTACAGCGGAAGTAGCAGTAAAACCAGAAGTAACTCTTGGAGAATACAAAGGTCTTACAGTAGATAAGGTTTCCAACAGAGTAACTGCAAAAGAAGTTGATGAAAAATTAGCAGAAGAACAAAAGAAAAATGCAAGAACAGTGACAGTGGAAGATCGTGCTGTACAGGACGGAGATGAGATTGTATTAGATTTCGAGGGATTTATCGATGGTGTTGCATTCGAAGGTGGAAAGGGAGAAAACTATCCATTAGTAATTGGTTCAGGTTCATTTATTCCAGGATTTGAGGAACAATTAATCGGTGTAGAGGCAGAAAAAGAAGTGGAAGTTAATGTAACATTCCCAGAAGAATATCATGCAGAAAACCTTGCAGGACAACCAGCAGTATTCAAATGTACTGTACATGAAATCAAAGTAAAAGAACTTCCAGAATTAGATGATGAATTTGCATCAGAAGTATCTGAGTTTGATACATTGGAAGCATACAAAGCAGATATCAAAGCAAAATTAAAAGAACAAAAGACAGCAGAAGGTCTTAGAAAGAAAGAAGACCAGGCTGTAGAAAAAGCAGTTGCTAACGCATCAATGGAGATTCCAGAGGCAATGATTGATGCACAGGTTAATCAGATGGCACAGGATTTGGCACAAAGAATGCAGCAACAGGGACTTACAATGGAACAATATTTCCAATTTACAGGACTTACAGCAGAAAAGATGTTTGAAGAATTAAAAACACAGGCTGTAAAACGTATTGAGACAAGATTAGTTCTTGAAGCAATCGCAAAAGCTGAAAATATTGAAATTACAGAAGAAAAATTAGATGAAGAAATCAATAAGATGGCAGAAGCTTACCAGATGGAAGCTGATAAACTGAAAGAATTCATGGGAGAAAACGAAAAAGCTCAGATGAAGATGGACTTAGCAGTTCAGGAAGCAGTAACATTATTGGTTGACAATGCTGTAGAAGAATAAGATTTGACAAGATAGCAAGGAGGCAAATACATGAGCGTAATACCTTATGTCATTGAACAGACTAGTCGTGGAGAACGTTCTTACGATATTTATTCGAGGTTATTAAAAGAAAGAATAATCTTTTTAGGTGAAGAAGTAACAGATGCATCAGCAAGTGTTATTATAGCACAGTTGTTATTTTTAGAAGGCGAAGATCCTGAAAAAGATATTCATTTGTATATTAACAGTCCAGGTGGTTCTGTTACAGCAGGTATGGCTATTTATGATACGATGCAGTATATCAAGTGTGATGTATCTACAATCTGTGTGGGCATGGCTGCAAGCATGGGATCGTTCTTGCTGGCAGGAGGGAAGAAAGGCAAACGTTATGCACTTCCAAATTCAGAAATTATGATTCACCAGCCTTCAGGCGGCGCTCGTGGACAGGCAACAGAGATTAAAATTGTTGCGGAACATATTTTAAAAACAAGACATAAATTGAATACAATTCTGGCAGAGAATACAGGACAGAGTTTAGAGAGAATTGAAATCGACACAGAGCGTGATAATTTTATGTCTGCACAAGAAGCAAAAGAATATGGATTAGTAGATGCAGTAATTACTAGTCATTAATGAAATAATAGAGGGGATGTCCTGATATAGGGCACCCCCTTTACGTGTGAATATGAGGTGAGAGTATGGCAGGAAAAAAAAGTGATGATATCGTAAGATGTTCATTTTGTAATAAGACACAGGCGCAGGTACGCAAGCTTCTTGCAGGACCGAACGGAGTGTATATTTGTGATGAATGTATTGATGTGTGCGCTGAAATTATAGATGAAGAGTTTGAGTATGATATTCCAACAGAATGCGAGCAAATTAATCTTTTGAAACCAGAAGAAATCAAAGCTTTCTTAGATGAATATGTAATTGGGCAGGAGGAAGCGAAAAAGACACTGGCTGTAGCCGTGTACAACCATTATAAACGTGTAATGGCAGGAAAAGATCTGGGTGTTGAATTACAAAAGAGTAATATTCTGATGCTTGGACCTACCGGATGTGGGAAAACATTGCTAGCCCAGACACTTGCAAAGATTCTGAATGTTCCATTTGCAATTGCAGATGCCACAGCACTCACAGAGGCTGGATATGTGGGTGAAGATGTGGAGAACATTCTCTTGAAAATTATTCAGGCAGCAGATGGCGATGTGGAAAGAGCAGAGCATGGAATTATCTATATTGATGAGATTGACAAGATCACAAGAAAATCAGAAAATCCATCCATTACAAGAGATGTTTCGGGCGAGGGTGTTCAGCAGGCACTTTTGAAAATAATTGAGGGAACTGTTGCATCAGTGCCTCCGCAAGGGGGAAGAAAGCATCCACATCAGGAATTGATTCAAATAGATACAACAAATATTTTATTTATCTGTGGCGGAGCATTTGAAGGAATTGAAAAGATTATTGAAACACGTATTGATCGAAAGTCAATTGGTTTCAATGCACAGATTGCAGATAAGCATGAGGATAATATAGACAGACTATTAAGACAGATATTACCACACGATTTGGTGAAATTTGGTCTGATTCCGGAATTGGTGGGACGTGTGCCGGTCAACGTAACACTGGAGAGTTTAGACAAGCAGGCATTAATCCGTATTTTGACTGAGCCGAAGAGTGCAATTGTAAAGCAATATCAGAAATTATTGGAACTGGATGGTGTTGATTTACAATTTGACAAGGAAGCTCTAGAGGCAATCGCAGATACTGCGATTGCAAGAAAGACAGGAGCCAGAGGTCTGCGTGCAATTATGGAAAATGTAATGATGGATACAATGTACCATGTGCCTTCTGATGACAGCATAAAGGTATGCCGTATTACAAAAGAAGCTGTAAAAGGTACCGGACAACCGATTTATAATCCGGAAGTTTAGAAATTTTTCCTCTAAGGGAGAAAAAGCATGGAAAACAAAATATTAAATATACCAACAGTTGCTTTGCGTGGAATGACGATTCTTCCAGAAATGATAGTGCATTTTGATGTCAGCCGGACGCGATCAATGAAAGCAGTACAGCAGTCTATGCAAAGTGACTTGCAAAAAATATTTTTAGTTGCACAGAAAGAGGTCGGAACAGATGAACCCGGCCAGGAAGATGTTTTTGAAATCGGGACAGTTGCTGTGGTAAAGCAAGTAATCAAGATGTCAAAGAATGTTGTTCGTGTGCTCGTTGTTGGGGAAAGCAGGGCAAAGCTGCTTAAGATTACTGAAATGGATCCGGCAATACGTGCAGATATCGAAATTATTGAAGAAAACGAAGAAGACTTTGATGAGAAATTGCATGAGAATCCGAAAGCAAAGAATCTTCATGGATTGTTCTTAGAGTATGCAATGAAATATGGAAAGATTCCCAAGGACGTTATTACACAGATTGCAGATGTGAAGAGTTTTAGAAGCCTGATTAATCAGATTGCGTCGAACATACCGTTAGATTATCTGAATCTTCAGGAAATCCTGAATGAGGATGATCTGGATAAAAGATATGAGATTCTGGCATATATGATTGCAAATGAGATAGAGGTGCTAAGTCTAAAGGAAAAGATTCAGGGAAAAGTTAAAGAACATATGGATCAGCATCAGAAGGAGTTTATCTTAAGAGAACAGATGAAGGTGATTCGTGAAGAACTTGGAGAAGATAATGTCAGTCTGGATGCAGAGGAATTTGAAGCGGCTACAAAGAAACTTAAGGCTTCTAAGGAAGTAAAAGAGAAACTTATGAAAGAAATCAGCCGGTTTAAAAATATTATGAATCATTCGGCAGAAAATGGTGTCGTACGCACCTATATTGAGACTATGCTGGAGATGCCATGGGACAATGCAGTAAAAGACCACACAGACTTAGTATATGCGAAAGAGATTCTCGAAGCAGAGCATTATGGGTTAGAGCAGGTAAAAGAGAGAATTCTGGAATTTCTGGCAGTTCGTGCACTTACAAGTAAAGGAGAAAGTCCAATTCTTTGCCTTGTAGGCCCACCGGGAACAGGAAAGACCTCCATAGCCCGTTCCCTGGCAAAAGCTTTGAAGAAACCATACACAAGAATCTCACTTGGCGGAGTGCGTGATGAGGCAGAAATCCGAGGACATAGAAAAACATATGTAGGAGCCATGCCGGGACGCATTGCAAATGCTTTGAAATCTACCGGTGTGAAGAATCCTTTGATTTTGCTGGATGAGATTGATAAGGTAAGCAACGATTACAAAGGGGACACATTTTCAGCTCTGTTAGAAGTGCTGGACAGTGAACAAAATGTAAAATTCAGAGATCACTATCTTGAAGTACCAATTGATTTGTCAGAGGTTTTATTTGTGACCACTGCAAACTCATTGCAGACCATTCCAAGACCACTTTTAGATCGTATGGAAGTGATTGAGGTGACTAGTTATACAGAAAACGAAAAGCTGCATATTGCGATGAAGCATTTATTGCCTAAACAGTTAAAAAAGCACGGATTAACAGAAGTACAAGTCAAAATCAGCAAAGGTGCAATTTGGAATACCATCCGGTATTATACAAAGGAAGCTGGTGTCAGACAACTGGAACGTAAGATTGGAAGTATTTGTAGAAAAGCAGCCCGTGAAATTCTGGAAACAAAAAAAACATGTATCAGGGTAACAGAGTCTAATCTGGAAAAATATCTTGGACAAAGAAAATACTCCTATCAGATGATTAATGAGAATGATGAGGTAGGAATTGTGCGTGGATTGGCATGGACAAGTGTGGGTGGCGACACTCTTCAGATCGAAGTGAATATTATGCCTGGAAAAGGTGAAATACTATTGACAGGTCAGCTTGGAGATGTTATGAAAGAATCAGCACGAACCGGTATCAGCTACATTCGCTCCATAGGAGACGATTATGAGATTCCGGCTGATTTCTTTGAAAAACGGGATATTCATATTCATATTCCGGAAGGTGCAGTACCAAAGGACGGGCCGTCAGCAGGAATTACAATGGCAACTGCCATGATATCGGCAATAACGAATAGAAAAGTTAGAGCGGACGTTGCAATGACTGGTGAGATTACGTTGAGAGGACGTGTGCTGCCAATTGGAGGTCTGAAAGAAAAGCTGCTTGCTGCGAAGAGTGCCGGAATAAAGACTGTGATCATACCGGAAAAGAATATGCGTGATGTGGAAGAAATTGCAGTTGAAATTACCAAAGGGCTTAAAATTGTTCCTGTATGTAATATGGCAGAAGTGCTAGAAACGGCACTGGTACACGAAAGGGAAAAAGATGAAGATTAAGAAGATAGATTTAGAGATAGTATGCGGAATTACGAGCAAACTGCCTGAGACAGACAAAGTTGAGATTGCGTTTGCTGGAAAATCCAATGTAGGTAAGTCCTCGCTTATTAATGCTTTGATGAATCGTAAATCATATGCGAGAACATCAGCCACACCTGGTAAAACGCAGACGATTAATTTTTATAATATTAACGATGAAATGTATCTGGTAGATTTGCCGGGATATGGCTATGCAAAAGTTTCTGAAAAAGAAAAAGCGCAGTGGGGAAAATTGATTGAACGTTATCTGAATACTTCAAAACAGTTAAAGGCCGTATTTCTTTTGATTGATATCCGTCATGAGCCATCAGCAAATGATAAGATGATGTATCAGTGGGTTGTGGCTCAAGGGTATAACCCAATTATTATTGCTACAAAACTTGATAAATTAAAGAGAAGTCAGGTGGCAAAGCATGTTAAAATGATTAAAGAAGGCTTGGAGTTGATTCCTGGAACAAAGATTATCCCATTCTCATCTGAGACAAAGCAAGGAAGAGAAGAAATATGGGAAATGATTGAACGGGATTTTTTAAATACATCAGAGGTGGAGTAAATGGAAGAAACGCGCCCTTACTGGAAAGTAATTATTAGTCTGTTATTTAGCCTGACAGCGACGGGACTATGCGTAGTGGTCGGTTTAGAACTGTTATGGTTTTTTATGCCGTTTGTAATTGGCTGGCTGATTGCATGTATTGCAAATCCGTTGGTGTGTTTTTTGGAAAAGCATTTAAAAATTGTTAAAAAGTTTGGTTCTGCAATTATAATCATAACTGTACTTGCCGCATTGGTAGGTACAGTATATCTGGGGATTCATAAATTGTCAGAGGAGATTGTCGGTTTCTTATCAAACTTTCCTGAAATGTATAAAGAAATGGAAGCAGGATTTCGGGAAATCGGAGAAAGTATGGAAGGGTTGATTCGATTATTGCCAGAAAATGTGAGGACTGCATGCTCAGAGTTTCTTGATAATGCTACATCTATTCTGGGTAGTTGGGTTGGAAAACTAGGAGAACCTACGGTGGAAGCTGCAGGAAATGTTGCGAAAAAAATTCCGTCTGTGCTGGTAGCAACAATTGTAACGATTGTATCGGCATATTTCTTTATAGCAGAGCATGAGGAAGTAATCTCCTGGTTTGGTAAGATTACTCCGAAACCTATAAAAAGAAGAGTGGCAATGGTTGTCGCAAATCTGAAATCTGCGGTTGGTGGCTATTTTAAGGCACAGTTCAAGATTATGCTCGTGGTAGTGCTTCTGTTGTTTATAGGCTTTTGGATTATTGGGGTAAATTATGCAATTTTGCTCGCAGTTTTAATTGCAATGCTTGATTTCCTTCCGGTTTTTGGAACAGGAACGGCATTAATTCCGTGGTCTGTCTATAAATTACTTGTAGGAGATTATAAAATGGCAATTATGCTGATTGTGTTGTATGGAATAACCCAATTAGTGCGTCAGGTGATTCAGCCGAAGCTGGTAGGAGACAGCGTGGGGTTAAAGCCACTTCCGACATTGGCATTTCTTTATATAGGATATAAAATAGGAAGTATTTTCGGCATGATTTTTGCGGTGCCGGTTGGAATGATCGTAATTAATATGTATGAGGCAGGAGCCTTTGACTACATACTGGATGATGTGAAAATATTGGTGAAAGGTATATTAAGTCTGAGGGAATAGTATTATTCCCAAGGACTTATTATTGTTTTATAGACAAGTTCTGCAGCTTCTTCCCGCATGTTGCAGTGTAATAGTTAAACGGGAATTGTTAAAAGCAGACTGTTTAAAAGTGAGAGTAAATTATCCATATATTCGATGCTGTTTTTGGGTCTCAAAGTCTGTTTCATAATCAGTGGCAGTGCCTCAAGAGTAGTCAGTCTGCGAATGGAGTTAGAAACAGCCTGTTCTAAAAAGACGATGGAGTGAAGCGGAAATTTTACGTCAAGATTTTCTTCACTGTTGCTGCTGAAAGGGGTTCTGTATACAAAAAAGGTATCATCAACATGGCGAAGTGCTGGTTTATCATCATTGATAATTTTCACGGCATTTTGACCAAAATGTTGTTGCCAGAGTCTTGTATGAGTAGATTTTCCTATATCGGAGTCCGCAGAAAACAGAATCCCATGGTTTTGGAAAGCAATAGCAGATGCATGGAGACAAAAGCCATTGTAAGAAAGTAATCGTGCAGAAAAACGTGTGACCATAAGGATGAGTTCAATCTCAGCAGGGGTAAGGTCGTACGTGACTTTGCCGAGCGGGAACGCCAAAACAGCAGACAATCGACAGCCACCGCAAAGGCAGCGTAAAAAATCCTTAGATAAAGATAGCTGATAGGCATTGAAAAACCGCCGTTATGGTGTTACCCATAGCGGCGGCATACATAATCATTTACTGACTGCAAGCGTGATTTTCCCCTCCAAACTATTTTGCCTTTTGTTTTTTCAAAACTATTTCACATACAATTATCGCTGTAAACAAGATAACAATTAGATACCATAGATTTTCAAAGCAAAATCCATTATCCAACATCAATCGGTATCCCCAAGAAGCAGGGAAAATACGCCCTATGGCTTCAAGAAAATCAGGTAGTAAGTTGATAGGGAACATAATCCCAGAAAGCATAATTGAGGGTAAGAACACTAATTGTGCTATCATTGTCAGTTTCGCTTGATTTTTTACCATCAATCCTAAAACGCTTCCAATACTCAGCGACACAATAATGTATATAGCAAGTGCAAGAAAGAAAAACGGAAGTTGTGTCGGCAAAGTTGCTTCAAATAAAATAGGGGCAAGTAGCACTATCACAATGCAGGTAATCATCAAATGAACAAATGCCGAAAGGAACATTGTAATAAGTCCTAAATAGATAGGTACTCCGTTTGCTTTATAAACCTTTTTTATGTCACTTCCGTATGTTTCAATCAACGACGGCGGTAATCCGATAAACGCCCCCATTGAAACACCCATTACAATCATAGATTGTATTAGTGTACTTCCCATTTCGGGCATAACGGAAGTAAAAATACCACCCATAAGAAGAAAGAAAATAAGCGGAACGATATAGCAGGTAACTAAGAGGGACTTACTTCGTATATCCAATTTCCACTGTAACGCTACACCATATAAAAAACCGTTCATTCTGTTTCCCTCCTTGCCATTTCTATAAAATGTTGTTCCAGTGTGCCACGGTCAACTTTAATATCCAATATATGAATTCCTTTTTGCTTCAAATCATTAAGCAAGGAAATCAAAGTATCTTCAATATTATCTGTTTCAAAAGTGTTGTTCCCTTGTTGCGTTTTGATGTGGATAAAATACTTTTCCCCAATCTTATCTGTCAGTTCTGTCGCTGTGCCACAAAAGGCAATATTCCCATTATTCAAAATTGCAATGCGGTCACACAAGTTTTCCACTTCTGCCATATCGTGGCTTGCCAAAACAATCGTTTTCCCTTGTGACTTGAGTTTGCGAATTTGCTCATGAAGTGAAACCCTACCCTCTACATCAAGCCCCGCAGTCGGTTCATCGAGAAAAATAATATCTGGCTTACCGATAAGTGCAAGAGCAAGATGTAATCGTCTTTTTTGTCCTGTGGATAGTTGGATATACTGTTTCTGCTCAATTTCTTTAATGCCAAGAGCGTTAAGCATAGTAGAATCAATCTTTGCCTTGTTCCATTTTGAAAATAATCTTACAGCCTCCATCGGCTTAATATGGGCAGGTAAGGAGGATGATTGCAACTGTATACCCATTTTTCCGTTTACCGTAATTGTGCCGCTATCATATTTTCTCAAACCCTCAATACATTCAAGGGCTGTCGTTTTTCCAGCGCCATTTACACCGAGCAGAGCGAAAGTTTCTCCCTTTTCAATTTCAAAATCAAGTCCTTTGAGAACAATTTTACTGTCATAACTTTTCTTTAATCCATAAACTTGTATTGCACCATTCATCATTCCACCCTCTCAAACGGATTTTCTCCAAGTCTTGTAAGGTAGATTTGCAAAGCCGGCTCTAAATAGTCGTTTACAATTTTTTGTCTTTCTTCCCAAGCATTTGTAGCGGTATCAATATTGCCGACCTCCATCAATTTCGGAAGCATACTCATATCACCGTTCGTAAATTCCGTAATCAATCCCCAATACTCTTTTACAATTTGTTGGCATTTCTCACTTTCAGGGGATACACCTGCCTTTTGCAGTTCTATAATTTCATCACTCAAACGATTAAATCTATCCATAAAATTCAAACCGCTTTCTTTATCAAACCGATTACGGATATGATCGAGCGTATCGTCATCAAACCGCTTAATGAGATAGTAAGAGTTATTTTTCATTTGCAGATTAACAATAATATCTGCATACTTCTTAAAATTGACTGACTGCATTTGTAACACTTCTTCTTTTAACTGTTCTATTGCTGTCAAAGAAGCAGTTAACTGCTCTATCTTCTCTCGTATGCTATCTGCCTGTTCGGTAAGGGCGTTTGCCACATCAGTCGGTGTTTCTAAAGAAATTAAGTGGTGCTTTATATCATCCAAAGAAAAACCCAATGATTTCAAAGATATAATTTGATGAAGCATAACTAAGTCTTTATCTGTATAAAGCCTGCGTCCACCTTCGCTCTCTGCTGAAGGGGATAACAAGCCTTCTTTGTCATAATATTGCAATGTACGGACAGTAACTCCTATTTTTTTTGCAACCTCTCCAACCGTCATAAATCCAAGCGGTATTGCTCTGTGCTTTGCCATAATTATCTACCTCCTGTAATGTATTATACATCATTACGCTGCGTCACGAACAAGATCCTTTTCAAAAAACTTGCGGCAGAGATTTCTCCCTCCCGCCTTTGCTTTATACGTAAATAATTTCCATATTGACGATGCACAAAAATCAATATTGTGATACAATATGAACACTTAGCGAGTGCCAACAAAGTGAGGCACAAGTTTAGTGAGAATATTTTTGTAGCATCACTGCAGAATGTATCTTCTACTTTTACATCAAATGCATATTTGTTTGGAAAGGTCTATTTTCCAAGACTTACTGTTCCTATTGCAAATGTACTAACACAGTTCGGAGTATTGAGTATAGGACTAGGAATCTTCATTTCTGTATTGACAGCCAAGTATCATGACTTGAACGTGTTGGTTGGCTTTGGTATACAACTTTGGATGTATGCCAGTCCTGTTGTTTACCCGGCATCTGTGGTTGCAGAAAGATATAGAGGCATTTATATGCTGAATCCGATGGCAATCATAATAGAAACATTGCGGTGCGGAGTGTTTGGAATTGGAGATTTTTCATGGGGATATCTGGGAATCGGCCTTTTAGAGACGGTAGTCATTTTTTTTGATTGGAATGCTGGCTTTTAACAGAGTAGAAAGAACTTTTCTGGATACAGTGTAAGAAAAATAAAAGAATAGGTAAGGGAGCAGGGAAATGGTATATATATATGCAGTGGATGTGACAGATTTACCAGACCCGGAGATTTGCCCCAGACTGCTTAATGAGCTTCCTAAAGGAAGAAAAGAAAAGACTTTGAAGTATAGACATGAAAAGGATAGAAAGCAGAGTTGGGGGGCAGGGCTTTTGCTTAAGTATGTTATGGAACTTCATGGAGCATCACTGGAGGAAATCCATCCAGTGGGAAACGGAAAACCAGAGGGAAACGGAATCTGTTTTAACCTTTCTCATTCACACAATATGGTAGTTTGTGCAGTAAGTGCAAAAGCTGTAGGATGCGATGTAGAAAAAATAGGAGAAGCCCGAATGAAAGTCGCACAACGTTTTTTTAGCAAAAATGAAATCAGGCATCTTGATATGTTTGAAAAGGAAGAAAAAGTGAGAGAGTTTTATCGTCTTTGGACAATGAAAGAAAGCTATATGAAGATGACGGGAGAAGGAATGCGTCTTGCACTTAATCGTTATGAGATGATTTTTGAGGATAGAGTAAGAGTGCGCAGGGATGATGAGTACCAGCCTTGTTTTATAAAAGAGTATGAAATTCCGGAGTATATGCTGACTGTCTGTGCCAGAGAGGACGAGTTTGCTAAACAGGTGGAGTGGGTAGACATTTTTATGTAAGATATATGATTTCACAATTCTAATGTCAGAGATAAAAAATATAAGCACAGAACAAACATTAGGCTTCTTGGCTTTCTTCTCTTTGACAGGATGTTCATGAGGAGAGAGATTGTTGGAATCGGAATCCCAAAGACGATTCAAAAAATCATAAAAAGTGCCGACATCAGGGGTATCGCCAAACTCGAACCCACTGAGAATGGCATAAAGAGGGTTGCTCTTAAGCTGAGCAGCCCACTGTGTCAGAGAAGAAACCTTAGAATCAATCGATAACAGGTAAGAACGCTGCTTACAGGAAGGTGTTCGAGGAGCCGGACCGAACCTAGAATATTTATCAGACAAAAGTTCATCCGTATAGGATAGATTAAGGTTCCAGAAACGTTCAATGATATCTCAGGTTAAACGGGCTATTGCATTAGGATTCGGATAATATTTACGAAGATTTTCAGAAACAAAGTTTTGATAGGCGGCATGACCGCCCATATTTACAAGTAACAAAAAATCGCCTCCAGTCTAAAAAATAAAATATATTCAATCGGCTTCGCTGCAAATATATTTAATAAGGTTTGCATTTTACTTCTACGAGATGTATAATTTGTATTGAATAAAGAGGACGGGAATGTAAAAAATATTGAATAGAACTTTATTTGGATAAAGTGAAGAGCGCTTGATTGAATAAAAGTCACGAAAACGTAAAAAATGTTCAGTAAGGGAGACTGGGGTATGGATATTAAGAGAGATAAATACTTGAATGATTTGATTAACCGTATGCACAATGGGATGATAAAGGTTGTAACTGGTATCAGAAGATGTGGGACTTAGGAATGCAAGATTAGGATTTAGACAGGTTGAAGAAACACATCTGATGGAGAACATTATCTATAATGAATTACGAAGTAGGGGATACACTGTAGATGTTGGAGTTGTAGAAAAGCGTGGAACAGATGAAGATGGTAAAGAGTACAAGAACCAGTTGGAAATTGATTTTGTAGCCAATCTTGGCAGTAAACGTTATTATATTCAGTCAGCTTTCAGTATGCCGACAGAAGAAAAACGTATTCAGGAAAAAGCTCCTCTGGTAAACGTAAATGATTCCTTTAAAAAGATTATCGTTGTGAAAGATGTTGTAAACGTTACAAGAGATGAAGATGGAATTACTACGATGAGTATCTATGACTTTTTATTAAAGGAAAATAGTTTGGAATTGTAAGAAGAGCTTAGTAGGCGTGATATACAAAATACCACAGGAGGAAGTCACAATGATAAAGTATCCGTTATATGTGACCATTGATACTAATGTTTTTGATGCTGCAGGATATGATTTAGGAAAAGGTAGTACATTGAATCATTTGAGTTCTTATGTGCAAAGTGGAAAAATTAAAGTTGTACTAAGTAATATTGTTGTTGTGCCCCTCTCAGGCTGACATCATACTGACCTAGTTGCCTGTCACACAATTAACCGATATACGGGCGGATAGAGCCGTATCCGGAGGAAAAGATTTATACACCTACTTTTGTGTGCTGTCAGTAACACTTTGTAATAAGGTTGTCTCTAAAGGAGGGAACGCTTATAAGTAAAGTGTAGGGGATACTAAGATAACTAAGATGGAAATCGTTGAATATTCTATTGAAAGATATAAAGGTTATCTTGTCATATTGTTCCCCAAACTGGATTGTTTTTCTCCCAAATTGATCTTGTAATTGGGAGAAAGACGCTGTATTGGGGGAACGTTGATCTGGAGGAATAGGCATGAATGAGTACTCAAGAATTATTATTGAAAAATACTGTCTGGCACATAAAAAAGACAAAGAAAGCGGCGTTTCTGTGGGATTTGTTGGAATTGTCCTATGCAATGGAATGTGAGCCAGAAGACTGGGAAGGAATACAATTAGAACGATACATAGCACAGGAAAAGAATGCCAACTTAAAAGAAGCACTTGTTGATTTGGATATGTAAATAAAAAGTCGTAATAATTTTACATACACATGGAATGGTACTCTGTGAGTGAAGTTTAATTACAAAATCTTGACACTACCAAAGAAATGTGTATAATCTCAAGTTTGACACCAAAACTAACGGGAAGCCAGTAAAATCAAGGTTTCCCGTATTTTGTCTGCATGTGGTATATTCGTCTGATTTAGACTTAAGAAAATTTTTTTCAGTATTTCAGTATTTCAGTAATCTGCGCATCTGTTCCTGCGTACGGTATTTGTGTTTCAGTTCCAGACTAAATAGCCGATGTTTTTAAGATTATCTTCGTTGATGTCCATTTCAGCATCAAGGTCAATGGGAACAGAAGTCATCCTGGCAGCTTTCTTTTCAAGAGTACGTTCTTCAGCAACCTTTTTGAAATGGGAAACGTTAAAGTGTGGTGATTCTCCACCAAAGTAATGTACCAAAAATGACAAGAATATGTCGTTTCGCACCAAAATGATTGTAAATAAAGGAAGAATATGGATAATAAAGATAATCATTGTATTCATAAAAGACTATTTTTTAAAAGTAGAAGAATATTATGAAGAAAAAAGCATTAGCATTGATAATGGCACTCGCTATTGGAAGTATAGGTGTAGAAGCACAAGCAGCAGGAAATGTTGCAGATACTAATTTACCAACTCAAACAATTGGTTTCGCGTTTAGCACAGCGGCAAGAACAGCATTGAGAGCTAAACAAGATACGACATCACATTACATAAAAAATACATCAGGATTCAACTTGTGGGTTCGTTCCTTAAGTTCTACAGATGTGAATTGTACAACTAATAATAGAGCAATCGTACAAACTGGTGAGTGGTTCATTTGGAATAGTGTTAAGGAAGATGGATATAGTTGGTGCAAACTAGACATAACAACTGCGACTTCAGGAACAAAAGGGATCCTGAGAGGAGTGTGGAGTCCAGATAGCGTAGGTAGTTATCCAGTAGCAAATAAATAAGATATTAAAGAGAAGAACGGTGTCCCTGTTCTTCTCTTTATCATACTAAGAATGGAGAGAAATTATCATGATACTCAAAAAAATTAATCATGTAACCAGAGGTTTATGCTGTGTAGTTGGACTCTTGGCGATTACAGGTTGTTCTAATATAGGTGAGAACATGGGGAAAGGTAGTGATGATGTAGTCGAGAAAATATATACTCTCAAAGAAGAGAGTGTATATGAAATTGGAGATACGATTGATAAAATTGTCCCAATTCCTGAAAATGAAAAGAATGTTTCGCTTCGTTATACAGTCAATAGTGTACGAATGTATTCCAATCCAACAGAGGCAGGGATTCATGAGGGAGAAATAGGAATGGTTGAGTATGAAAAATATGCTTTGCAAGGAATTGAAGTGAAAAGTGAGGATGTGATGCATAGTCCTGTGATTTTAATCGATATGACTATCACAAATATCAATGAAGATGCTCCATCGATATCTACTTTTGCCCTTGTTGAAAAGAACGCAAATGGGGAAATCGAAGCAATAGGTTTGCCATGCTATTACTCACTAGGGGAAGAAATTGGCTCTTCAAAATATTTTCACTTCAATTTACTTCCAGGACAAAGTACAGATGTACAGGTGGGATGGCATATAAATCCAGATATTTTTGATTTGGAATCCGTATACTTGACAGATAATCTCTATAGTAATGAAGAATTCACTGCTTATGTTGATTTGGAATTAACAGGAGGTGTGCAATAAATGCAGTCAATGCTGAAGTTAGAAGTAAAGAAAGCTTTTAAAAATAAGTTCTTTTGGATAGCTATTACCATAGGATGTCTTATTACCTTATTGAGTTTTATACCAAATGTATCTAACTATTATCAAGATGTTGAAAAAGCGAAGCAATACCTAATAAATTCAAAAGATATATCAGAACCATATACGTATGTTAGGACGTTATTTAACAAGTGGATAGGTGGAGAACCATTCTCAATCGGGACAGCTATCTATTTTTTTGTGTTTCCTTTATTAGTAGCACTTCCTTACGGATGGTCTTATAGTGAAGAAAAACAAAACGGATATCGGAGGATGATGATCAGTAGAGTTGGAAAGAAAGAGTACTATATTGGAAAATATGTGGCTGTCTTTCTATCAGGAGGTATAGCGATGATTCTACCATTATTGGTTAATCTATGGATGATTGCTATGTGTATTCCAGTAGTCTTACCAGATGTGACAGCAAGTATGTTTTATGGTGTTTTTGGTAGTTCGTTTTTATCAGAAGTCTTTTATACAGCTCCACATATTTACATATTAGCATATTTACTAATTGATTTTATTTATGGTGGTCTATTGGCTTGTATAAGTTTTTCAATATCGGCAATTATCAAACAGAAATGGGTAGCAGTTATTGTACCGTTTATAGTTTTGTTGTCTGTGCATACAATAACCAGATTCATTTATAGTGATGCGACTATTATATACCGTGAAATTTCGCCATTATATTTCTTGAGAGGAGTAGATGCCCGCTATTCTAGTACTGGAACGGTAATTTTCTTGTTTGGATTAATTTTGCTTGTAGTTAGTATCATAGGGGTTGTAAAGGAGTATCAGAGTGAAATTTATTAGATTGGTTTGGCTTGACATTAAAAATGGTTATGTAAAACAACCATTATTTTACATATTTCCTCTCTTCATTGTGGGAATGGGATTTGCAGATAGTTATAGACAAGTGTCGGTATGGGAAACAAAATCTGCATTAGGAGACTATTGGCTCTATTTATATGGTGGTATGAAAGAATATGTACCAACATTAGGAAATCCGTTTCAATTTCCAGCAATTTGGATAATGGTATTTTTAATGAGTTCTTTTTTGGTAATGAGTTATCCGATGAGAGACTTACAGAGTACAGGTACACAAATGCTGGTACATGCACAAGGGCGTTCAAAGTGGTGGATATCAAAGTGCTTTTGGAATCTATTTTCGACATTTTCGTATCATATAACCGTTTTGTTACTAATTGTTTTGTTATGTATTTTTGTAGATGTACCTATTACATGGGAAATACATCAGAAAACGATTATTTCTATGTTTTCATTGGGAATAGAAGATTTTCAAGGAGCTTCCTGTATACTTTAAAGAGTAAAAGGAATTGACCAAAAAGAATACCTC
>CALBNS010000123.1 GCA_937896665.1 uncultured Clostridia bacterium
GAAGCTACCCTTTATACACAAGTATATATTATTTTTTTTATCTTTGCTTGATGTTATTAGAGACAGATCAAATTCGTGATCCTCGGCTTTTGCGGCGTTTAAACTTAATTTGCTCTCAGATGGTTGTCCATCAAAGTGCTATAGTGAATCAATTTAGTAAGGAACATAAAGAAAAGATGGGTGCTTATAGATTTTTGAACAATTCCTCAGTCAGCTCTGATGCTATCTTATCAGGTCTGATACACACTTGCTGTAAGAATGCTTCCGGTCGTAAGCATTTACTGTGTATTCAAGATACCTCGGAGATAAACTATGAGGCTCATGTTGAGCGAATGAAGAAAAAAACAGCCAGTCCCGGCATTGTCGGTCAAAAGCAATGTGGTACTTTTTTGCATCCTGTCTTGGTAGTGGATGCCTCCAGTCATATTCCTATAGGCTTTTCTTCGGTTAAGCAGTGGAATCGCTCACCGGCTGCTTTAAGTCGTGAAGAACGTAATTACAGATATCAGCCTATAGAAGAAAAAGAGTCATATCGTTGGATAGAAAGTGGAATGGCTGCCAGTGAGCAAATGCCCCGGGATGCAGTTAAAACGATCATCGGTGACCGTGAAGCGGACATTTTCGAGCTTTTCAGCCGTATCCCTACTGATAATGTTCACTTGCTGATACGTTCTGTTCATGAAAGGAATTGCCGGTTGGATGATCCAGACTGTTCTGTCCATCTGAATACATTAATGGAGCAGGCTGTTCTACGGGCAGAGTATAGCTTTGAAGTGCTCCCGGGAAGCGGACGTAAGAAACGGGTAGCGTGCATGGAACTTCGCTTTGAAAGAGTCACTTTGTGCGCTCCTGTTAACGGTCCGGCAAAGGGCAGTCCCCCTGTTAGTCTTTATTGCATACATGTTAAAGAAAAATCTTCCAGTACACCGGTAAATGAGAGCCCTATTGAATGGAGACTGCTAACTACACATGTGGTGGAGACTGTAGAACAAGCAATTGAATGTATCGGTTGGTATCGTTGTAGATGGCTGATTGAAGAGTTGTTCAGAGTGCTCAAAAGAAAGGGATTCATGATTGAGGACGCACAGTTGGAAACAGTTTCGGCATTACAAAAACTAATCTTAATTTCCTTGCAGGCAGCCCTGCAGGTGATGGTACTCAAACTTTCTTTTGATAAAGAAGATGAAAAACTCTCTTCAGAAATCTACTTTACAAGCAAAGAAATAGCATTATTACATATAGTAGGAAAAAAGAGTGAGGGAAATACAAAAATACAGCAAAATCCATATAAAAAAGAATCAATGGCATGGGCAGCATGGATTATTGCAAGGTTAGGAGCATGGAGTGCATACAAGAGCCAGTCCATTCCAGGATATATAACCTTTAAGAATGGACTGGATAGATTTTATACACAGTTTGAACTGTATGAGTTTATCAGATAAGACTTGTGTATAAAGGGTAGCTTC
>CALBNS010000124.1 GCA_937896665.1 uncultured Clostridia bacterium
GTTGTTTTCAAATTTTCTTTTTTGTTAGGGCTACTCAGATTTGGAAGTTAAGGATAAAACTGCGGAAACTCAAGAAGGTCATTTTTTCTTTACATTATTTCATTTCTGCGCTAAAATAAAAAAATGAGGAGTTTGTCATGGGAAAAGTAGATGAAAATAAACAATTAAAAAAACAACGATTGATGGAAGCCGCCTTCGAATTATATACCCACAAAGGAATTGTACAAACTTCTATCTCCGATATCGTAAAAGAAGCTAAAATGGCAAAGGGTACTTTTTACCTTTATTTTAGGGACAAATATGATTTACAAGAAAAGCTAATATCCCACAAAGCAGAAAAGGTATTTTATCAGGTAACGCATGATTGTGATTTTGGTTCCATGAATACACGAGATGAAAAGGTTCTCGCTATTGTTGATATGATAATCGATATCATGGAAAGGGATAAAAAACTACTGCGTTTTATCAACAAAAACCTTAGTTGGGGAGTATTTAAAGAAGCCGTTCTTCCTATGACTTCGGATCTTAGAAGTTTTTTCGAATCTATTCTTGAAATAAATAAAGATACAGAATGTTTAATCTTAGTATTTATGATGGTAGAATTTATCAATTCTACTTGCCATAGTGTCATCTTAGAAAATAGCCCTATGCCTATGGACGAATTTCGACCATATCTACACCAAGGAATCCTTGGAATTCTTCATTCTGTTTCTCAAAAGAAAGAAACGAACTAGCTTTTATTTTTCTGATTGGCACAATACATGAAGCTTGCCTTCTTTATCTTCGATAACTAAATTTCTTACCAAGCCTTCACCATCAGGAATGCTAACATTTAAACAATGCTTTTTATCATCAATCTCGTACCGAAGATGTCTAAACATTGTCGCACTTAAAATAATGTGATAAGGTACGTCCTCTTTTAGTTTATACGCAATTATATGCATATGTGGAAATGTTAGCCTGCCTACCGTAATATATGGGATTTGATAGAGATTGCCTATTGCTTCTCCTCCGAATCCAGCAAAATTCACGTCCCTTTTTACTAATTTCCCCCAAGTTCAATCAGAATACCTTCATCAACTGTCCATATCGGAAATATTGCACCAGTGTCTAAGAGTGCATTAAGCCCATGCCAATTTTCAAGATACACAACAGGTCGTTGCATTTCATCATTTAATTCTAAGCTAAATTGTTCCATTATGCTCCTATCATTCCAAGCTGAAATACATCATCCGGTGTAGTGTAGCAACTAAAAATTTCGCCCCTTATCTGCATTCTTGTGAGTTCATTTTTATCTTTATCTGTATACTTTACTACAGCAGATATAATATAGAATTGCGAGAAATTGTCCCCCAAATTTCAATTATATCCTCAAATTATAGTCTCCTGACTGCATAAAGAAA
>CALBNS010000125.1 GCA_937896665.1 uncultured Clostridia bacterium
ATATTCAGTCTACACCATCGGTTATTTTAATGCCAGTCAACCCGTGAAAAGTAACTTTGTGATAGCTCAGCCTTTTTATTTACATGATTTATCCTTGAAAAAGAATTTCTTTCCGTGTTATACTACTCAAACATGAATAGACTCTTCTGAATATTTTTGAAACACCATAGGAGGCGTTATGTATTTAATATCGGTTTATTTTGATGAGAAAACGAATAGAATACTGCAAAGATATATAGATCAGATTGCCGGGAAGTCAGGGAATTCTTTTATGACGGAGCATCATGTACCACCGCATATGACAATATCATCCATTGAGGCAAGGAATGCAAACGTTTTGGTACCTGCATTTGAATCGTTGCGGGAAGAATTGGTATGTGGCGATATTGAGTTTGTATCAGTGGGACAGCTTTTTCCATATGTATTCTATGCGACACCTATATTGAATGAATATTTGCTTGATATGTCAAAGAAAGTGTTTTGTGCTTTTTCACAGATTCCTGAAACAACAATCAGCAGGTTCTATCAGCCTTTTTCCTGGTTACCACATGTAACACTTGGAAAAACCCTGACTAAGGAACAGATGCAGATTGCTTTTTCGGTGCTGCAGGATTCATTCGCACCTTTTACAGCGGAGGTTACAGAGATAGGACTTGCAAAAGTAAATCCACATGAGGATGTGGCGAGGTTTGATTTGTCTCCCTGTATTCAATCGAAAGTAGGGATATAAATAATATCAAGAAGACAGATAGGCTGAAAAGGTGGTAATTAGATTATGAAAAATAAAAAAGATAACATAGTAAAAATTTTGGTAAAAGTATGGTACATAGTAGGGATTATTATGTGGACATTTCTGATGTTTTCTTCGGATGACTTCATTTCAAGTTGGATGTTTAAACGTCCAATTTGGGCATATATCTTTCAAGCTGAATGAAATGCCCACATTTCTGGTGAAAAGCTGGGCGCTACGGCATATTCCTATACAATACTGCCCAAAAGCTAAACAGCCTGTTTTTCATGAGTATAGGAGCATTTCTTGGGTATAGGACGGCATTTTGTCTGAATAATGCCCAGTAAACCACGTGTTCTTCCCAGCCGGTCGTATCAGTTCATCGGAAAGGCTAAGCTGATACAATCCTTGCAATCCTTGCAAAAGAAATGAAAAAAACAGTTACAAAAAATGTAAAATCTGTTATAATGTCTCAGATACATAAGGAATATAAAGAATGTTAAAGGAGGAGGGAGATTATGTTTCTGCTATTCTTTTTGGCATGGGTGATTTTTAATGGTGCAGTGACTACCGAAATTCTTTTGTTTGGTGTAGTGATTGCATTTGTCATGTTTGCCTTTATTTGCAAATTTATGGACTACAGTTTGCACAAAGAATTAATGTTATTAAGAAAAAGCGGTCTTGTGTTATATTATATGGGTACGCTTGTAGTGGAAATTCTGAAAGCGAATATGGCCGCTATTCACTTCATTCTCACGGACAAAGAAATTGTTGAGCCGGTGATTGTGAAATTTAAGACGAATATAAAGTCAGAGACGCTCAGAATGCTTTTAGCCAACTCAATTACTTTGACACCCGGAACAATTACAGTTTCTCTGGAAGAAGACGAACTGGTTGTACACTGTCTGGATAAGACACTTGCAAAAGGTATAGAGGATTCTGTTTTTGTGAAGATGTTAGAAAAGATGGAAAGGGCAGGTGAAAAATAATGGAATTGATACATCAGTTTGACTGGTTTTTTCTGGCTGTTTTGATTATCCTTGCACTTATGGTCATGATTTGCCTTGTACGTGCAATCATCGGACCAAGAATTGCTGACCGTCTTATAGCGGTTAATATGATGGGAACCTTAGTTATGGTAATTATTTCGGTGCTTGCACTTATAATGGGAGAGGGATATCTTGTGGATATCTGTCTGATTTATGCCATGATTAGTTTCCTTGCAGTAGTAGTACTGACAAAAGTGTATACGGGAGTATACTTAGAAGCACAAAAAAAGAAGGAAGGAGAGAAGCAGGATGTCAATCATTGATTGGATACGTTTTATTTTAGGGATAAGTTTTTTGATCCTGGGTGTCGCTGTTTTTTTGATAGAGATATTTGGTGTATTTAAGTTCAAATATGTCTTGAATCGAATGCATGCAGCAGCACTTGGTGATACTTTGGGGATTGGTGCCTCTCTGGTGGGACTTATGATTCTCTCTGGATTTAATTTTACAAGTTTGAAGATGGCGTTGGTAATTGTCTTTTTATGGTGTGCATCACCAGTATCATCGCATCTGATTTCACGTTTGGAAGTGACAACGAATGCTCATTTGAAAGAGTTCTGTGAACTTCTGGAAGATGGGGAAGAAAAGGAGGAAATGTAATGCAGATTTTTCAGTTGATCCTGCTCGGATTTTTGGTAATCTGTGCGATTTCCGTAAGTTTTTCCAAAAATCTCTTGAATTCAATTTTAATATTTATGTCATATAGTCTGGTAATGTCTATTATCTGGATTCTACTGGAGTCTCCGGACCTCGCAATCACTGAGGCTGCAGTCGGTGCCGGAGTTACCAGCATATTGTTTTTTGCAACTTTGAAAAAAATTCATGCTATGAGAGAGGAGGACGCAGAAGATGAGTAAGCCAATCTCACAAGAAGAGTATAAAAAAAGTATGTATGGTCGTATGAAACAGTGGATCAGTGGCGAAAGAAGTCCATATGAGGGAAATGAAGAAGTAGTTCCACAGACTGAATACGTACCAAATATGAAGATTTTAAAACAGCATGAACGCGATATGGAACGCGTGATCAGCAATGTATATGATACAGAGCATAATGTCAAGTATAAAAGATTTTTCCGTTTTTACAAAGTGGCGGCATTTGCATGCTGTCTTGCATTGATTGCAATTCTTTTGACGGCTGTTTCGTGCTTACCTCCGGTTGGAAGTGCAAATAATCCAGGCAGCAATGAGGTGGCTGCGAAGTACATAGAGGATGGACTTCAGGATACCGGTGCCGTGAATATTGTTACAGGCATGATTTTGGATTACCGTGCGTTTGATACATTCGGTGAATCTAATGTACTTTTTATTGCCACATGTACAGTGTTAATTCTTCTGAGAAATGACAAGAAAAAGGGCAAGGGAAGTGCCGAGGAAGATGAGAAGCGTGATAGCTATTATGAGCCGAAACAGGATGTGATTTTACAGAGAATCGCTTTTTTCTTAGTTCCTGTTATTATGATTTTTGGTATATATGTTGTTCTGAATGGTCATTTATCACCGGGTGGTGGTTTCTCGGGCGGTGCAATTATCGGTGCAGGGCTAATTCTGTATCTGAATGCATTCGGATTCGAGAAAACAGAACGTTTCTTTACAGAGAAAACATATAAATGGGTTAGTTTCAGTGCATTGCTATTTTATTGTCTTGCAAAGAGTTATTCGTTCTATACAGGTGCGCATCATCTGGAAAGTGGGATCCCTCTTGGAACCCCGGGTGCGATTATCAGCAGCGGTCTGATTTTACCGTTAAACATCTGCGTGGGACTTGTTGTAGCATGTACAATGTATGCTTTCTTTGCACTGTTCCGTAAAGGAGGTTTTTAGTTATGTTTGGAGGGAATTTTTTTGTAAACATAGCGGAAGAGGTTGCAATGATTCTGTTTGGAATCGGGTTTGCAAATCTGCTTTTCCAGAAAAACTTAATTAAGAAAATTATCGGACTCAATATCATGGATACTGCGGTATATCTGTTCCTTGCAGAAAAAGGATATATTGCAGGCAGGGTGGCTCCGATTGTAGTTAACGGGGTACAGAGTGTAGAGGCATATATTAACCCGATTCCAAGTGGATTGGTATTGACTGGTATTGTTGTATCGGTTTCTGTTACTGCTTTGATGCTATCACTGACCGTGCGTCTCTATAAGAGATACCATACATTAGATTTAGATGAGATTTCTGCAAGATTACGAAAGGAGGGCTTATAATGGAGTTTGTACAAAACGTTCCGTTTTTTTCCATTATGATTTCGATGTTCTCCGGAATTGTTTCGTCTGTGTTGCCTGGTAAATGGGCTAGAAGACTGAATACTGCCGTGATTACAGTAATTGGCGCTATGTCAGCATGGCTGTTAATCTGGATTGCACAGTCAGGAATCGGAAGTTATACATTTATGATGGGACATTTCCCGGCACCATGGGGAAATGAAATCCGTGCAGGTGTATTAGAAGCAGGTATGGCATTATTTTTCTGTATTATTATGCTGCTCTCAATGCTGGGCGGAAGAAAGAAGCTGTTCGATGAGGTAGAGATAACAAAACATAATATCTACTATATTTTAACAGACTTATTATTGAGTTCCCTGCTGGCGCTGGTATATACTAACGACTTATTTACTGCTTACGTATTTGTTGAGATTAATACGATCTCAGCCTGTGGTCTGATTATGATTCGTCAGAACGGAAGAACGATTGAGGCGGCAGTTCGTTATATGATTATGAGTCTTCTTGGTTCAGGTCTGTTATTGATGGGACTTAGTATGCTTTATGATATGACGGGACATCTTTTAATGTCGAATATCAAAGAGTCTGTAGAACTGGTAATGGCAGCAGGTACATATAGAATCCCGATGATTATTACAATTGGTATCATCACAGTTGGTCTTGCAATTAAGAGTGCATTGTTCCCGTTTCATGCGTGGCTCCCGGATGCATATGGTTATTCGACCGTGTCTTCAGCGGCAATGTTGTCAAGCCTTGTATCAAAAGGATATATTTTCCTTTTGATAAAGATTTTCTACCGTGTAATTGGTTTTGATTTTATTTGTAAGAGCAATATAGTTAATATTTTGTTCGTATTCGGACTCTGCGGTATGATTTTTGGTTCAATTAGTGCAATCTGGGAAAAAGATATTCGAAGAATGATTGCATTCTCGTCTGTTGCACAGATTGGCTATATTTATATGGGATTTGGATTTGGAACAGAGGCTGGTATGATAGCCAGTGTTTTCCATATTCTTGCCCATGCGGCAACAAAATCTATGTTATTTATTTCAGCCATTGGTCTGACTGATGTATCGGGCGGCAGCCGTAGCTTCTTTGATTTGACAGGCTCTGCATACCGTAATAAAATTGCCGGAATCGGCTTTACAGTGGGTTCACTCTCTATGGTAGGTATTCCAATGTTTGCAGGTTTTGTGAGTAAAATTCAGTTTGCTCAGGCGGCAGTTGTGGAACCGAATTGGAAGATATTCCCGACGCTGATCGTGCTTGCAATCAGTACGATTTTAAATGCGATTTATTTCCTGAAAACGGTAATTCGTATCTATACGCCAGAAAAGAAGGAAGTTGTAGAACAAAAGGGTTACTACAGTATTACATGGGATAAACAGAAAATATATTCTCTGACGATTGTATTGTTTATTATTGTAAACATGGTACTTGGTATGGTTTCGCAACCTGTGGTTGAGCTTATTAAGACAGGACTTGAGAATTTCGCATAGGAGGAAAGGGACATGAATCAATCAACAATGATAATCTTAGCCATACTTTTTCCTATTGCATGGGGGCTTGGTATGCTGATTGGACCAGAATTTAAGAGCCGGAAATCTATGATTTGGTTTTCGGGCGTGGGTCTTATCGCTACTGCAGCATTGTCTTTTGGGGTGATTCTGAGTAGTGGTATGGGCGTTACGATTCTGGAACTCGGAAAAAATATGGATATTTATTTCAAAGTAGATAATCTTGGAAGAATCTTTGCAGTGATTGTTACGATTGTGTGGGTTCTCGCAGGGTTTTACGCTTTTGAATATATGAAGCATGAGAAAAATGAAAAACGCTATTTTGGATTTTACATGATGGTGTTTGGAGTTCTGCTTGCATTAAATTTTGCAGGAAACTTAATTACCTATTATATGTTTTATGAGATGATGACACTGTTTTCTGTACCGCTGGTACTGCATTCTAAGACAAAAGAAGCGATGATAGGCGGTTTGAAGTATCTGTTTTATTCACTTTGTGGAGCGTACATGGTGCTATTCGGAATTTATTTCCTGAACAAGTATGCAGTGACATTGAACTTTACAGCAGGCGGCGTACTTGACATGAGTCTGATCGCAGGAAAAGAAGGACTTTTATTTGTAGTCGCCTTCCTGATGATTCTTGGATTCGGTGTAAAAGCAGGTATGTTCCCGATGCATGCATGGCTTCCTACAGCCCATCCGGTAGCACCGGCACCTGCAAGTGCTGTGTTTTCCGGTCTGATTGTAAAAGCCGGTGTGCTCGGTATCATCCGTGTAGTTTATTATTTGTTCGGTGCGGAGTTTATCCGTGGTACATGGGTGCAGACAGCATGGCTTATACTCACTTTAATCACAGTTTTTATGGGATCCATGCTTGCATACAGAGAAAAAGTCATGAAAAAGCGACTGGCATACTCCACAGTGAGCCAGGCTTCCTATATTTTATTTGGACTGGCACTGCTCCAGCCGCAGGCAATGACAGGTGCAGTGCTTCATGTAGTATTTCATGCATTTATTAAATCTGCATTGTTTATGACAGCAGGTGCGATTATTTATAAGACGGGCAAGACAAACGTAAATGAGATGACCGGAATTGGAAAACAAATGCCAGTTACAATCTGGTGCTATACATTTGCATCTCTGGCATTGATTGGGATTCCGCCTGCCAGTGGCTTTATCAGTAAATGGTATCTGGCAATTGGTTCTTTGAAATCAGGAGTGGAAATCTTTTCATGGCTTGGCCCGGTAATTCTGCTTGTCAGTGCACTTTTGACAGCAGGGTATTTACTGCCGATTACAATCAAAGGATTCCTTCCGGGTGCGGATTTTGATTATCAAAATCTGCAAAAACAGGAACCTGCTAAAATTATGGTCGTGCCATTGGTAGTTTTGGCTGCACTTGCGATACTTCTCGGTGTGTTCCCAAATCCATTGACAAACTATATTTCAGAAATCGTAAGTACAGTTTTGTAGAAGGAGGGGAACGAGATGAATCAATATTGGATTTTAGCAGCAATTTTGCTGCCGATTATAGCCGGAGTTCTGACTCCCTTGCTGCCGTTAAAAAAACGTTCACATATGATGATTTTCTTGGAGGCAGCCACACTGCTTACATCTGTAATTGTATGGGGTGTATTAAGCGGTGGAAAGACAGAAGTGTTCCATGTGGTTTACTTCATTCAAGACTTGTCTATTTCATTTAAAATAGATGGAATGACGATGGTGTTTGCCGGTCTTGTTTCTGTATTATGGCCATTAGCGACACTTTATGCATTTGAATATATGGAGCATGAAGGGCATGAAAAAATCTTCTTTATGTTCTACAGTATAACATACGGTGTTACTTTAGGTATTGCATTTGCTTCAGACTTGATGACAATGTATTTCTTCTATGAATTGCTGACGCTTTCTACAGTACCTCTGGTAATGCATACGCTGAAGAGGGAAGCAATTCTTGCAAGCCGAAAATATCTGTATTACTCTTTAGGTGGAGCGGCTTTTGCTCTGATGGGTCTGGTATTTATTATTGTATTTGGGAATACCTGTGAATTTACACTCGGTGGTGTGCTGAGTCCGGACAAGATTGGAAATCATACAAATCTGCTCTTGTGGATTTATCTGCTGGCATTTATGGGGTTTGGTGTAAAGGCTGCAATCTGGCCTCTTAGTTCATGGCTTCCACAGGCCGGTGTTGCGCCGACTCCGGTTACAGCACTTTTACATGCAGTAGCTGTTGTAAAGGCCGGCGTGTTTGCGATTATTCGTCTGACATACTACAGCTTTGGTACAGATTTCCTTCGCGGCACGTGGGTACAGTATGTGGTAATGGCATTTGCAATGTTCACAATTGTGTATGGCAGCAGCAGGGCGGTTAAGGAAATGCATATTAAGCGCAGGCTTGCTTATTCAACGGTAAGTAATCTTTCATATATTATTTTTGGTGTGACATTGATGACACCATATGGTCTGGTTGGTGCATTGACACATATGGTATGCCATGCAGTTATGAAGATTTGTTCTTTTTTGTGTGCAGGGGCATTTATGCATCAGACAGGGAAAAGCTATATTCATGAAATGGATGGTATGGGCAGAAGAATGCCAATCGTATTCGGCTGTTTCACAGTAGCAGCTTTTGGATTGATGGGTGTACCAGGATTAGCCGGATTTGTGAGTAAATGGTATCTCGCAACTGCAGCCGCAGACAGCGGTAATGTGCTGGCATATTTTGGTATAGGATGCCTTTTGGTTTCCGCGCTGCTGACTGCAATTTATATGCTCACAGTTGTAGTAAGGGCCTATTTCCCAAAACCGGATTTTGATTACACGACTATTCAGTCAGTGACTGATCCGGGTTGGAAGATGTGTGCTCCATTACTGATTTGTGCAGTAGGAATTGCTGCGCTTGGATTGTTTTCGGGTTCGCTTGTGGAATTTTTCCAGAATATTGCGGCCGGATTATACTAGGAAGGAGATAGGAATATGGATATTTTGATTTATATGTTGGCATTCTTTCCAATGGCAGCTGCTTTTATCTCTTATCTGGTGGGAAGAAAAAATAAAAAGTTACGTGATTATGTGGTAAGCATTGCAGCCGTTCTAGAGTTTGTATTGTCGCTGGCTTTGTTTGTGAATTATTCAGAGGCAATCAGTGGTATGACAGTCAATATTCCGGAAATCTGCGGCATGGGACTGCACTTTACCGTAGATGGATTTCGTGTGATTTATGTTGGAATTGCGGCATTTATGTGGATGATGACTTCGATTTTTTCAGGAGAATACTTTGCACACTACCGCAATCGCAACCGTTATTATCTGTTCCAATTGATTACATTGGGGGCAACAGAGGCGGTTCTTTTGTCAGCAGACTTATATACAACATTTATCTTTTTTGAAATCATGTCCTTTGCGTCTTATGTTTGGGTAGCACAGGATGAAAGAAAAGAATCATTGCGTGCAGCGGCTACTTATCTGGCTGTTGCAGTAATCGGCGGTCTTGTTATGCTGATGGGCTTGTTCTTACTCTATAATCAGGCAGGAACATTGGAGATTAACAGTCTGTACGAAGCATGTCAGGGTAAAAATGTATATGTTGCGGCAGTCTGCATGTTTGTTGGATTTGGTGCAAAAGCCGGTGCATTCCCAATGCACATCTGGCTTCCGAAAGCTCATCCGGTTGCTCCGGCTCCGGCAAGTGCTTTGCTCTCCGGTATTCTGACAAAGACAGGTATCTTTGGCGTTATCGTAATTACAAGCAAAATCTTTCTTCATGATTGGAAATGGGGAAGCTTTGTACTGATTGTAGGCGTTATCACTATGTTTTTAGGTGCATTCCTCGCATTGTTCTCAATCGACTTTAAACGAACCCTTGCATGTTCATCAGTATCACAGATTGGTTTTATCTTAGTTGGTATTGGTATGCAGGGACTGCTAGGCGAAGAAAATGTTCTTGCAGTGCGTGGTTCATTCTTACATATGGTCAATCATTCGCTGTTTAAACTGGTATTGTTTATGGCAGCCGGTGTGATTTATATGAATCTTCATAAGCTTGATTTAAATGAAATCAGAGGTTTTGGACGTAAGAAACCATTGCTCGCTTTTATATATCTCATGGGTGCACTTGGTATAGGTGGTTTTCCATTATGGAGCGGCTATGTCAGCAAAACCTTAATTCATGAAAGTATTGTAGAGTATATTCATGAACTACACGCAGGGGCAGTGCACGGCGGTATTTTTGCAGCTAGTGATATGAAGGCAATAGAGTGGATCTTCTTAATCAGCGGCGGTCTTACAGTAGCTTATATGTGTAAGTTGTTTGTCGCTGTATTTATAGAGAAAAATAACGATACGGCTTTGCAGGAAAAATTTGACAGCCAGGAAAAATACATGAACCCTGCAAGTACGATTGCGCTTACCGTGAGTGCAGTGATTTTCCCTGTTATGGGGGTACTTCCACAACTCACAATGGACAAATTAGCCGACATGGCACAAGGATTTATGGGAGTTCAACATGCAGGGCATGCAGTAGCGTATCTTAGCGGGGGGAATTTGAAGGGCAGCCTTATTTCTATCACAATCGGTCTTGCTATCTATGTGCTGATTGTAAGGACATGGATGATAAAGAAGCAGGAAGATGGAAGTACTGTGTATGTAAATCGCTGGTCGAAGTATCTTGATATGGAAGATTATCTTTACCGTCCGGTACTTTTGAGTGTGATACCGGGAATCTGTGGATTTTTCTGTATGATTCTTGATAATGTGACAGATGTGATATCAAAGATTATACCATTTGCCGGGAATGTGCAGGCCGGATTTTTCGATACGATTACAGATGGTCTGATTGTATTTTTACGTAAAACGATTTACAGTGATACTCCACAGATGGCAGAGCTTGAGGAGGGAAATGAAGTGACACACTGGTTCGGTGCATTCAGGAACCGTCTGACATATTTCCTTAATCACACAATTCTTCGCAAGTCTCCAGACAAAACAGATTATGAGCATAAATATGCATTGGAATATTCCGAGTTTAAGGAGAACATGGGAATTATTCAACGAAGTATGTCTTATGGCTTGATTTTGTTCTGTCTTGGACTTTGTGTGACTTTAATTTACCTGTTGGTATCAGCAGTATTATAAGTTTGAAAAAGGAACGTTCTTATCCAAATGTTTTGGGTAAGGGCGTTTTTTCTTGACAATAAATAAATCGTGTGATAGTATCAACTCATGTTATTTAACGCTTTAAAGCGTAACGGTTTAAAGTGGCAAAAGAGAGGAGACTAGAAATGGGAATTAAAGTAGCGTTATTGATTGTGTTTTTTGCAATCATGATTGGAGTTGGAGTTTATTCCAGAAGACACACGACAAGTGTTGATGCGTTTGTGTTAGGAGGTCGCTCAGTTGGACCATGGCTCACAGCATTTGCATATGGAACATCGTATTTTTCGGCGGTAGTATTCGTGGGATACGCAGGACAGTTTGGATGGAAATATGGGCTTGCGTCGACATGGATTGGAATTGGAAATGCAGTTATCGGAAGTCTGCTTGCATGGGCAGTTTTGGGAAGAAGAACAAGAGTAATGAGCCAGCATCTGAAATCAAAGACTATGCCGGACTTCTTTGGTGAAAGATATCAGAGCAAAGAATTAAAGATTGTTGCTTCTGTGATTGCGTTTGTATTTTTAGTGCCTTATACGGCTTCTATTTATAATGGACTATCAAGACTTTTTGCGATGGCATTTAATGTCCCATATGCAGTTTGTGTAATCGTAATGGCATTGGTTACCGGAGTGTATGTAATTGTCGGTGGATATATGGCAACTGCAATCAATGATTTCATTCAGGGTATTATTATGCTGGGCGGAATCGCGGCAGTTATTGCAGCAGTGTTAAATGGACAGGGTGGATTTATTGAGGCGGTAAGACAACTGGCAGAGTTTGAAAGTGATGTAGCAATTACAGCAGGACAGCCGGGGGCATTTACTTCGTTTTTCGGACCAGACCCGATGAATCTTTTAGGTGTAGTAATTCTTACTTCGCTGGGTACTTGGGGCCTTCCTCAGATGGTACATAAGTTTTATGCAATTAAAGATGAAAAGGCAGTTAATACAGGTACAATTATTTCTACTGTATTTGCGGTTGTAGTATCAGGAGGATGCTATTTCCTTGGTGGTTTCGGAAGATTGTTTGACAATCCGTCTATCTATGATGCAAATACAGGCGCAGTTATTTACGACAGCATTATACCGCATATGTTGTCAACGCTGTCTAACATTTTAATTGGTATTGTTGTTGTATTAGTACTTTCCGCTTCTATGTCAACGTTGGCTTCACTGGTCATGACTTCTAGTTCAACCTTGACGCTGGACTTTCTAAAAGACAATATCATTAAAAATATGAGTGAGAAAAAACAAGTACTTATTATGCGGATTTTGATTATGGTATTTATTGTGATCTCTGTATTGCTGGCATTAGACCCGCCTACATTTATTGCACAGCTCATGGGTGTTTCATGGGGAGCTCTGGCAGGCGCATTTCTTGCACCATTCCTGTATGGTTTGTATTGGAAAGGTGTTACAAAGGCGGCTGTATGGGCAAGTTTTATCTGTGGTGTAGGCATTACGGTATCTAATATGTATTTCAAATATATTGCCTCTCCAATCAATGCAGGCGCAATTGCAATGATTGCAGGACTGATTGTAGTTCCGGTTGTGAGCCTTATCACTCCGAAGCTGGAGAAAAAGACAGTAGACAAATTGTTTGAATGCTATGAAGAAAAAGTTGTTATTACGAAAAAACGTTCCCTGGAAGTGACAAAATAAAAGAAATGTGTTATAGTCACTTCATAGAATTCCTCAATAGAAATGGAGGAATGCATATGGGAAGACAAGACTGTTCGTGAGAGTTAATTTTGTTATCGCTTATATTCAGTTTATATCAGAATGACAAATCTAGGGCAGATGCCATGGCAAGGCTGTGGCGTCTGCTGATTTATTCAGTACTAAGAAAAGGTACGTTCAAGGTTTCAATGTCCGTTCGGACGAAGATTCAAAAAAGAAAAAACAAAGAGGAATTCTATTAATCAATCGAATAAAAAGGTTGACATTTTGTATTAAGTATAATAGTATATTAGTAGAAAAGCGAACATAAGTTCGCAAAAGAAGGAGAAATTATATTATGATAAATGATGATAAAAAGAAAGCACTGGATGCTGCAATATCCAAACTAGAGAAAGATTTTGGAAAAGGAACAGTTATGAAGCTTGGAGATGCAAGTGCCCATGTATCAGTGGAGACAGTGCCTACAGGTTCGTTGAGCCTTGACATCGCACTTGGTTTGGGTGGAGTTCCGAAAGGAAGAGTAATTGAAGTATATGGTCCGGAATCAAGTGGTAAGACGACAGTAACTTTACATATGATTGCGGAAGTGCAGAAGAGAGGCGGAATCGCCGGATTTATTGATGCTGAGCATGCGCTGGATCCGGTCTATGCAAAGAATATTGGGGTTAATATTGATGAATTATATATTTCACAGCCTGACAGTGGTGATCAGGCATTAGAGATTGCAGAGACGATGGTGCGCTCAGGGGCTATGGATATTATTGTTATTGACTCAGTAGCTGCATTAGTTCCAAAGCAGGAGATTGAAGGAGATATGGGTGATACACATGTGGGACTTCAGGCGAGACTGATGTCACAGGCACTTCGTAAATTAACTCCGGTTATTAGTAAATCGAACTGTGTTGTAATTTTTATTAACCAGCTTCGTGAAAAGGTAGGGGTTATGTTTGGAAATCCTGAGACAACTACAGGAGGCCGTGCATTAAAGTTTTATGCATCGGTTCGTATGGATGTCAGAAGAACTGAGACATTGAAGCAGAACGGTGAAATGGTTGGAAACCGTACCCGTATTAAGATTGTTAAGAACAAAATCGCTCCACCATTTAAAGAAGCAGAATTTGATATCATGTTCGGAAAGGGAATTTCCAGAGAAGGTGACATTTTGGATTTGGCCGCTGCAGTGAATATTGTGAACAAAAGTGGTGCATGGTATGCATATAATGGAGATAAGATTGGACAGGGACGTGAGAATGCCAAAAATTATCTCAGCCAGAATCCACAGATTATGGAAGAAATCGAGGCAAAAGTAAGAGCACATTACAAACTAGACGGTGCGGCAGATGTTGCCACAGAAGAGGAAGAATAGAAGATGGTCGTCACGAAGATAGAAGCCGTGAACAAGACGAAGTATAAAGTGTTTTTAGATGAACAGTTCGCTTTTGTATTATACAAGGGCGAACTGTCGCGCTATAAGCTCTGTGAAGACTGTGAGGTTGCACACGGTTTGTATGAGCAGATTAAGCAGGAAGTAGTCTTGAAACGTGCAAAATTAAGAGCATTACATCTCTTGAGTGCGATGGACAGAACAGAGGAACAGCTACGTACAAAACTAAGACAGAATCTGTACACGGAAGATGTGATTGAAGGAGCACTGCAATATGTGAAGTCCTTTGGATATATGAAGGATGAAGATTATGCCAGAAGATTTATCACGGGAAAGCAAAATGTAAAAAGCAAACGGGAAATCAAAGCTGCCCTTTATCAAAAAGGAATCAGCAAAGAGACGATTGAGGAAGCAATGAATATGTGTTATGAAGATACGGACGAGAAGGATGCGATTCGAAGAATTCTGGAGAAAAAGCAGTTTAATGCTGGAGAGGCAACCGAAGCAGAAAAGAAGAAGATATTTGACTATTTAATCAGAAAGGGATTCCGTTATGAGGATGTTCGTCAACTAATACAAGTTTCTTTTTGGAATACTTGACATAATTGTGAAAATAGTATAAAATTTAAGTGTTGTATTTGTACAATGAAAATAAAATAAGGAGGTGCTCCTGTGCCAGAGATTAGCATAATTACTGCTATTATTATCGCACTCGTTGCAGTAGTCATTGCTGTGGTTATTACCAATTCTGTTACAGTTTCCAAATTGACAAAAGACGCAGAGTCAAAGATTGGAAGCGCAGAAACCAGAGCAAGGGATATCATTGATGATGCATTAAAGACTGCTGAAGCAACGAAAAAAGAAGCTCTCTTGGAAGTAAAGGAAGAGTCGATTAAGACGAAGAACGAGCTCGAAAAGGAAACAAAAGAGAGACGTGCTGAATTACAACGCTATGAAAAAAGAGTGTTATCCAAGGAAGAATCTTTAGATAAGAGAGCAGATGCAATTGAAAAGCGTGAAGCAGGGTTTGTTGCAAGAGAAGAGCAAATCAAGCAGCGTGAAAAAAAGATTGAAGAGCTTAGTCAACAAAGAGTACAGGAACTAGAAAGAATCTCAGGACTTACCTCCGAACAAGCAAAGGATTATTTGTTAAAAACTGTTGAAGATGATGTAAAACATGACACTGCGAAGATGATTAAAGAATTAGAAACGCAGGCAAAAGAGGAAGCTGGTAAGAAAGCGAAAGAGTATGTTGTGAATGCAATTCAGAAATGTGCAGCAGACCATGTTGCAGAGACTACGATTTCGGTTGTACAACTTCCAAGTGATGAAATGAAAGGTAGAATCATTGGCCGTGAGGGACGTAATATCCGTACTCTTGAGACCATGACAGGCGTGGAATTGATTATAGATGACACTCCGGAAGCTGTTGTTTTATCAGGATTTGATCCAATCAGAAGAGAAGTGGCAAGAGTTGCCCTTGAAAGATTAATTGTAGATGGAAGAATTCATCCTGCAAGAATCGAAGAAATGGTAGAAAAGGCACAAAAAGATGTAGAAACAATGATTCGCGAAGAAGGAGAAGCAGCGGCATTAGAAGTCGGAGTACATGGCATTCATCCTGAACTGATTCGTCTTTTAGGAAGAATGAAGTTCCGGACAAGCTATGGACAAAATGCTTTGAAGCACTCTATGGAAGTAGCTCAGTTGTCAGGTTTATTGGCAAGTGAGATTGGATTGGACGTAAGAGTTGCCAAGAGAGCAGGCCTTTTGCATGATATCGGTAAATCAATTGATCATGACGTAGAAGGTTCACATATCCAGATTGGTGTAGATCTTTGTAGAAAATACAAAGAGTCACCTACTGTTATTAATGCAGTTGAATCGCATCACGGCGACGTTGAGCCGACATCATTGATTGCTTGCATCGTACAGGCGGCAGATGCGATTTCAGCAGCAAGACCAGGTGCAAGAAGAGAAACATTAGAAACATACACAAACAGATTAAAACAATTAGAAGATATCGCAAACCAATATAAGGGTGTTGATAAATCTTTTGCTATTCAAGCAGGTAGAGAGATTCGTATCATGGTAGTTCCAGAACAAGTGTCTGATGCAGACATGGTACTAATGGCTAGAAATATTTCAAAACAAATTGAGTTTGAATTGGAATATCCAGGTCAGGTTAAAGTTAATGTAATCCGTGAATCACGTGTTACAGACTATGCGAAATAGTTATAATGAATAAAATGATTCCCATATATTTTGTGAATAGATGATTTACAGATATATGGGTATTTTTATATTATTGAAAGAGATAAAAGAAGGGGGACAAATATGAGCGAAGTTGTAAAGCGCACGAAAAGGGAACTTGTTTATGAGGGTAATATTATCAATATGTATTGTGATCACGTAGAAGTGAACGGACATACAGCAAAGTGGGATTATATCCATCATAAGGGTGCAGCAGCAGTTGTTCCTGTGACGGATGATGGGAAGATTTTAATGGTAAGGCAGTACCGTAATGCACTGGATAGATATACATTGGAAGTACCGGCAGGTGCATTGGACAGTGAAAGTGAGCCGGGAATTGAATGTGCTCATAGAGAACTTGAGGAAGAGACAGGATTTCGTTCCAATGATTTAGAGCCGTTGATTACTATTCGAACCTGGGTTGCTTTTTGCAATGAAAAAATTGAGGTTTTTGTAGCAAGGAACCTAATTGCCTCACGGCAGAATCTGGATGAAGACGAAGTCATAGATGTAGAGGCATATACAATTGAGGAACTAAAGGAAAAGATTTTTGCAGGGGAAATTCAAGATTCGAAAACAATTGCTTCTCTGATGGCATATGCTGTAAAATATCAAGCATAAATGAAAATGAGAAACATATAATGAACTATCTGGAGTCAGGGAGGTCATTGTGTGAGAATATTAAGAAATAAAAATCAAGCATTTGCAGTCTTTCTGATGCTTGGTTTTTTTATTGGGATTATATATGAAAATTTGATTTCACGGGCGTATAGTATGTCTTTGAATATATTTCAGGATTTTTTTCTGGAGCAGTACAGCCAGATGAATATCGTAACAGAGGATTATTTAAGTTATATTGTAAAAATAAGAGTATTTGTTTTTGGTGGTGTATGTCTGGTGGGATGCGTGAAGTGGAAGAAAGGCGTTGTGGCAGTCTGCCTTGGCTGGACAGGTTTTTTGAGTGGAATTATTACAGTACAGGCAGTGCTTTGGCTTGGAATCAAAGGGATTTTCTTATGCATCACGGCAATGTTTCCCCAAATACTGTTTTATGCTCTGGCATATATAATATTATTTTATTATCTGTATGATTACCCCCAACGTAAATGGAATATGCGAATGACTGTGTTTGTGATTAGCATGTTTATTATCGGAATTATGTTTGAAGTTTATTTGAATCCCTTGCTGCTTCAGGGATTTATCCGGATCTTTTGCTGAATTTAAGCCACATGAGGTCTGTTGTACTTAAAAATAGATTGTATGGTTGGAAAAGTATGGGAAAGTCTTTCGGCGTCTTAGTTGACAAATGTACTGGAAATCTTTATAATTTTAATACTTTTATAAATCTCACAAAGGAGGGTATATAGTGAGAAAGATTACAGGAAATAAGCTATTAGTAAGGGCTTTGAGAGAAGAAGGCGTAGATCTTCTTTTTGGATATCCGGGAGCCTGTACAATTGATATCAGTGATGAATTATATAAACAGGATTATACAAGAGTAATTCTGCCAAGACATGAACAGGCACTTGTCCATGCGGCAGATGCCTATGCACGTTCCACAGGAAAAGTAGGAGTCTGTTTGGTTACTAGTGGTCCGGGAGCCACGAATCTCGTGACAGGAATTGCAACAGCGAATTATGACAGCGTGCCACTCGTGTGCTTTACCGGTCAGGTGGCGAGACATCTAATCGGAAATGATGCATTTCAGGAAGTTGATATTGTCGGAATTACAAGAAGTATCTGTAAATATGGCGTGACGGTACAGCGTAGGGAAGATTTGGGCCGTATTATCAAGGAAGCATTCCATATTGCGAGAACGGGAAGACCGGGTCCGGTTGTTGTGGATCTTCCGAAAGATGTGATGGCAGAGCTTGGAGATGCGGAATATCCGGAGACAGTTAATATCCGTGGCTATAAGCCGAACCCGGGAGTACATATGGGACAGTTGAAGCGTTCAATCAAAATGTTAAAGAAAGCAGAAAAACCATTATTCTTAGTAGGTGGCGGTGTGAACATTGCGAGAGCTGGTGAGAATTTCACAAAGCTTGTAGATATTACAAAGATTCCGGTTGTGACAACGATTATGGGAAGAGGTGCGATCCCGACAGACCATCCGTTGTTTATTGGTAACCTTGGTATGCATGGTGCATATGCTGCCAATATGGCAGTCGGAGAATGTGACTTATTGTTCTCAATCGGAACTCGTTTCAACGACAGAATTACCGGAAAGCTTCATGAATTTGCACCGAAAGCACAGATTGTACATATTGATATTGATACCGGTTCTATTTCCAGAAATGTACATGTAGATGTACCAATCGTAGCCGATGCGAAGGAAGCAACGGACAAGATGCTTGAGTATGTGGAAGAACAGGATACAAGGGACTGGGTTGCACAGATTAACGCATGGAAAGAAGAGCATCCTGTCAAAATGAAAGACAAGCCGGCATTAACTGCTCAAAAAATAATTGAAACGATTAATGAAACATTCGATGAAGCAATCGTTGTTACAGATGTTGGACAGCATCAGATGTTTACGGCGCAGTATCTGGCATTAAATGAAAAGAAGCAACTTTTGACATCAGGTGGACTTGGAACAATGGGATATGGTTTCCCGGGTGCAATCGGAGCACAGCTTGGCAATCCGGATACACCGGTTATTATGATATCCGGTGACGGCGGAATGCAGATGAATATTCAGGAGTTTGCGACAGCAGTGGGACAGGAACTCCCGGTGATTTTATGTGTATTTAATAACAATTACCTCGGTATGGTAAGACAATGGCAGAAATTATTTTATGGAAAACGTTATTCTATGACATGCCTTCGTGCAAGGAAAGAATGTGATGGCAGATGTGGTACAGAAGGATGTGAGTGCCCGCCATATACACCGGATTTTGTGAAACTTGCAGAAAGCTATGGCGCGAAAGGTCTTCGCGTATTTAGTCCGGAAGAGATTCGTCCGGCCTTTGAAGAGGCACGTAAGAATACAAAAGTACCTACTTTAATTGAATTTATTATTGATCCGGAAGACTTAGTTTATCCAATGGTAAAACCAGGCGGAACATTAGCAGAACTGATTATGGACTGTTAAAGGTAATTATTATGTAAAGTAGTTTGGAAATAGGAAATGAGGTATTGTTATATGAATTCAACAATGAAAAAAAGATGGATTTCTCTATATGTAGAAAATCAGGTAGGTGTACTTCCGAAAATATCAGGTCTGTTTTCAGGGAAACTATATAACTTGGAAAGTCTTACAGTAGGAACAACGGAAGACCCTACGGTTTCTCGTATGACAATTGAGACATCCAGCGATGATGAGACATTTGAGCAGATAAAAAAGCAGCTCAATAGAATGGTGGAAGTAATCAAAGTGATTGACTTTACAAACAGTTCCGTTTGTATGAAAGAATTACTTTATGTCAAAGTAAAAAAATGTACAAGAGAGGATAAGGAAGAAGTATTCCAGATTGCTCAATCTTTTCAAGCAAGAATTGTAGATTACGGAAAGGATAGCTTGCTTCTAGAATTCGTGCATTCAGCAACGAAAAATGATGCTATTATCAAGCTGATGAAGGAAGAATTTCAGTCTATCGAAGTCGTTCGGGGCGGAAGTGTTGGAATTGAAGCAATTAATATGACACAACGTTAAAAAAACAGAGCACGCTCTATTGACATTAAAAGAAAAAAGTACGATAATAGCATGTAGATAAATTGGAAAGAAACGAGGGACTCGACATGAGTAATAAGCAATTAGACTGGGGAAATATAGGGTTTGACTATATTCAGACAGATAAGAGATATGTTTCGAATTATAAGAATGGTGCATGGGATGATGGAGTTCTTACAGAAGACGCAACCGTCGTATTGAATGAATGTGCAGGTGTACTTCAGTATGCACAGACAGTTTTTGAGGGTTTAAAAGCATACAGAACAGAAGATGGTCATATTGTAACATTCCGACCTGACCTTAATGCACAGAGAATGGTAGACAGTGCAAAAAGGCTGGAGATGCCGGTATTTCCGGAAGACCGTTTCGTAGAAGCGGTAGAAAAGGTAGTGGCTGCCAACGCAGATTTTGTTCCACCATATGGTTCAGGAGCAACACTTTACCTTCGCCCGTATATGTTTGGAAGTAATCCGGTAATCGGTGTAAAACCGGCAGATGAATATCAATTCCGTATTTTTGCAACACCAGTAGGTCCTTACTTTAAGGGCGGTGCGAAGCCAATCACAATCCGTGTATGTGATTTTGACCGTGCAGCTCCACATGGAACAGGACATATTAAAGCAGGTCTGAACTATGCAATGAGCCTTCATGCAATCGTAGATGCCCACAACCAGGGATATGATGAAAATATGTATCTGGATTCTGCTACAAGAACAAAAGTAGAAGAGACAGGCGGAGCTAACTTTGTCTTTATTACAAAAGACGGCAAGCTAGTAACACCAAAATCAAGTACAATTTTACCTTCTATCACAAGACGTTCTTTGGTTTATGTTGCAAAAGAATATCTTGGCATGGAAGTGGAAGAACGAGAAGTACTGTTTGAAGAAGTAAAGGATTTTGCAGAATGTGGTCTTTGTGGTACAGCAGCAGTAATCTCTCCGGTAGGAAAGGTTGTTGATCATGGTAAAGAAATCTGTTTCCCAAGTGGAATGGACGAGATGGGACCAATCACAAAGAAACTGTATGACACATTGACCGGTATTCAGATGGGCAGAATTGAAGCTCCGGAAGGTTGGATTCATGTAATTAAATAATGAGAAATTGCGAACGGCATGGTGCATTTGCATCATGTCGTTTTAATGTAAGCGTTCAAAACTTTAATCCCCTCACAATGGACAGATTTTTAATTCTGTGTTACAATCCATAAGATAAGATTTTCTGAAAAGGAATGAGATACATTTATGGAAGCATATACAAGTTTTGCTTCTGTCTATGATACGTTCATGGATAATATTCCATACGAAGAGTGGGCAGAATATCTGATAGGGTTATTAAAAGAATATAATGTGCAGGACGGATTGGTGTTAGACCTCGGCTGTGGAACCGGGAATATGACGGAACTTCTGGCAGAAGCAGGTTTCGATATGATTGGAATTGACAATGCAGAGGAGATGCTTGGGATTGCCATGGAGAAACGTGCAGGGTCCGGACATGATATTCTATATCTTTTGCAGGATATGCGGGAATTTGAACTTTATGGGACAGTAAAAGCGATTGTGAGTATCTGTGATTCTATGAATTATATTACAGAGAAAGAAGATTTGCTGGAGGTTTTCCGGCTGGTAAATAATTATCTTGATCCTAGTGGTGTGTTCATTTTTGATTTTAATACGGTTTATAAATACCAGCAAATTCTGGGAGACCAGACGATTGCAGAAGATAGAGAAGAATGCAGTTTTATCTGGGAAAATTGCTATTATGAGGATGAACAGATTAATGAGTATCAGCTAAGTCTGTTTATCAGGGAAGAAAACTCTGATTTGTATAGAAAATATCAGGAGACACATTTTCAGAAAGCATATGATTTGGAGACAATCCGGGAACTTGTAACAGAAGCCGGACTGGAATATATAACGGCGTATGATGCGTTTACAAGAAAGGTACCGACAGAGACGAGCGAACGCATCTATGTGATAGCGCGAGAAAAAGGCAAGAGAGGAAAACAGAATGAGTGATTATATTGTAAGAGCAACTGCGGCAAATAAACAGATTCGTGCATTTGCAGCAACAACAAGAGATGTAGTAGAGACGGCGAGAGCCGCACATAATACAAGTCCTGTGGCAACAGCCGGTCTTGGAAGACTTTTGACAGCAGGTGCTTTGATGGGAAGCATGATGAAGAATGAAAAGGACATGCTGACAATTCAGATTAAGTGTGATGGACCGATTAAGGGACTTACAGTCACGGCAGATGTTGCCGGAAATGTAAAAGGATATGTGGAAAATCCATATGTTCTACTGCCGCCAAGTCCGAAAGGAAAGTTGGATGTGGCAGCTGCACTTGGTCTGGGCGTATTAAGTGTAATTAAAGACATGGGATTAAAAGAACCTTATGTGGGACAGACTATTTTAACGACAAGTGAGATTGCAGAGGATTTAACCTACTATTTTGCAACTTCTGAGCAGGTTCCATCTTCAGTAGGCCTTGGCGTTCTGATGAAAAAAGACAATACGGTGAATCAGGCAGGTGGATTTATTATTCAGGTCATGCCGTTTGTAGACGATGCAGTGGTTGACAAATTAGAGGCAAATATTAATAAGTTGGATTCAGTGACCTCTATGTTGGACAGAGGACTTACCCCTGAGCAGATTTTAGAAACTGTACTGGAAGGTATGGAAGTAGAATATACCGATACGATGCCTGCGGAATTTAAGTGCAACTGTTCGAAGGAACGGGTGGAAAAAGCATTGATTAGTATTGGACGAAAAGATATTCAGGAAATGATTAATGAGGGAAAAGATATTGAGATGCATTGTCATTTCTGTAATACAAGCTATCAATTTACAGTAGAGGAATTAAAGGAGATTTTAAAGAAAAGCAGATAAAATAAGGAGGTTCTTATGAAACAGGGATTTGTAAAAGTAGCAGCCGTAACTCCGGATATCAAGGTTGCAGATGTAGATTACAACTGTGGGGAAATTTGTCGTCTGATTGACGAGACAACTGCCAATGGTGCAAAGATAGTAGCGTTTCCTGAGTTGTGCATCACAGGATATACCTGCTGTGATTTATTCTCACAGGATATTTTACTGAAAGAGGCAAAAGAAGCGTTAAAGAAGATTATTGATTATACGGCAGACAAGGATGCCCTGATTTTTGTAGGACTTCCATATGCAGTACGTGGTAAATTATATAATGTGGCGGCAGCGGTTAAAAGCGGGGAACTACTTGGAATGGTTACAAAAACGTTCCTGCCTAATTTTGGTGAAGGTTATGAGATGAGAAATTTTGAACCGGGCCCTATGGAGGCAGACTGGGTGTTGTTTGAAAATGAAGAAATCCCGTTTGGACCACAGATTTTGTTTGAATGTGATGAGATGCCGGATTTGGTTGTTTCGGCAGAAATTTGTGAAGATGTATGGACTCCGCTTCCACCGAGCGTTGCTGCAGCTTTATCCGGTGCAACGGTGATTGTAAACTGTTCTGCCAGTGCGGAGACAGTAGGAAAAGATGCTTACCGCAGGGATTTGATTTCCGGACAATCTGCAAGACTGATTGCAGGATATATTTATGCAAATGCCGGAGAGGGAGAGTCTACAACAGATCTGGTATTCGGCGGACATAATGTGATTGCGGAAAATGGCACAGTTTTAAATGAATCAGAGTTGTTTGTAAACGACATCATTTACAGTGAGCTTGACATCAAGCGTATTGTCAGTGAAAGACGGAAGAATACGACTTTCCAGATATCTGATAAATACGACAAGTTAATTCATGTTCCGTTTTCGCTGGAAATTAAGGAAACAACTCTTACAAGAACATTCGGAGCCTTTCCATTTGTGCCGGGTAATGTGTCAGAACGAGAGAAGCGCTGTGAGCAGATTTTCATGATGCAGGCGATGGGATTGAAAAAACGTCTTGCCCACACAAATTGTAAAAGTGCGGTAGTTGGTATTTCAGGCGGACTAGATTCAACACTTGCCCTTCTGGTTACTGCAAAGGCATTTGATTTGTTGGGCATCGACCGTAAAAATATCGAATCGGTTACCATGCCTTGTTTTGGTACGACAGACAGAACATATCAGAATGCATGTGTCTTAACTCAAAAGTTGGGAGCAAGTCTGCGTGAAGTGAATATTAAAGATTCGGTAAAAGCTCATTTTCGTGATATTGGTCAACCGGAAGATTTGCATGATGTTACATTCGAAAATTCCCAGGCAAGAGAGCGTACGCAGGTCTTAATGGATATTGCAAATCAAACCGGCGGTATGGTAATCGGCACTGGTGATATGTCAGAACTGGCACTCGGCTGGGCAACTTATAACGGAGATCACATGTCGATGTATGGCGTAAATGCGTCTGTACCGAAGACTCTTGTGCGATATCTGGTGCAGTATTATGCAGATACTTGTGTGGACGCTGAGCTGAAAGCAGTATTGCTTGACGTTTTAGATACGCCGGTAAGTCCGGAGCTTCTTCCGCCAAAAGACGGGGAAATTGCACAGAAGACAGAAGATTTAGTAGGACCATACGAACTGCATGATTTTTATATTTATTATATGCTTCGGTATGATTATGCACCGAGCAAGATTTACCGTCTGGCAAAACATGCATTTGCAGGAACTTATGATGATGAGACGATTTTAAAATGGCTGAAGAAATTTTATTGGAGATTCTTCTCTCAGCAGTTCAAACGTTCTTGTCTGCCGGATGGGCCGAAGGTTGGTTCAGTAGGTGTATCGCCGCGTGGTGATCTTAGAATGCCAAGTGATGCATGTGCGGCACTTTGGTTAAAAGATTTAGAGAACATATAGAGTGGGTAAAGAAGATTATATTTTTAAAATATAGTCTTCTTTTTTCTTGACAAAAAGTCAGAAAGGGACTATGATGTAGTCACTCGTCTAAGAGCAAATCATTTTTTATTCAAGGGATGGTCATCCCAATGTATCCAAAACGAGGACATTTAAGAGCGAAAGGAGGATAGACAGGGTAGCTTTTATTATTATGCAGTTTACGCTATTTCATAATTGGAAGGAGGAAAAATGAGAAAAAGAAAGAGATGGCTGTCATTGCTGCTAGTTTTGCTGCTTTTATTAATTTTTCAGCGGAATGTATATTTGGCCAACGATTCATTATATGAAAAGATGCTGCAGGCATACCACAACGGACAGCAAATGGATGACTGGGTAGTGGAAGCGAGAAAACAGATTGCTGCCGAGCTAGAGTTATCTGAATATCTCGATGAAAGGGCTTTTCTATCTGTAGACTACCGCAATGCAAACAGCATAGGGAGATATGGAGATATCACAGATCAGAAATTGAATCTGCTAGTGGAAATGGCAACAGACGAAGAAGTGGAAGCTGTTTTACAAAGGAGTATATTACAGACATTAGATGTGAGATCCATTACATCTGGACAAACCGTCGATGTAACCCAGAAGGCAAGGGTTAGTGGTGCAGGGAATGGTTATTATGCTGTGGATGGAGCCGTCAGTTATGGATACTGCGCACAGAACAGTCGAGATTTTTGGGCAAATAATCAGACGAAATATGGAATTGCATATGAATGGGACAATGCAACGGTAAGAAAGGCATTGTATTATGCTCCAGGTGGACCGGGCTATGCAGGGCCTTACTATGGAAGTATGGGCGCTGATATGGATTATGCAACATTTGCAATCGGGAAATTAAATGGCGATTGTAGGAACAATACAAAGGCAACGACATATATAAACTTTGTCAGCAGTAAATCAGATCCACTATCGTTGGGGTATAAAGCATACAAAGCCGATATCACCCCTGACACTTATCAGGATGTAGCATTCTTAGCATATGATCAACTAAAAGGGTATTTATGGTTAAACAAGACGTCCACCCATAAGATTAGCGGCAGTAATACTTCCTATTATTCGTTGGATGAGGCGGAGTATGGGGTATTCTCAGATTCGGCTTGTACAGAAAGAGTTGGAACTTTGACTACTGATACGAGTGGTTCCGGCAGTACTGGTGGTTCTTATGAGAATGGAAATACCAATGCGCTGTACCTGGATGCGGGAACTTATTATGTAAAAGAAGTGACGGCTCCGAAGGGATACATGCTAAATACCACTGTGTATACTGCAGTTGTATCTTCAGGTCAGACGAAAATTATTTATACTCAGGACAGACCTTACGGGTTAGCCCGGATCTGCAAGATTTCTGCAAATCCAGAATTAACGGAAGAAAACAGTTGTTATTCTCTGGAAGGTGCAGAGTACACAATCTATTCTGATGAGGCTTGTACAAGGGTCGTAAAGACACTAAAAACAGATGAAAATGGGAACACACCATTAACCTATATTGATGCAGGACTTCAGGATGTCAACTATTGGGTTAAGGAAACTGTTGCACCAAAAGGCTATGCTTTGGATTCAAAAACGTATGTACTCACAATGAAAGCCGGAAAAATAACGACATTGAATGTCGCGGATAACCCGCAGCTTAGCCCGGTAGACATTCTGCTTGGAAAGGTGAATGCAGAGACAAACGCTGATCAACTTGAAAAGTCTCCTCCACTAAAAGGAGCACAATTCACAATCAAATATTATGGGGCTTTATTAGAAGATATGGCAGTGGATCCTGCGACACAAGGGCACACACCAATAAGGACCTGGGTATTTGAAACAGATGAAGATGGATTTTGTGCTTTCTTAGAAGATTATTTAGTATCAGGAGACAAATTCTATTACAGTTCTAGTGGGGCACCTTCTATGCCAATAGGAACAATCACAATTCAAGAAACAAAAGCACCGGAAGGATACTTAATTCATTCAGAAATGTTCATAAGACAGATTACCACCTATGGAACATTAGAAGAACTTGATACCTATAATTATCCGGTCATTCCAGAACAAACCCTTAATTTAAATTTATCAAAGAAACAGCAAGGAACAGAGATTGCAATTTCCGGCGCAGGATTTGAACACACGAAACCGGATGGAACAACGGAAGTTCTAACGACGGATTCGAATGGTCAATTGTCTTTTGTAGGACTTACATATGGCAATCATATGGTGCGTGAAATTTATGCTCCGGATGGTTATGTACTTAATGGAAATGTCATTGCTTTTCATGTGGCAGCTGACAATAAGATTACATTGACTTCAAAATTTGATAATGGCAAAGGAAATATTCATTTTGAAGTTACGGAGGAAGGAAATATATCACTAGATGTTTACGATAAGCTTGCAACTTACAGCATTATGGTGCATAAACAAAATGAAAAAGGCGTGAAACTGCATGGTGCGGAGTTTGCCATGTATTCGGACCGAAACTGTACAGATGAAGTGACAAGAGGAGTCACTGATGCAGACGGAATCTTGAAATTCACGGGATTGGAAATTGGAACAAAATATTATTTAAGAGAAGAAAAAGCGCCGGATGGTTATCGTATACCTGTGGATGACAACGGGAATCCGTTTGTGACGGAAATATATGCGTCCAGCTTGCCTGTTCAGAATGAATTTAGTTTCTACGTGAATGGTAGTGAATATGATGCTTCATCTGAAGGGGCATTTACGCTGTCCGGAACAAAAAGAGACAGATTGGTCAATTTAATAGTGGTAAATGAAGTAGGACAAAAACTTCCTGATACCGGTTCTAATACGATGATTCCGTTAGTCATTTCCGGAATTGTATTTTTCTTATTCGGTATTTCAAAAGGGAGAAGGATGTATGTAAAATTCGTAAATGACAAGAAAAAATAGGCAGGGTGCTATTAATAGCGCTAAGAAAAATTTATATATGATTAAAGGAGATTAAAATTATGAAAATGAAAAAGAGATTATGCAAAATACATATAAATCCATCAAATGTATTGTTATGTCGTGTCTATGCGTAATGTTAATTAGTTTGTTTTATGTAAGGTTAGTGTCTTTTGCCGCGGAAGAGAAAACTGTAAGCGTGACGCTTCCAGTTCCAACTTATAATGCGATGTGGTAATGAAAACAGAAAGGATTCACTTATGAATAGGAAAAATATAAACAAATTATATGTGTTATTTTTGAGTGTGGTAATAACAGTATCGAGTATAATTGCCACATTAAATGTATCTGCGCAGGAAACGAGAAAAACAATGAGTTCGGTGAATGGAATAGTTGATTTTAACCGTGGAGATGCACAGATTTCAATTAAGGGAAATAGCGGACAATCTTTAGTCGGAAAAAAATTAAATATTTATAAACTGCTTAATATGGAAAATTCAGTAGGGCTTGAATCTGTCAATTATACCTTCAATCCTGAATTTAAAACCGCATTACAGACGGTTGTGGGTAGGAAGTTATTGAAGGCAGCTTCTGATGTTACAGAATATGAAGCGATTGATTACATTCAATCCCTGAACGAACACCGGGCAGAAGGCGCTCATACTGAACAGGCACCGGAAGGCTCTTATAGCGAATTTCGCTATTTTGTGGAGGCCCTTCGTAATGAAATTGTAAAAGAAGGTATTATAGGGGATCAGGTAAATGTAATATCCGTAAAACCGGATAATTCGGTAGTTATAGACGGTCTGGAATATGGCTATTACATTGTTGATGAGATTACGGATGTAACCAATACCCATTCGGCTGCATCTCTCTGCATGATAAATACAGCAAATCCGGATGCCAATATCACTATAAAATCTGATTACCCGAATATCGTTAAAAAAATACGAGAGGATGATAACAGGGATGAGATCGGGAACGAGGGGTGGAATGATATAGGAGATTATGAAATCGGACAGACAGTACCGTATATGTTTTCCTCAACGATTCCTAACATAAACGGATATCATACATACTATTATGCATGGCATGATGTTATGGATGAAGCTTTAACATTTCATGCTGATAGTGTGAGTATCACAATCAAAGATAACATCACATCAAAATCGTATACGTTAAAAGATACAGAATTTAAGATTACTGAAAATCCAGCAAATGGAGATACCTTTATGGTAGAAATTACAGATATCAAATCAATTGTAGACTGGCACTTTAATCAAATGGACGCTCAGAATGAGAATGTGTACGGCCAGGATGTTATCTTATCGTACAATGCAACACTCAATGATCATGCGGCAAAAGATATGGGAGGACCGGGATTTGAAAACGATGTACGTCTAGAATTTTCTAACAATCCGGACTCAGACGGTACAAACCATACAGGATTTACTCCGTGGGACACAGTTGTATGTTTTACCTATCAGTTGGATGTCTTAAAAACAAACGATAAAAATCTTCAATTGGAAGGTGCAAAATTCAAACTATATTCGGATGAAGATTGCATCAATGAAGTTTATGTAAAAAATACAGAGGATGGTTACAATGTAATGAATCGTGACAGCCTGGGAGGTTCGGACCATACAGGTGGAACGATACCTGCAGAAGCAGTAGAGATGGTAACGGATGAAAATGGTTCTATCATTATCAATGGCTTAGACGACGGTACCTATTATCTGAAGGAAACAAAGGCGCCAACTGGTTATCGTAAATTATTAGATCCAATTGTAATCACAATCGATGCTGTTTTCACAGATTTCAGAAATGATTATGTGAAAGGCGACGGTGCAACAGATAAAACATTAAAGATGCTGGCTGCATCAGCCCATGTGAAGAAATTCCTTGGCGGTGCATTTTCCGAAGGGGACATTCCGCTTGACACAGAGGTAACAACCGGAACAGTTAACCTTACGGTTATCAATACAGCTGGCAGTAAGCTTCCGGTTACGGGTTCAGCGGCAACGATTATTATCCTGGTTGCAGGTACAGGGTTAGTATTGTTTTATCTGTACTGTAAAAGGAAAGACAAACAAGAAGCATAATCATGAAAAAGAATAAGATAATCAGAAGATTTGCATTGTTGACGGGGATATGCCTATGTGCGTATCCCTTGGTTGCAGGCATGATTGAGCAGAAAAATCAGAGCAATGCAGTTTCCACTTATCAGAGCAGAGCTTCGGAGTGCAGGGAAGAAGAATTAACACAAATGCTCAAGGAGGCGGAAGAATATAACGATATGCTGTATCAGTCGAAAAGTTTGATTATATCTGATTTAAAGGAAGGCATTTTAAGTTCCGGACATTATCAGGAACTTTTGAATCTATCCGGGAATGGAATCATGGGAACATTGGATATTCCCAAAATAAATGTAAATCTTCCAATCTATCACGGCACGGGAGAAGACATTTTATCCATCGGGGCAGGACATCTGGAAGGAACAAGCTTCCCGGTTGGCGGTGTAAATACACACAGTGTTCTGACAGGACATAGAGGATTACCAAACTCAAAATTATTTACCAGACTGGACGAATTGGAAAAAGGCGATCTGTTCTATATCAGGACGGGTGACCGGATTGCAGCCTATGTGGTAAATCAAATTCAAGTAATCGAACCGGGAGAAGTAGATAGTCTGTCTATACAGCCCGAAAAAGATCTAGTATCACTGATAACATGTACCCCGTACGGAGTAAATTCGCACAGACTGGTGATTACCGGCGAAAGGACTTCTTATGAAGAAATGGAATATTTAAGCATACGTCCGCAACTGGCATCGAGCCGAGAAATTCTATTTATAGCACTTCCGTTTTTGATGGTGGGGGCTGTGGCGGCAAAATATATCAAGGAGAGAAGGGAGCGTAACCGTGCGAAGTAGAAAGAAAACATTTTTATTTTTTATGGCAATGATAGCCATCCTGATTCAGCCCGTTTCTGTGTTTGCTGCAGAGGAACCGAAGGGAAGCATACAGATCATGCTGGAGGATGGCGGTATAGGTACCTCTAAGGAAAATGTTAAGTTTGAGTATGCAAGGGTCGCAAATTTTGCAGATGGGAAATATGACTTGCTGGAAAAGTATAAAAAACTGGATATTGATTTGAACCGATTGCAATACGCAGAGGAACTAGATGCGTCGGCGCAGGCAATTAATAAACATGTAACGGAAATACAAACGGTAGTGACGGATCCGGAAGGAAAAGCAGAAATTTCGGATTTGGAAACTGGGGTTTATCTTGTAAGAGTGTCTGATAAAGCAAGATATGAAAATGTGCATCCGATACTGATTACAATTCCAATGTGGAATGAGACAGTGGGCAATATGGATTATGACGCAATCGTTATTCCGAAACACAGCCCCAATAAACCGGGTAGGATTATCACATATAGTCCGGATGTATCAGAAGACGGAGTTCATACAGGTGACGGCACTTTGTACAGGATGTATGCTGCGCTACTGGTTGTCTCTATGATTGTTGTTTGCATGGTTTATTATGAAAGAAGAAAGAGGGCAGGTAATGAAAAATAAGCTATTGGGTTTCATACTTGTTGTTCTTTGTGTGACAGCAATGTTACTTTACTCTGCGTACGCAGCCAATGAACCGTATACCGAAACGGTTACGTATGAGTCAGAGGATTCCAATGAAGAATACAATTTTGAAAAAAGAATAAGGAAAGATGGTACATCTTATCAATTGGCAGAAGTGAAATGCGAACTGTTATCAAAAGAGAATAAACCGGATGGTGGACAAGTTCATGAAATTAAATGGGATTCATATGTGCAGAAGGTTACAGCTTACACGGATTATGAGTATGTGGTCTCAAATGAGTCAGTGCCAAAGTCAAAGAGTGTCACTATAACAAATGAAAAAACAGGTATTGAAGAATCTGTGGAATGTAGTTTGGCAGGGGTAGCTCAAATCGGAAAAAAATGGGTGGATTCTTACATTAACATTCGATTTAAAGACTACAACAGTACATCGTTCGAATGGCAGGGCATTCAGATAGCAAATCATTTCTCGTCGAAGCCGTTAGATGGATATGAAACAGAGCTTTTGGACTCGGTTGGACTCACAAGCCAGACAGGGATGGTGATTAAAACTTACTGGACTTCAGATGCATATCAGGAGGGTGGCGTAGTGTACCGCGATGCAAAAGCGGATATCAAAAAAGAAGTTCCGGTATATCGTGCCAGTTATGTCGGAGAAATAAAAACTCCGATGGAAACTCAGGAAGCAACATATACGTCGGATAAAGAGGCAGTTGCGTATCTTATAAAAGCGACGGCAGTTTATGAAAAGTGTTTTGACATGAACGATGTTTATATGGGAATTGTAATTCTTTTATTTTTAATTATACTTGTCATATCCTTTTGGTGTGTGGTAAAATACTCGGATAATACGAAAAAAGGAGGACCTCCACATGGGAATGACAATGACGCAGAAAATCCTTGCCGCACATGCAGGCCTGGATTCAGTAGTTGCAGGACAATTAATAGAGGCAAAATTAGACGTAGTTATGGCAAATGATATTACCGGTCCTATGGCAGTGCCAGTATTTAATCAGATGGCAGAGAAAGTATTTGATAAGGATAAGGTAGTTTTGGTTCCGGACCATTTCACACCGAACAAAGATATCAAATCAGCAGAGAATTCCAAATCAATTCGCGAATTTTCAAAATGTCAGTGTCTGACACATTATTTTGAAATTGGACAGATGGGAATTGAGCACGCAATCCTTCCGGAAAAAGGTATTGTAGTTGCAGGAGAATGCATTATCGGCGCGGACTCACACACATGTACATATGGTGCATTAGGCGCATTTTCAACAGGTGTAGGTACAACAGATATTGCTACAGGTATGGCAACAGGCGAGTTATGGTTCAAAGTACCAAGTGCAATTAAATTTGTATTGACAGGAAAACCACAAAAATTCGTAAGTGGTAAAGACATTATTTTACATATTATCGGTCGCATCGGGGTAGACGGTGCATTGTATAAATCAATGGAATTCGTTGGTGATGGTATTGCCAATCTTTCCATGGACGACCGTTTCACTATGGCAAATATGGCAATTGAGGCCGGTGCGAAAAATGGTATTTTCATTGTTGATGAAAAAGCAGAACAATATATGCAGGAACATTCTCACAAAGAGTATAAGATTTATACGGCAGATGAAGATGCAGAGTATGATGAGATTGTAGAAGTGGATTTATCAAAGGTTAGACCTACAGTTGCATTCCCACACTTACCGGGCAATGCAAAGACAATTGATGAGGTAGAAGCTATGGAACCGATTAAAATCGACCAGGTTGTTATTGGTTCTTGTACAAACGGAAGAATGGAAGATATGAGAAGGGCTGCAGCTGTGCTGAAAGGACATAAAGTGCACCCGGATGTACGTGTTATGGTAATCCCTGCAACACAGAAGATTTATCTGCAATGCATCGAAGAAGGTTTAGTAACTTCATTTATTGAATCAGGCTGTACGTTTAATACACCTAGCTGTGGACCATGCATGGGCGGTCATATGGGTGTTATGGCAGCGGGAGAAAAATGTGTGTCTACAACGAATCGTAACTTCGTAGGAAGAATGGGACATGTAGAGTCTCTGATTTATTTAGCTTCGCCGGAAACAGCGGCTGCAAGTGCAATTGCCGGATATATTGCTAATCCGGAGAAAGTGGGTGACCAATAATGAAAGCTTTAGGACATGTTTTTAAATATGGTGATAACGTAGATACGGATGTAATTATTCCGGCTAGATATCTGAATTCTTTTGACGGAAAAGAATTAGCAAGTCATGCAATGGTTGATATTGACCCTGAATTTGCAAAGAAAGTACAGCCGGGCGACTTGATTGTTGCCAATAAAAATTTCGGTTGTGGTTCATCTAGAGAACATGCACCGTTATGCTTGAAAGAAGCGGGAGTAAGTTGTGTAATCGCGGAAACATTCGCAAGAATTTTCTATAGAAATGCAATTAATATCGGGCTTCCGATTATTGAATGTCCGGAAGCTGCAAAAGGAATTGAAGCAGGAGATGAAGTGGAAGTAGATTTTGACAGTGGTAAAATCTATAACCGTACAAAAGGAACTCAATTTCAGGGACAGCCGTTTCCAGAGTTCATGCAGAAACTGATTGCAGCAGGCGGTTTAGTAAATTATACAAACAGTAAGAACAAATAGAAGAGGAAGAACATGAAGCAGACAGAACAGAAAGGAAGAGCCGTTGCTTTACTGCCCATTGGAGTATTTTTAATATTCTTTTTAGGCACAGGCATCGTTACGGGTGATTTTTATGCAATGCCTGCGATTGTGGCATTTTTGATTGCACTGGCGGTTGCATTCGTGCAGAATCCGAAATTGTCTTTTAATGACAAGATTAAAATGATTACAGTCGGTGTCGGCAATGAAAATGTAATTACGATGTGTTTAATTTTCCTCTGCGCAGGAGGATTTTCCGGAGCCGTGACAGCGGCAGGCGGTGTGGAGAGTACTGTTAATTTCGGCCTGTCCATCCTGCCGTCTGATGTGGCAATTGTCGGATTGTTTATGATTGGGTGTTTTATCTCCGTGTCAATGGGAACTTCTATGGGAACTATTGCCGCACTTGCACCAATTGCAGTAGGAATTAGCGAAAAGACAGGCTATGCGATGGCACTTTGTATAGGCGCAGTTGTGTGTGGTGCGATGTTTGGGGATAATCTTTCTATGATTTCCGATACAACAATTGCGGCAGTAAAGACACAGGGGTGTGAGATGAAAGATAAGTTTAAGGCAAACTTTCTGATTGTATTGCCGGCAGCGATTTTAACAATACTTATCTTTTTGGTGATTACACAGGGCAGTGAATATAACGTGTCGGGAAATTTGAACTATAATTTGTGGCAGATTGTTCCATATGTACTTGTGTTGACCGGTGCTTTGATTGGAATTAATGTATTTGTAGTATTGATTGGAGGAACAATCGTCTCACTGATTGTGGGTGTGTTGACAGGCACGCTTGCTGTGGGCGAGATTTTTACGGCAATTGGCGGAGGAGTTATCGATGAACGAAGCATCGGCGGTATAACCGGAATGTATGATATTACAGTGATTTCCATTGTGGTGGCCTGTATTGTATCATTGGTGAAGGAATACGGCGGTATTCAGTTTATCCTGAATTTGATCAAATCTAGAATTAGCAGCAAAAAAGGGGCAGAGTTTGGGATTGCCGGACTGGCATTTATGATTGATGTATGTACGGCAAATAATACAGTTGCAATTGTGATGGCAGGACCGATTGCGAGAGAAATTTGTGAGGAGTTTGGCATTGCACCAAAGCGTTCGGCATCACTGCTCGATATTTTTACATCCGTAGGGCAGGGACTCATTCCTTACGGGGCACAATTGTTATCCGCAGCAACGCTTACCCGATTGACGCCATTTGAAATTATGCCATATTTATATTATCCGATTCTTATGGCAGTAAGTGCAATTTGTTTTATAGTGTTAAAAAAAGAAAAACGAGAGAAGGAAAGTAAGATGAATTTGTTATATAAGAGTACGAGAAATGCGGAAAAAATGGTTACTGCATCAGAAGCAATCTTAAAGGGTCTTGCAGATGACGGTGGGTTATTTGTGCCAGTCAGTATTCCAAAATTAGATGTGGACATGAATTCTTTGAAAGATATGTCTTATCAGGAAACAGCATACACAGTTATGAAGCAGTTTTTTACTGATTTTACAGAAGAAGAGCTGAAAGAGTGTATTGCGAAGGCTTACGATTCAAAGTTCGACACAGAGGAGATTGCACCATTGGTAAAAGCAGATGGTACCTATTTCCTTGAATTATTCCATGGAAAAACAATTGCGTTTAAGGATATGGCATTATCTATTTTGCCACATCTGCTGACAACATCAGCCAAAAAGAACAATGTCAAAAATGAAATTGTTATTTTAACAGCGACTTCAGGTGATACAGGAAAAGCGGCTCTTGCAGGTTTTGCCGATGTAGAAGGAACAAGAATTATCGTATTTTATCCAAAGAATGGTGTAAGTAAAGTACAGGAACTTCAGATGGTAACACAAAAAGGAAACAATACATCTGTTGTTGCAATTCATGGAAATTTTGACAACGCTCAAAGCGGTGTGAAGGCGATTTTTGAAAATAAAGAGCTCGCAAAGGAATTGGATACAGCTGGATATCAGTTTTCATCAGCAAACTCAATTAATATCGGCCGTCTTGTACCACAGGTGGTTTACTATGTATATGCCTATGCGAAATTATTGCAGAATGAAGAAATTGCAGAAGGTGAGGAGATTGACGTTGTTGTACCAACAGGTAATTTTGGGAACATCCTCGCTGCATATTATGCGAAAAAAATGGGGGTGCCGATTGCAAAATTAGTATGTGCTTCCAATGAGAATAAAGTGTTATTCGATTTCTTCAATACAGGTGTATATAACAAAAACAGAGAGTTTATTCTCACAACATCTCCATCGATGGATATTCTCATTTCAAGTAATCTGGAACGTTTGATTTATCTGATTGCAGGGGAAGATGCGCAGAAAAATAAAGAACTTATGAGTGCGCTCAAAGCAGATGGTGTGTATGAGATTACAGAGGAAATGAAGGAGAAACTCTCTGACTTTGTGGCAGGATATGCAACCGAAGAACAGGTAAAAACCATGATTTCTGATACATATGAAAAGACCGGCTATATTATGGATACCCACACTGCGGTAGCGGCACATGTATGCAAAGAATACAGGAGAGAAAGTAAAACTGCCCGAAAAGCAGTGATTGCTTCCACAGCAAGTCCATATAAATTTATCAGAAGCGTTATGTCAGCGATTGATGATAAATATAATGAAGTTCCGGAATTGGATTTAATTGACTCACTAGAAAGACTCTCAAATGTAAAGATACCAGAGGCAATCGAAGAAATCCGCAGTGCAGAAATTCTCCACACAAGGGAATGTGAAGCTGATAAAATGGAAGAAATGGTAAAAACTATATTAAAAAAATAAAGCTAATGTAAATGAATGGTATTTTTTGTGTGAAAATATTGACGAAGTGAGCCAATATCTTGTATAATGAATACGATAAATTGCGCGTAATTATATAAATGTCGTGATTTATTAATAAATAAGGAAAGAGGATGATAAAGATGTCACAAATCAATTTAGAAAAGTATGGTATTAATGGAACTACTGAAATCGTATACAATCCTTCTTATGAAGTATTATTCGAAGAAGAAACAAAGGCTGGTTTAGTAGGTTATGAAGTGGGTCAGGAAAGTGAGCTTGGTGCTGTTAACGTTATGACAGGTATTTATACAGGTCGTTCTCCTAAAGATAAATACATCGTTATGGATGAAAATTCAAAAGACACAGTATGGTGGACAACAGATGAATATAAGAACGATAACCACCCAATTTCAGAAGAAGTATGGGCTGACTTAAAAACACTTGCTCAAAAAGAACTTTCAAACAAAAAATTATTTGTTGTAGATGCATTCTGTGGTGCTAACAAAGACACAAGAATGGCTATCCGTTTCATCGTGGAAGTAGCTTGGCAGGCACACTTTGTTACAAATATGTTCATCCAGCCAACAGCTGAGGAACTTGAGAACTTCGAACCAGATTTCATAGTTTATAATGCTTCAAAAGCTAAAGTTGAAAACTACAAAGAATTAGGTCTTAACTCTGAAACAGCTGTAGCATTCAACATCACAAGCAAAGAACAGGTAATCATTAACACATGGTACGGTGGAGAAATGAAGAAAGGTTTATTCTCAATGATGAACTACTTCCTTCCATTAAAAGGTATCGCTTCAATGCACTGTTCAGCAAACACAGATATGAACGGCGAAAATACAGCTATCTTCTTCGGTCTTTCAGGAACAGGTAAAACAACATTATCTACAGACCCTAAGCGTCTTCTTATCGGTGATGACGAACACGGCTGGGATGACAATGGTGTATTTAACTTCGAAGGCGGATGCTATGCTAAAGTTATCAATCTTGATAAAGAATCAGAACCAGACATCTATAATGCAATCAAACGTAACGCTCTTTTAGAAAACGTTACATTAGATGCTGAAGGTAAAATCGACTTTAACGATAAGAGTGTAACAGAAAATACACGTGTATCTTATCCAATTAGTCACATTGAAAACATTGTACGTCCAATTTCAGCAGCACCTGCAGCTAAGAATGTTATTTTCCTTTCAGCAGATGCATTTGGAGTACTTCCTCCAGTGTCAATTTTGACACCAGAACAGACAAAATACTACTTCTTATCTGGATTTACAGCAAAACTTGCTGGTACAGAACGTGGTATTACAGAACCAACACCAACATTCTCAGCTTGCTTTGGACAAGCATTCTTGGAATTGCATCCAACAAAATATGCTGAAGAATTAGTTAAGAAGATGGAAGAAAATGGTTCAAAAGCATACTTAGTAAACACAGGATGGAATGGTACAGGAAAACGTATTTCTATCCGTGATACACGTGGTATCATCGATGCAATCCTTGACGGATCTATCGAAAAAGCGCCTACAAAAGCAATTCCATTCTTCAACTTTGAAGTTCCAACAGAACTTCCGGGTGTAGATACTCGTATTCTTGATCCTCGTGACACATATGCTGATGCAACTGAATGGGAAACAAAAGCAAAAGACCTTGCTTCTCGTTTCATCAAGAACTTTGCTAAATACGAAGGAAATGAAGCTGGAAAAGCATTAGTTAATGCAGGTCCACAATTATAATTCGATTTGGTAATAAAAAGCAGTCGTGTAGGCGGCTGCTTTTTGTGCATGAGAATATAAAAACTGCATAGAATAGTTTTAAGAAAAAATATATATCAAAAAGTATGTCAATAGTTGAAATATATTTTTTTCTGTTTTATAATCTGTTTAACAACCTGAAATGTTCGAGGCTTTCGTTATTTTGAACCTACATTACTTTAAACGGGATTCCTATATCTCTGTAATATGTCAGGCCGCCAATGAGAAGTGGAAGGCAGAAAAGCAGATGCGGTCACCCACCTAGCATCAGCTAGGAGTCAAAATACGAAAAACGGCATTTTGGGCTAACAAAAGATAAGAGCAGCTACGAAAGTAGCTGCTTATTTTGTAGTTTGCAGTTATAAGTAGTGTGAGACAGACATATAAATAAAAAAACGAGGACAAGAGGTGTCCTGTGCATATTAAGGAAAAGCATATTTACTATGGAGCAGCAGTATTAGCGTTGCTTATGCTGATTACAGCTATTTTAAATATTTTGACAGGAAAGTTTAATGGAATACAGCAGGACATTGAATCCAGGCTGCCGGAAGTATACATAGAGCAGAAGCAGGAAAGTCAAATGATACGTGTAATTATTAAGACGCAGGGCTTTCAGAATATAACTCATGCGGAAGTGAGGCTATCCTCAGAGAATGGGTTGCATGTAACGGCAGGGGACATAGTAAAGGAATATGGTGGTGGAGAGGTTCTATATATAACCCCGGATGATGACATGTTTCAAAGTGGGAGCATTCGAATAGAATCTGTCATATCAGAAGATAAGATCGCAATCCAGAGTTTGCAGAGAGGATATGGAACACCCTCGTATCGTGGAAGTTTTGAGTTGTTTTCTACTGCAGAGGGTATTGTGGCTGTCAATGAACTTCCATTAGAAGAATACCTCTATGCAGTTGTACCGAGTGAAATGCCTGCTTCCTACGAATTGGAGGCTTTGAAGGCACAGGCAGTTTGTGCGAGAAGTTATGTCTATGCACAGATACAGAGCATGGCATATCCGGAATACCGGGCAAACGTGGATGACAGTGTTTCTTTTCAGGTATATGGGAATTCGAAGGAACAGGCCTCTACAAATGAAGCTGTGGATGCAACCCGGGGAAAATGCATGTGGTATAATGAAGATATTGCCAAAGCATACTATTATTCAACTTCATGTGGGAAATCAGCGGCTCTGGAAGCATGGGGGACGAATGTAAATGAAAATAATCAATACCTGCAGAGCGTCGATATTTGTGATGAAGAAGGTAATGACTATGAGAAAAACCTTGGATGGTATCGCTGGAAGGCAGTCATTCCTCGAAAGACATTGAACAATCTGATCGAATTGAATACAGCAACAGAAATAGGGGAGTTACAAGAATTAAAAGTGACAAAAACGGGTGCAGGAGGTGTAGCACTCCAGATTACAGCTAAAGGCAGTACAGGAAGTGTTACGGTAGATACAGAAAATAAAATTCGAAGAGCGTTGGGTGGAAGTGGATATATGATAGAAAAACAGGATGGTACAACTGTGAAAAGCCAGAGCCTTTTACCAAGCGCATTTTTTACTATTGATAAACAGGGGGATAATTATGTTTTAAACGGTGGTGGTTATGGTCATGGCATTGGAATGAGCCAAAACGGTGCAAATGAAATGGCGAAGGCTGGAAAAACATATGACGAGATTCTAAAGTTTTTTTATAAAGATATTGTCATTCAATGAGTCTTTACGAAAGAAAAAAAACGTGATATGATTGGACAGATGAGAAAGATGGTGGGTTTATATGGTGAAAAAATGGATTTTAAGGTGTAAAAAGTATGTTGATAGAATTAGCAGAGATCATGTAGGTGCGTATGCAGCGCAGTCTGCTTTCTTTCTCGTGCTTTCATTAATTCCAATGATCTTACTATTAATGACACTGGTTCGCTATACCCCGATTACACAGGCAGATGTTATTACGGCCGTATATGAAATGTTTCCAAAGACAATCCGCATGACGGTGATTTCTATTGTGAATGAAGTTTACAGTCAGTCGAAAGCTATGATTCCGGTGACGATTCTTGTAACAATGTGGTCTGCCGGAAGAGGTGTTCTTGCAATTACAAGTGGTCTGAATTGTATTCATGAGAAAGTAGAAACTAGAAATTATATTTTCCTCCGAGTGAGAGCTGCATTTTATACTGTGTTATTTATTCTGGTTATTGCATTGTCTTTGATACTATTAGGTTTTGGTAACAGCATTAGCGTATTGATAAATCGTCATATTCCGGTATTGGAATATATAACCGAATTCATTATTGAAATCAGAACAGTTACGACATTAATGATTTTGATTGTGTTCTCAATCTGCATTTATAAATTTTTACCAAACTATAAAGGTAAAATCCGATACCAGATTCCGGGGGCAGTGTTTACGGCATTTGGCTGGACGCTTGCGTCATTTATAATTTCAATATATATGGATATTTTTAAGGGCTTTTCTAATATGTATGGAAGTCTGACGACAATAGTGCTTATTATGCTGTGGCTTTATTTCTGTATGTACATTATGCTTTTGGGCGGAGAAATTAATGTTTTGCTAGAGGAACATCTTGACATCCATAATGAATGTGATAAAATGGAAAAAGATATGGATAAAAAAAGCAATGATCGTGTTAAGTAGAGCACTATTTTCTAACAGAGAGAGGGAATCGCTGGCTGGAAGTTCCCTTTAGTTCAGATAGGAATCGAATTTCCCGCGGGAGCTGTATCTTTGAACTGATAGATATTTAGTAGGAGATAACGGGTGCTGCACGTTACGCAGTCTTAAGTGCCTGTAGTGATACGGGAATTAGGGTGGTACCGCGAGTTTTCCTCGTCCCTTTTTAGGGGCGAGGTTTTTTTATTCTAGGAAGCAATTACCTTGAGGTGCTTCCTGGAATAAAAAAACACTCCGTGAGGATCGCAGAGGCACCGATAAAGAAGTAGTCCTTTGGGACACTTTCTATCACCAAAAATAAACTAGGAGCTTCCTGTATACTTTAAAGAGTAAAAGGAATTGACCAAAAAGAATACCT
>CALBNS010000126.1 GCA_937896665.1 uncultured Clostridia bacterium
GAATGGAAAGAGGTTGATTTTACTAAAGATACCCTGGAGAAACTATGTAAAGAATGGCTGAAGGCGGAAGGAAAAAGCTGTAAAGTAACGAAAAGGTCTTCCAAAGGGCATTATGAAAAAGTGAAGGTTGTAAAGTTGACCCTGAAGCCCAATCTGGAGAAAATGTCCCAGAGGATGTGCCTGTCAGAGCATCCGTTTGGAACCATAAAAAGAGCGATGGGAGCCACCTGCTTTCTGTTAAAAGGACTGAAAAAGGTGACAGGGGAATTTGCGCTCTTTTGCCTTGGTTATAACATAGAAAGAGCCAAAAATCTCCTGGGATTTGACAAAATGATGGAGTTAATGGCAACAGCATAAGCTCCTTTTCTTTCAAAATGTGTGTTTTATTCAGTTTTCAATGAAACAATAATCACCGTTGGAAAGAAAGGGACTAATTTTATGCTTAAAACAGAGTTTTCGGACGGTCTGGGGGGGCAAATCAAATGATTGAAGAAAATAGTGAAAAAATAACCATTAATATTTCTGTTGTTGATTTGGGAGAAATTGACTATCTTGTTGAACAAGGGTTTTATGGTAACAGAACAGATTTCCTTCGTACGGCCATAAAAGGGCAACTTCACGGTCACGAAGATTGGTTAAATAGAGAATTTATGTCGAGAACATTAGATGTTGGTATTGTGCGACTTTGTGCTGAAGATATAAACGGAAAAGAATACCAAGATTATACTGTGCTTGGAAAGCTAATTATTGATGAATCGGTGACATTAGATGATTTGAAAAAAGTGTTTCGTAGAATTAAGGTATTTGGTAAAGTGAAATGCAGCAGTGCAATCAAGGAGTTTTATGGATTATGAAGAAGAATATCTGTCTAGGAAAGAATTATAGAAAACTGCTTGTTGCAAATTGCATAAATCGTTTTGGGGATTCAATTGATGCGCTCGCGTTGACATGGCTTGTATATGCGGTAACAGGGTCAGCTTTTTGGTCTGCTGTTTACTATGCCTGCAATCAGCTTCCATCAGTCTTAATTCAACCTTTCGCTGGAGCAATTGTAGAAACGAAGAACAAACGACGGGTAATGGTGCAGACGGACATTTTGCGTGGACTTGCTGTAGCAATACTCGCAGTTTTATATCAATTCAATACAATTCATCCGTTTGTTACGATTATATTTACATTGTTTGTGTCCACTGTAGAAGCATTCCGAGTGCCTGCCGGAAATGCGTTCATTACTATTGTTGTAACGGAGGAGCAGTATGAGACAGCGGTATCGAAAAATACGTCATTCACAACGATTTCATCATTGCTTGGTACTGCAATCGCTGGTGTAATTATTGCCGTGTTAGGAACAAGTATAGCAATAATTACGAACGCAATAACATTTTTTCTGTCCGCTTGCTTGCTTGCATCGACAAAAACAACGGAGGATCAGAGCTTAAAGGAAAGCTCTTTTACATTAGCTGAACAACTTAAACACTACGGCGCTATGTTTATTGATGGACTTAATTACGCAAAAGAAAGTACTGTCATTACTGGGCTTATTGTATTAGTACTAGTGTTTAACGGTATGCTTGTGCCGATTAATTCGCTCCTAGCCCCACTAGTTTCTGGGTATTACAACTTTGGAAGTGGAGCACTTTCTGCATTCACTGTTGCTCTATCTGTAGGTATGATAATAGCAGGTTTTACATTTGTTCCGCTTGCGGATAGAGTGAAGTCTTCTTCCAAAATGCTTAGTATGGGGGCACTTCTGTTCGGTGCCATTTATATGTTGTTAATATTTTCAAAATGTATTTCTAATAACGCTTATTTTCTTCTCGTAATTCTTATTTTGGCAGGGACAACAATTGGATATATTGTGGCAGCGAACACCACTATGTTAACAGTTAATTTTTTGTCTAAAGTAGCCAAAACACACATTGCGCGCATTGCTGCCCTCTACAATTCAGTAGCAAGCGCTTCGGTACCAATACTTGCATTTGTTTCCGGAATTGCTACAAAGTACATATCGGTCGCGGCAATGTTTATATTAAGTGGTGCCTTTTGCATAATTGTGGGTTTTATTATGCTTATTATGAAAGATACACAGTCATGATGGCCTACCATAAGATATGATAAACATTTTGCATGGTTTGTTACCTCGAAATCACCAATAAGAGACGATCTTCCCATTAATAAAAAACTAGATTTGGCAGGGGGTATGTTCATTCTTAAACGCTATCGATTTAGATTTGATAGTGGGATGCACATAGATGCTTACGCTCCGCCTCTAATCAGAAGCAGCGAGTTTGAATCGATGAAATAGGCCGATTGTTTTTTGATGGTACGAAAAAAGGCCCCTGCTTTGTAGTGGAATTACTCGCCCCTTATCCTGAACTCTCATGCCATAATACATACGAACTAAAAAGAAACGCACTTGCTGCGTGGGGAATGGCCCCACCATGCAGGTGCGTTTTTGCATATCACGTGCGCCACTAGGCGCACATGTTGTGCAAACCTCTCACCCAACGGCAAAAAGGGTGAGAGGTTTTTTTATGACCTCTCACCGCACCTTGAAAACCGCATACCCATTCATCAAACACATTCCCGTTTCTTTGGCGAAAGCTAAAGCCCAGACAGCGGCTGCGCGAGAATCTGCCAGGCAGGAACAGCAAGACACCACCGAGAAGAACGTATAAAGGTCTTTGGCTTGTTCTGTCCGGCAGGGAGCGAGAAACAGTCGGCCGTCAGTACCGGGTGGCTCCCGGTATCGACCATGATCGAAAGCGGGGACAATGATACTCCCGTCCAGCCTAACGTCCCAGCGTTGAAGCGGCTTACAGCCGTGATCCGTCGCAGGCAATGGGGCGGTTGCGTGAGAACCACGCGAGGGGCGAGATTCCCCGTGGAGCTGGTGAGCTGCCAGCCGTTTGATGACTTCCCACAGCAGTCCGGGGTGTCGAGGACAAATGGGGCTGCTTTGAAATATGGCCGTGCAACAGGACAGGCAGAGAAATAAGAGGAATATATGTTTATAAAGTTATAATTAAGAATGTACAAAAAGTGTGGAATAAAAATGTACAAA
>CALBNS010000127.1 GCA_937896665.1 uncultured Clostridia bacterium
TGAATAACTGCCAGGTATTGAATTTTCAAGGTGCATAGCTAAAATCTATGTGCGATGTTTGAGTCAATTACATTTATAATTATCTGATTGATTTTTTGTATGCTTCACACATGTCATCCAAAGTTTCTTCCCAAAATAATCCACCAAAAATTCTGGAAACGCACTAAGAATAAATACTCTGTCATTAACCATTTCATTTTCTTCACAAATATAGATGTCATATGGACTAGCCGTTTCTAAATACTGCTCGTAAGATACAACCGCTGACTGCCCAAGTAAACATGATATCCTCATTGCAAATACATCAATGATTTCTTTCCAATTATTTATAGTATAATCTCTAAAATGCGGATTTATCGAACGTGTAGCTGAAACCGTTTTATATTCTCCCAAATTTGAAGTCTCAACAAAACAATTGAGTGGTTTTCCACATATTTCCGGCTCATAATCTCTCAAAGCTTCAACCATAGGATAGCTAATATACAGTTTCCCGTTCTCTGTCTCATTATCAAAACTTTCAAGCATTTGGTTGATTACATCTTCATCATCCGCTTTACCTAAATTCTCTTGATGAGCATCATAGTCAAAGAAAAGAAAGACCTCAGAAAAATTATCTCTCGATAATCCATCAAGCTGCTCTTTTATCTCTTTATTACTTTCTCGGAGAACTTCAATAATATCCGTATCAAAATCATCAGCTTTTAGCTTCTTCCAAAGCATGTAAATATTCTCTCCAGCTGGAAGTGTGATAATCTTATAGTTCCCATGCGAGAAAAGCACCTTAGATATATTGTCAATAACCTGAGGTTCTCTGGCTTCTCCTTCAACTATAAATACTTTATAGTCTTTATCTGCCATTGAACGCACCTGCCTTATACATTTTCTGAAGATTGTGAGCCTGTCGGAGTTCCTTTTCTGTAAGCTCCGAAATTGCCTTTATACTATTGTTCTCAAGTAAGAAATAACAATCTGGTCTGAGTAAATCATTGCTCATAAGGTCTGTATTATGTGTAGTTGTAAAGATTTGCACTCCAGTAATTCTTCTAAGTCTCTTCTGAACAGACTCAGATAATTCATAATGATAAAATGCATCAAATTCATCAATGAAAACAAATGATGCTTTTTCCATACGAATATACCAGTAATAGAATAATGCAAGTGATCTTGTTCCTGTTGAAGCTATCTTGAAGAAATCAGCATCTTTATTATCAAAATGACAGTAAATAGCCTTTCTTCCATCAACCTCACATCCATATAATTCGTAACCGATATCATTTTCTTTTAAGAATTCTTGGAAATCCTTAACCTTGCCACTATTAACAATTCCTTCTGCAATGCTCCCTGATCCGTTCATGAAACCTTCACATCCGCGACTATCCAATGAATAGAATAAAAGCATACGCTCCACAAAATCTATAAACTTCTTAAATATCTGATTCTGCAAATTGTCTGCAAGGATTGAATTGCTATTTACATATTTTACTCTCGAAATCGGACTTTCATTTCTAATTGATGCATTCAAAGTATCCGATCCTTCAAGCAAAGTAAATCCGTCTCTAGTAAGAAAATCGAAGAAAATAACTTCCTTACCGTCAATAGATAAACTCTCACTCTTTAAGGAATTAATGTCCATCTTACTATACTTATACACAACATCATGTCCGTCAAACACAAAAGTATATTCAAATTCTGCAAAAGATTTCCTTCCACTCATATTAAGATAGAAGTCATAACTTCCCAGAAGCTTTTGTTTTTCAGTCAAATGTATAATGATATCAAAGATAGCTAATCCAAGATTAGATTTACCACAGCTATTGATACCATAGATAATCCCTTTAGTAATACATCCATTCTCTATTATTTCTGAATTAAAGCTATAATTACTTGGTGTTCCTATATCTAATGTGATTTTTTCCTTAAACCCTTTGAAATTTTCAACACTAAATTTCTTTAACATGATAATCACCTTCCATTTCTTTTTCTATATTATATGATTATCTGCAAAAAATTTCAAGTCTATCCGTATTTTTTTTACGGATATATCGAATTTTATTTCACGAACATATACCCCCCGCCTTTCATTTCGCGATTTTGCACAGAAGAGGGGTGCCGGTCTCGGAGCCTAAGGCCTATAGTGTGAACTTCCAATGATTTTACGACTAAATCTCTGTCACCGCCGTGGCTGTGGAGCATTTCTCTTTTATTCCTCTGTTTTTTCCTCTACTTCCCCTATATTTAAGAAGTTCATTATAGTACCTTCCAAGCTGTTTCATGGAACTACAACCGCATTCAGGACAAATGCAGATATCAAAGTCCCAAACAGCTTTAATGAGCTCTGCTATGGTCATATCCGTAAAACGTCTTTTGAAACGCTGATGTCCCTGTAAATTGAAAATGAGTTTCAGATTTTTGTTTTTCATCCGGTTATTCAAGAAACCATAGTAACGGATTTTTTGAAAACCGGGTTACAAAAATGCTTGACCACAACATGATTCCATGTATGAAGTACCTGAATGATACCGGGTGTTGCACCGAGATACTTCTTATCGGAAGATAATTCAAGAAGTGTTTCGGCACAGCATCTGTGAAGAAGCCCATACAGAAGTTTCTGCTTACAATAAATCAGAGGATTCAGTTCATGTGGCAATGTAAAGACCACATGAAAGTAAGGTGAGTCAATGACTTCAGCTCTGCGTTTGTCCACCCAGACTTCTTTTAAGACAGCCTGACAGTTGGGACAGTTGCGGTTGCGGCAGGAATTATTATGAAACTCTGTATGGCCGCAATCGGAGCACCGGCTGATGTTGCAGCCGAGATTTCCGGATTTACAGTTTATAATGGCACGGGAGGTTTTCTGTTGTACATCGGATATGTGATGTCCGGAAGAACAGAAAGAGTCATAGGAGTGGTTCCATATCTGCTGGATTTTATAATTACGGATGGGAATCACCTCCGATCTTATCGAATGGACTAATTGCACGTCCGGTTCCATTGGATGCCAGATGGACATAGATTGTCGTGGAATTTAAAGATTTATGTCCAAGAAGAGACTTGATCGTTAAAAGATCAGTCCCGTTTTCATATAGATGTGTGCCAGAAGCGTGTCTCAGAGAATGGCAGGTGAGACGTTCGTTCCAACCGTAGAGTTTTCTGTATTTTACAAACTTATTAGAGAAAGCAGTAGAACTATAAGGTGTATTTTCTTTTAGATTTGCCGGAAAAAGCCACTCTTTTGGTCTGCCCCATTTAAACCAGTAAGATGTGAGCAGTTCGAGAGCGTTTTTGGAAAGAATGGCATAACGTGCAGAACGATTTTTGCTGTGTCGGATATGGATGCGCATATTTTTGCGGTCGATATCCTCATAACGGAGAGCTCACACTTCACCCAATCGAAGACCGGAAGAATACATCAGAGCAAACATGGTACGCTCCTCGATATCCGGGATGTCAGCAATACAACCAGAGACTTCTGCTCAGGAAGGGACAAAGGGAATAAAAATGTCAAATCGGCGAAAAGGAAGCTGTGTGTCATCCCAAGGCTTATGTAAAACATACCTGGTAAAGAACCGGAGCTGGGAAATCGCACAGTTAATGGTGCGGTCAGAAAGATTTCTGGAATGCTGCAGCCATTTGATATAATCACGCATTTCCTGCCAGGAAACATCATCGGGTGATTTCAGCAGTATGTTGGAAACATAATCAAGATATGCGCGGATGTAAGTGCAGTAAGCAGTAAGCGTATGGTCGGTAAGACCACGAAGGGAGATCATCTCCCTAAAAGAATCCAAATATTTGTTCATAAGAAACCTCCTTGTTAGTGAAAAATGATAATAAAAGTCAAAATATTTCAAAAACAGGGTGGTGGACGAATAAAAAAAAGATATGTAGTTGTTGAGTTTAAAAATCCATGATAAAGTAAGCATAGCAGTTTTTGTGTATGTTTATTGTTAAGGTAGCGGTATCTCAACAATACAACAAATATTCAAAAACTGCTATTTTTTTATGAAAAAAGTGGTGGTTTTTACGTACCTGGGGCTAGCCGTCGCGCCAGCGACTTGGTACAATTGGGTGGTAGTGTATCACTGTAACTCATGATTCGTTATTTTTCAACGAAAAGCTTATAATCTCCTGCTCTAGTTTACAATTATTCTCAAGCATATATTGCAGGGTATCACTATATTTCCCTTTTGCAACAAGATTTTCTGCTTTCACTTTATCCTGACCACTCAATCCTTTACAATGTGGAGCATACTTTTTCAACATATCAACATTCATATACATAGGCACAAAGTCAATTCCGGTTCCTTTTATAAGATGCTCCAGAATATAAAATCCATCCGGATCGATATCCCCAAAATGATACCATTTCTTCTGTGGATTCTCCTTACTAATCCGTCGTAATAGTGCTTGTTTTTCACTATTATGATATCCCGCCAAATAAACATAAGCACAATTCTCATCATTTACGCGATGAAAAGAAGTTAAATTTTCAACCGTCACGACCTTTTCGCCTTCAATAGTGATAGACACAATCTTTTTAATCAAACCAGAAGATAAAGCCATCGGCTCAGAATCAATTTGAATTGTTTTCCCATCTTCTAAACATAATTTTAGTTTCCCCTTAAGGTAAACATACGATGGATTTGTATAAATCTTAAATTCTTCAAGTATTACCTTTTCCTGCTCTCTTGCCTCATCAATACCTACCAGTTTTTCCGAGAAGTCCATGTGATTGCAAAGTATTTTGCAAATCTTATTACGATATTTATCTTCAAAAGCTTTGCTATCCGCCAATAATAATATTGACAACTCTCTTTCCAACAACTCTTCTGTATTGCCTAATACAAAATCTAATATCATCAAGAGCTTTTCGCTCAGTTCAAGCGAATATATAGGCTTCTTCCCGGCTTCAATGCGTTCAATCTGTTCCTTACAAAAAGAAGCAATCAGAGAATTTCCCACTTTCTCCCAATTCTCGAAAAAGTCGATTTGCTCTTTTACAATATCCTTCTTTCTCTTTCGTTGTAACAGAGCATAATATTCCTCAAGCTTGTCGTTACAAGCTATAAGTTTTATGATAACTCCATCTTCCTCTTGAATCGTTATCAGCCCAATACTCTGCAAATAACCCATCTCAGTTTCAAAATCCTTGACCTGTTCTATATTTGCAAAGTCTGAAACATACTCAGACCATACAGCAACCGGTTCCACAGCAAAGTTCTGCGGAACCAAATTGATCCCCTCATAAGTTTTACTTCTTTCGTACTTGTCCAACAATGCATTCAACAGCTTTCTCTGATTAACTGTAAATTTCATTCACTCTCACTAATCCTTCCACTGCATTCGTATATCGTCCCGTAGTCACTAAACTAACCGTTGATTGAATAAACTGTCCAATACTACTAATCTTCTCTGGTGGAGCTGCGTATATTACCTGAAAATCATTCTCTTCCAGAAATTTAACCATCTGCTCAATTCGCTCTCTCGACAGTGCGGAAAAAGCTTCATCGATAAAAGCTAACCGTGCACAACAATTTCTTCTTGGATAACACTGTAATAAACTTGCTGCCAAAATGATAAAATATGGTGTCTGTTTTTCTCCATTAGATGCAGAACCTTGCTTTTTGGAAAGAGCAGCAGTAATTTTCTCTCCACCCTGATGACTGGTAATCTCCATGTCATAAGTGAAATATTTTCTGTAATCTGTATATTCCGCCTCATCCTCTTCACTGAGAATCATATTCATGAATTCCTGAATGTCTCTTTCCATCTCCTCGTCATCCCGATTAGAATTCATATACATTTCTGGTGAATTCATATAATTCTCCAGTTTCTTACAAATACGGAAAAATAACATTCTTTCCGGTTTCTCTTCCATTTTAAATTTATAGGTATCTTGTCCAAATGGAATCTGCTTTAGCTCCCGATTAATTGCATCTATCTCTCGTCTAGCTTCCCCAATGGTTTCATTTATTTCAGCAACAAAATCATTCATAAATGCACTTTCCAATCTTTGAGCATGTTCAACCAAACGACTATGTGCCTCTTCTATTTTTACATTGGCAATGTTGCGATGCTCTTCGCGATAAAATGGTATATAGCCAATTCCTCGTTTATTAATATCAATCTCCGATATTCTGCAATAGTCCAACTGTACATTTTCCAATGCTTTTATGCAAGTATCTAATTCACCTCTTAAATTTTGTACCGTCTTTTCAGTAATAACTCTTATCTCTCCACGTTTTGAATATAGCCTCCCATACTCCTCCATCATAGCATTTTCTAACTCTAAGTGCGCTAATCTGACTTCGTCATATGCTTGCTTTCGGATGAAAATTTCACCTTCTATCTTTTTCTGTCGTTCCTCCTCTCCACTCCATTCCTTTTCGCATTCACCCATTTTTTTTGAAATAGTTTTTTGTTTCTCTAAAACCTCTTCAAAGGCGTTTTTGGCATCCTGCTGTTCCTGAAGAACTGCAAGAAACTCCGGATTCTCTTTTATTTGCTTAATATTCTCTTCGTACTTACACTTCTTTCTTTGGCTTTCAGCAAGCAAATCCGGAACCTCAAGATTATAATTCATCAATTCAAAATCAACACTTCGTAATGAACGGATTTTTTCATTAGTTTTTCCTAATAAATCATTCTTCTGATTATATTCTTCCTGTGTTATACGTTTTTCCTCCAGCACCGCTTTTTTTTGCAATTCAATAGCATCCTGTCCCAAGCATATCTGTGTTTTCTTCATATTCATACACGCAACAGAATAACTCTTCGCCAACATACCATCCTTCATCAGACCACCTTTTGGATATTCATGCAATTCCTCCAAGGTCTCACATAGATGAATCCGATTCAGCAGATAATTCGCATATCTTCCGGCATAAACGTTGGGGATTACCAATTGCTCCGCAGCAGATCCTTTTATCACCTCAGAGTCTGGCAACTTATCCGTAATGACAACATTTGCAGCATACAATTTCTTTTCCTGCAAAACCTTCATTGCTTCATGACAATATTGACCCTCTACAATGATATAATATCTTTTGCGTCCTAAAAAGGTCTCAATCGCCTTACGCCATGACACATCCTTTATTGACTGCACTAATTCCGCAAAGATACGAACCTCTGTAACTATCCCTCTTTTGGTAAACTCATCCCTTATTACCTGTTTAGCGTTCACTATTTCTTCTGGGAAAATTGCCTGATTCGATTCCAGCATCTTAAACTGCCGCTCCAATTCATCAAGTTTATTTTTTAACCCCTTTATTTCATCTTCCAGATGAACTTTCTCCGTCCCTAAATCCGCTTGCAATTTTTCAACTGAATCAAGAAATATGATTAACTCTTTACGTTTCTTCTCCACAGAATATCCTTTATCAGCTATATGCAATAAATACGTTTTGCTTTCTTCTTGCATCTCCTCCATAATCCATGAATGTTCTGCTGATAAAGCATTCTGAAAGCGAAGCAGTTTAGCAAGCTGCTCTTCCTCTTGCTTTATCTTAATCTCCAAAATCGTAATCTGTTTGTCCAAATTTTGTATTGATGCCTGCATTCCCTGAAACGCGTCATTTGTTTCTGCAATTTGTAGTCTTTTTCGTGCTTCCTCAAAGAGCTGCTGAACATCCTCTGTCTGCTTTTCCAAACTTAATTTCTTTTGCTCTAAAGCCTTCAGCCGAATCTGAATATCCTCTTTCTCCTTTTGTTTTCCCAGAAGTTCCTGGTAACACAATAACATCTCGCGGATATCCAGATTTTTTTTCTTAGTTTCGTATTCCTGAATTTTACTTTCTATTTCTTCCAGCTTCGCTTTGCCATCACGTAAATCCTCATAAATCTTCTTAATATGCTCAAACTGCTCTCGCTGTTCCCTAAGCTCTTTAAGTGAGTTAACTGTTCCTGGTTCCAAAACACATTCCGCAATGAACTTATCAATATTATTCTCCGGATTAAACGCCATCATTTTAATCAACTTGGAACGATATTTACTCACTTCACATCGAAGACCTAATGCTCTAATGACTTGTTCTGTTCCTCGCTCTCTCCCCATAAACTCCGAAGACTTCATTCGAACCCCTTTAAGCTGTAACAGACTTTTGGGCGTAACATACAAATTTTTGCCCTCTATGTTCACAAAATTGAGGTCTTCTATTGTAGCATTTTTACATACAAACCAACTACTGGTAGGGGACGACGCCTCGTCCGGTGACTCAATACATACGCCAATCACCATATTTTCCTGCTCGCTTGGTGACCAAAACTCCATCGCCACATAACTTATTACTTGTCCCTGACGCAAATACCTCATTGCACCATTACTTTTAGTATCCCCTCTAACATATCCCTTTACCGTTCTGTCTCGGTCTTTCGCCGCCTTATTAAATTGTGTATTACCTGTGAGCACATAAGTCATTGCATCCAATATGGTAGACTTACCACTTCCATTCACACCTGTAAATAATGTAGAACCTTCCAGTCTGATGCATACATTTTGAAAGCGAGACCATTGAACCAGCAATAATTTTGTCGCCGTTTTTCTATTCTGTGTCATCCTCTGTATCCTCCATTTCAGCTCCTTCTTTTACCAGCATTCGTTTTTCTGTAGCGTCCACAAACCGTTTAAACTCTTCTGTATCTAACGCAAATTGTAAGGAGGCATACAGACGAATCAAACAATCAGCCTCTCCAATTTTTCCTTTTACATCAATCAAATTATATTTTGATAGTAAGTTCAATATATTCGTCATTGTTGTCTTATCTAACGGCTCCTTCAGTCCATATTTTTCTAAAGCAAACCTTAAATCTGTCATAGTAACAACAATTGTTTGTGCCAGACTCCCACTTCGTAATCTATCGGCATATAGTGTCCACAGGCAGCACAAAACCATACTTTCAGCCTTTTTCAGCCCCAATCTATTTGCCTGTATTTTTCCGTTTTCACCAAAATCGGCACAATTACGAAGCATAATCACTCCATTTTCCCGATCCAGTACAATATCAAATCCAATAAATGAAAAATAATGGGTAAAAATCTCAGGACGCTTCGATGCAAAATAGTACAACTTTTTATTTTCCTCATCTTTATCTCTAACTATAAATGTCTGTTTTAAAAGTCTTCGACAGCTTCTTTGAAACATATCTTTCTCTGAAGAGGTAAGATCCTCCCACATGGTTTCTATACTCATCACGATTCCTCCCTAGCAATTCTAAAACGGCGTAAAATCATATCATTTACTTCATAATAGCCATCCAATATCTCTACATCAAATCCATTGTCCCTTGCATAGGCAATAGAGGAAAGATTGGCTAACATATCTCCCCTACTATTTAATGGTAATTCATCACTGTCAATCTCTCTACAATCTCCCATCTTCTTTTCCAAATAAATCTTCATTAAGTCTCTAGAATATGGATTATATGCTTCTTTTTGCTGGGCTTCCCTTGCCGCCTGTATCGCCGCCTCCGTCATTTCCTCTATTTCAGATGCAACCGGTGCTTTAATTGATTGATTCTGTCGTGGGAATCGAATAGAACCTTCGTCAATAAATTCATGACGATTCATAGTAAACAGAACATCCATATCATCCGGCAACTCATCTTTCATGGAAAACTCTGTCAGTTCTTCCATGATAAATCGCATTGTGCGCTCAACATTTCCTCGCACATCCTTCTCACGATTTCTAATAAATCGGGCTCTTCCTACGGCAATTTGAAGATAAACATTTATTTTATGTTTGATATCTCTCATAATCTGATCATAATCTTCAACCAAAAACCGCTTCGTTGCCTGTATCATATCCAGCACAACATCCTGTGCCCGCTCATAATCAATATTTTCTTCTTTGGAACAATCTTTCACCATTCCCTCAAAAACAGCATCATCCACAATCATTGCATCCAGCTTCGTCTTAATAAACATTCTATAGATATGTATATTCTGCTGTTTAGTCAGTCTGGAATATTCTCGGATAAAATTCCCCTCGCAATATTCTAAGATATTTTCAGTCAGACTCTCCAGTGTCTTTTCCTGTACCATTTTTTCAATAATCTTACGAATAAATGTAGATAATTTCTTTAATGCCTTTGACAAATCTCTAGCATTTTTGTTAATATTCTTTATTCCATTTACATACGGATTCTCTTTCCATTGTTCTGCGTTATTTAATGTATTATAAATATTATAAATATAACTAGAAAATTCCTCTTGCTCCGGTTTTTCCAACTGATTTAGAAACTCTGCAAGGGCAATACCATTTTCAGTCATTACAATCTGCTTTTCATAAGTGGCATCATCAATTTCTTCATCCAACCATCCAACTTCTTTAGCAAGAAATTTTCGTATTACGGCTCCTGCCATATCATTTGCTGTTCTATCACCACTATACTCATCATGCGATAATTCTACATGATTTTCCAAAAAATAGATTGCCAATGTATCTCTTATTCTGTTCTTGGGAATGCGATAACTAATTTCTCTTTCATACTCTTTGTAAATCAGCTGAATACAATCTGAATATATCCTCTGATTACTTCCACTCGCCAAATTATTAAAAAATCCTGTTGGAATTATATCAAAAACGCAGAACATATACTCTATTCTCCTTCAACAAAAAATCGTAAATACTCATCGTTGTAATTCCGTCCTCGTTCCTCGTCACATTCATAACATCCTTAACCAGTATTATCTTTTTAAACGAGTCATTGACATTCACAAGTGAAGCCCTCTCCTGCATTCGCTTTTCTTCTGTCGGCATACTAAACGCAGACTGAATGTAATATCATTTACTTCCCGGATTAGCAATAAAAGCAATTTCCAAATAGGTTCTCTCCGTTTTACCTTCTGACTCTTAAAGGTCGCCTCGATCTTAGGCATATTGGTAAGGGAGCCGATTGTCGATGCAGGAACATTCACCAAATCTTCCGGTTCCTGTGCCTTTTGCATATGATGCCTTTCAGGATAGTTAAAATCAGATATGATTTTCCGCATCCCCTAATTCCGGTTACAACTTTGATCATAGCGTTATGTATTCTGTTTATCACATCATTCAAATACTTATCTTTATTACTGTTCGTGGGATTCTCCACATTGAATATTTTGACACATGTGATTTTACTCAAAATCATTATACATCCTTATTGTTAAAACAGCAATAGAGTGTTGAATCTTTGACACATATGACAAATTGATCGTTACGGTTCACGGGAATGCACCTTGTTATCATACATGTACTGCTGTTGCTCATATAACTTAAAAATGGTCAGTAACAAAGGAATTTCCTTGGCTTGTGCTACATAGCCATTGGACATGAATTTCTCCAGATATGCAAGATTACATAGCGAATCTGTTTAAAATTCAGAAGCGAATACTTTGCAGCTTTTTATGACTGCTTCAAAGCTGGCATAAATGAAGTGGAAAAATCGGTTGGAAGTTGCAATTATCTGCTTAATCAGCAGACACTAATTAATTAAGCTAGTAGTTAACTGTTAAAAAAACAGAGTATTTAGAAAGAAATCTTCATAAATACTCTGTTTTGAATTGGACTACAATTCTTTCGCCATAATATGTGCTGCAGTTATTGCATCTTTCAGATTTCCAACCTTGTCACAATCACCAATTACATGCGCGTTTCCAAATGCTATAGGAGAAGGATCATAGCCTACTGCAAAAACCAATGTATCTGCATCTGCAATGGTAACCGTTTCTCCATTTTTCTCATAAGATATTGTAGTTTCAGTAACTTCTGTTACTTTACAGCAAAGCTCCAGCTTCACTCCCTTTCTCATCAGCCTAGTAGTTAGTGCACTCTTTGCTGCACCTCCCTCTCCAGCCATGAGATTTTCTGTCATTTCTATCACTGTAACATCCCTGTTTGCAGGAAATAAATCATTAACAAGGGGTGCTAAATAGTCTGCCGTTTCACATCCAACTGAACCACCACCTATAATCACAATCTTTCTGCCTGGGAATTCCTTTCCTGTTAAAATATCGTCAGCTGTCATAGTCTGCTTGAACGCTTTGAAAGGAGCGATTTCCTTAGGTTTTGCACCTGATGCACATACAACTTCGTAGCCTTGGAACTCTCCATCAAGCATATCCGTGGTCACTTCACATCCGAGGCGAATGTCCACGCCTTCATTCTCTAGACGCTTTCTCATAAATTTGATAACCTTGCAAAGTTCTTGCTTTCCGATAGGAACTGACGCAGCTCTTAGCAAGCCACCAAGTTCTGTGTCCTTCTCACACAGAACAACATTGTGACCACGCATTTTAGCCACGTGTGCAGCTTCCATACCTGCAGGACCACCACCTATTACAAGAATATTTTTCTTTTCAGTAGCCGGTTCTATATTTTCTCCTTGTACAGAAGGATTAACTGTACAACTAATGGTCTTACCAGACATAATACCAGTTAGACATCTTCCACATCCGATACAAGGTCTGATTTCGTCTGCTTTGTCCGCCTTTGCCTTATTAGCAAATTGGCTGTCGCACAAATTAGGTCTGCCAATTAAACAAATATCAGCTTTTCCGTTTTCTATTAACTCTTCTGCAATCCAAGGCTCATTGATTCTTGCAACCGTTGCTACAGGAATATTTACATATTTCTTAATTGCCTCGGAAGCTTGTGCATGAGGTGCTGGAATAGTTCCAGGCGCAGGCATTGAACTGCCCCTCTTGATGGTATTGCCTCCTGATACATGAATGAAATCAACCCCAGCCTTCTCCAGCTGCTTTGATACATAAATCATATCATTTAATGTAAGACCACCGTCACTGTACTCATCTCCAGAAATACGTACATCAATGATAAAGTCCTTACCGCACTGTTTCCGAACTTCCTCAATTACTTCTAAGGTTAACCGAAGCCTTCCATTAATGTCTCCTCCATATTCGTCTGTACGCTTATTATATAATGGAGTGAGGAAACCACCAAGAAGTCCGTGTGCATGTGCTGCTTGGATTTCAACACCATCACCACCTGCCTGCTTAAATCGATATGCTGCCTTACCGAATTTGATAACCAGCTCTTTCAGTTCTTCAACAGTAACTGCACGTGGTGCCGACTTAGCGTAGTAAGGTCCCACGTTAGATGGAGCAATCAACTGTGGGGTTCCCGGAATAGGGAATGCCATATACGCCGGATGAAATAGCTGTGATAGTATCTTCGTATCATACTGATGAACTGCATCTACAAGTTTCTTCCAGCCTGGAATATAGGAATCATCATAAATAGACATATCGCCGGGAAGATACGTGTAAACAGGCTCAACTGTCGTCACTTCTGTTATGATTAGTCCAACTCCACCCTTTGCTCTATTTGAATAATGCTCAACTAATGCATCCGTCACATATCCTTTATCTGCTAAGTTTGTGGACAGAGGTGGCATAAAAATTCTATTTTTTATAGTTGTATTACCAATTTTTATCGGTGAAAACAATTTTTCATATGCCATAATTTTTTACCTCCCTGAATTTAAATCTCATTCGCTGCATGATAACCGGTTCTGATTGCAGAAGCAATATCCGCTGTTCTTTCGCCTGAGCAATCTCCAACATATGCCATTGGGATAGTTATATCAGCCTCATCAAAGATATTCTTCTTTGAACCTAATGCATTTATGATTACATCAGCCTCAAGAACAACCTCTGCTTCATCAGTTGTGTTAACAGCTGTTACAATGTTATTCACTACAGAGTTTACTTTTGTATTTACAAACTGCTTAACCCCATGTGTCTCAAAATCATTTATGATAAGAGGCATAACTGTGCTGGACTCTCCTGCAGCAATCTTGTCCATCATCTCAACAATTGTGACTTCACAGCCCTTATTTGCAAGATACTCTGCAGTCTCTGTTCCTACCAGACCACCTCCCAGCACTACGCACTTTCCAGATACTTCTGCACCCTTCAGGACATCCCATGCAGAAATTACATTACTGTTTTCAACATGCATAGGAAGTTCCATGCTGTGAGCACCTACTGCAATGATTGCATTATCAAAGCTATTCAGTATATCCGCAGTAGCCTCCGTATTTAACTTAATTTCTACACCCAGTGTAGGTAAAATCTTTTCATAATACTCTACAGAACGGAGTATCTCGCTCTTTCTCGGCGGTGCGGCTGCAATATGAATCTGACCACCAATCTTGTCTGTCTGTTCAAATACAGTTACAGCATGGCCTCTCTTAGCAGCAACTCTTGCAGCTTCTAATCCGGCAATTCCTGCGCCTACAACAGCAACTTTCTTCTTTTTATCAGCTGGTTTAATAAAGATAGTCTTCTCATCACCATTTTCAGCATTGAGTACACATGAAATGTATTTTCTTCCTTGTATTGCATTTACACAGCCCTTATTGCAGTTCAAGCACTCACGAATACATTCACCATCTGCCACCTTGTTTGCAATATCAGGGTCCGTCATAAGAGATCTTCCGTATCCTATAATGTCTGCAGCACCATCTTCTAGAATCTTCTCACCTGCTTCGACAGTTACTACTCGGCCTACAGTCGCAATAGGAATGCTAACTACGGATTTCACATGTTTTGCTACAGCAAGTGTCCAGTTATAAGGAACAGCACCCATAGGCGGAATGGTATCTCCCATGTTTCCTGTATGGTTTGCCTGAGCAACTTGAATCATATCAATTCCAGCACCCTCCAGCATCTTTGCAAATTCAACTGCCTCATCCTCTTCAAGTCCACCTTTACCTCTAAGAGAACCATCTGCATTTACAGTAATGATTGGCAGCTTGTATTCTACAACTAATCCAGGTGCAGCTTCTTTAATTGCCGCTATAACTTCTAGTGCGTATTTTACACGATTCTCAAGTGATCCACCGTATTCGTCTTCACGATGATTTAATAACTTTGAACAAAGAGAACCTAATAGACGGTCACCATGTATCTCAATTGCATCAATACCCGCAGCCTTTGCTTTAGCTGCACTGTTTGCAATATTGACCTTAATCTGCTCAAGCTGATCTTTCGAAGCTTCATTTACAAAATTCTTCATATCATGGTGTAGTTTTGCATATGCGTCCTTGGTAAGCTTGTCAGCCTCTTCACTTTTGACTGAAGCTTCTTCCATATTACCTGCTGCTTTTGCTTCTGCAGCTGCTTTTCCTGCCATTTGTGCCATCATGATCATTCTTCCTACGCCTTCTACATCGTACTCAGAATGAAAAATCTGAAGTGCTACCTTGCTGCCATATGCATGAATTGTGTCCGCAAGTTTCTTATATGCGGGAATCTGGCTGTCATCATAAAGCTTCGGTGTAGGAGATGCAGTTCTAACAGGTGCCACGTCTCCAATTACAATATAAGCTACTCCACCTTTTGCCAATCTCTCATAGAATCCCAAACTTCTCTCACCGATTGATCCATCTCTTTCTTCGTATCCAGTCGTGAGCGGTGGGAACATTATTCTGTTTTTCAGTGTCATTCCCCCGACTTTTATAGGTTCCAATAATTTCTTTCCCATAGTAATTTTACCTCCTGCATTTTCTAGTATAAAATTCCCTTTATAGATATGAATATTGTACCAAATTAACTTGATTAAGTACACACTTTTCTTGCACAAAAACCATCACAAATTGACCTCCGATTAAAAACATGTAATAATACAAACATACATATAACTATAAATTGTTTCTAAATAGCTTATTAAGGGAGATTAATAAAATGCCAAAAGATTTGTTGTTCTCCCATATGAACAACAAAAACTTGATGCTAATCAAAAATCTTGCTAATCAAATTATCAAATTAATCGATTCCGAACCGGAATATGGCCACAACCTTTATTTTAAAAACATGTGCTCGATGCTTATGATTCTTATTATTCGCTCTTGCATGGAGTCCGATATAGTTGTAAAAAAGCATCGAACAAAGAAGCTAATCATGGATGATATATTCCACTTTTTGGAATCTTCATGAAGCTGATCCACGATATCAGTCAGCAAGCAGCTACCGGAGGCGAGCATGCCGTAAGTCATGTCAGCGGTAAATTTTCTATCCGGCTTGGAAAGATGTTTGGAAATTTTATTTGAAAAAGTTGAAATTTCCCGTTTCATTTGATAAGTGTTTGATGTAAAATTAACCATAGCTAACCATAGGGAATCTTCCTCTTTTTTGTTTAGTAATGTTTTTTTGGTGATTAAATTTTACATCAAAAAGGAAGAAGATTCCTTATATTTTTTGCATTTATTGAAAGTTGTTCATTAGGATACTGATAAAAACAGAGTTATGTGGATAAAACTGCGGAAACTCAAGCAAATGACCTCTTTACAAAAACGACATCCTTTGTTACTCTATTGTTTAGTGTATAAAGCACAACTCTGGAGAGTTCCTATGTATTCACATTAGGGCGCCGAAGGTGTACAGCGGGTTTCGACCTGCCTATCTCTCAGGCAAAAGGACAGATGTAAAATATGTCACTCCGGAGGGCTGATTTATATCAGCTCTTTTATTTTTGGCGAAGACCAGACAAATGCGTTTTGGTACGAACCGACATTAAAAAAATAACAAAGGAGAGAAACAAGAAATGTACGAAACAATTGGTAAACTATTGACGAAAATTGATGATCTGGTGTGGGGTGTACCCCTGATCGTGTTGATTCTTGCCGTGGGTATTTTCCTCACAGTAAGACTCCGCGCTATTCAGTTCACACAGCTGCTTAAGGCTATCAAACTACTTAAGGAAAATGAGTCTGATGGAGAAAAGGGTGAGGTTTCCGGCTTCGGAGCCCTGTGTACATCTCTTTCTGCAACCATTGGTACCGGTAATATCGTTGGTGTAGCTACTGCGCTTGTAACCGGTGGACCGGGTGCATTATTCTGGATGTGGATTGCAGCACTGGTGGGAACCGCTACTAAGTTTTCCGAGTGTATGTTGGCCCTGAAATATCGCAAAATCGCGGAGGACGGACATGTCATCGGTGGACCTTTCTACTACATTGAAAGAGGTATGGGCCCCAAGTGGAAATGGCTGGGTAAGGTATTCGCCTTCTTTGGCGTAGGCGTTGGTCTATTCGGTATCGGTACTTTTACTCAGGTAAATGGTATCTCAAGTGCGGTGAACAACTTTTTTGACCCTAACAAAACTTGGAACGTTTCTGTATTTGGTAATACTTATTCTTGGACTGTTGTAATTACTGGCGTGATTCTGACCATTTGCGTTGGTCTGGTTATCATCGGTGGTTTAAAGAGAATTACCAGAGTGGCAGAGGTTATCGTGCCTTTCATGGCAATTCTGTATGTGATTTCTGCACTGCTTGTTGTGATTTTCAACATCACAAAGGTACCTGCAGCTGTGGTTGAGATTGTACAGTCCGCTTTTGGTATGCGTGCTGCAGCAGGCGGTACTCTGGGTGCCATTATGGTGGCTATGCAGAAGGGTATCGCACGTGGTATTTTCTCCAATGAGGCCGGTCTTGGTAGCGCACCTATCGCAGCAGCTGCTGCAGTAACAGAAGAGCCTGTAAAACAGGGCTTGATTTCCATGATGGGAACTTACATTGACACCATCGTTATCTGTACTTTAACTGGTCTGATCATCGTCATTACCGGCGCATGGGATATGGGACTGGAAGGCGTAGCAGTTACAACTAAGGCTTTCCAGATGGGACTTCCTTTCCCTGAACAGTTGTCTGCCTTCATCCTGATGGTATGCCTGGTGTTCTTCGCTTTCACAACCATCCTTGGCTGGAACTACTACAGTGAAAGATGTCTGGAGTACTTGACAGGCGGCAACATGAAGGTGGTAAAAGGCTACAGATGGTTATACATCTTAGCAATCTTCATTGGCCCTTACATGACAGTTGCAGCAGTTTGGACCATCGCCGACATCTCCAACGGTCTGATGGCACTGCCTAACATCGTAGCACTGCTGGCATTAAATGGTGTGATTGTGGCTGAAGTGAAGAAGTATTTGGGAAAATAAGATAGCAAGCCCCGTTCCTAAGGTAAGTGAAAGCCACATAAACTCCGGATTGATAGTGCTTATGTAGCTTCTTGGGGGTGAACATAATGAGTTCACCCCTTCTCAGGATAAATCTAACGATTGGGGCTTGCTAATTTTTATTAAATTATCTTTCCTTCCAAGTGGTCTATCTCGTGCTGACAAATCTGTGCTATCCAGCCTGTCAGTTTTTGTTTTCGTTTCTGCCATGAGAAATCATAATACTCTACTTCAATATTTTGGTATCTAATTGTCTTACGGACACCCTCTAGAGAAAGACACCCCTCTTCCGCTTCGTATGATGTATCTCTTTTTGTAATTACCGGATTAAACATAACTACATCCATGATTCCCATATTTACAATAATAATATTTTTTCTTACTCCAATCATATTCGCAGCCATGCCAACACAATGCTCTCTATTTGCCTGTAGTGTATCCTGCAAATCTCTTCCAATTGGTAAGTCTTCCTTTGATGCCGGTTCCGATTTCTGTCCAAGGAACAATATGTCTCTCATAATAGGTTTAATCATAGCAGTTTTCCTTCAAAATAATTTTTATGAATCACAGATACTTTAAAATATATATTCTTTCATTTTTTCAATCAATCCCCAATCGGCCGGCAGCCAATCCACACTATCCAAAGTCTCTTTGGTCAACCATTTTGCCGCTTCATGCTCTTTTAAAATCAAATCTCCACATTTAAGTTTACAAATAAAACAATCCATGGATAAATGGAACTCGGGATAATCATGTTCGACCGTGTCAAATAATTCAATAATTTCAATTTCTGTATCCAGTTCTTCTTTGATTTCCCTCACAAGCGCATTTTCTGGTGTCTCACCAACTTCTACCTTTCCGCCTGGAAATTCCCAACCATCTTTAAATTCTCCATAACCACGTTGAGTTGCAAAAATTTTCTCTCCATCCATAATAATGGCTGCTGCCACTTTAATTATCTTCATCACTTTTCCCCATTACTTCTAGCCAAGAGCCTATACTACTTTCTTTTAAAGCTATTGATAATATTTTTTCCTATAACCATAAATGTAATAAATCCGCTGAACAGAAATAAGAATCCCATAGGTAATAAGGAAAAGTTTTCATGCAAAATCCCTTGTGCGTCTATGTATTCTACTGACACAGCTTTTAGGATAATACAAGCTATACCTATACACAATAATATGCCACCAATACCTAAAGATATTACATTGATTCCACACTGTCTCCACTCAATCGTCCTTTTAATTATTCAGCAAATAACTCCTCATCACCATCTCCTACATCGAGTTTACCCGTCTCAAAAATACCGAATAACCCGGTGAATCGAAAACCAACATAGAGTTTGCCACTTTGCGCTTCGGCATAATATCCAATGAACCGCTTTGGAGAAAGGAAGGGATAGAATCCACGAATCTCCAAGTATTCATCTGTAACCGTGCCCTGTTCAATCCCGGCACTCTGGCAGGCATCGAATCCTCTCAATTACCATCCATAGCATCCTGCAGGAAAGTAAGGCTAATCTCTATTTATACCATTATATTATTTTACGTTGTGAATAACAAGGTGTTTTGACGAAATGACTCTTGCGCGCAATAGCAGCTACAAAGAATATATCATAAGATCTCGGATAAAAATCATTCAATTATTTTTACTTTTCTCTTGACTTTACTCTGCTAATTCGCTAACATATAAAAGTCTTATAATTTAAACAAAAAAAGGAGAACACATTATGAAAAAAGTATTAGCACTTGTAATAAGTATTGTTACAATTTTATCTCTCACAGCCTGTGGATCAGGTAAAAAGGCACAGACAGACATGGAATATGTCAAAGAAAAAGGTACTTTAGTTGTAGGTATTACGGAATTCGAACCAATGGATTATCAAGATACGAACGGCGAATGGATCGGTTTTGACGCAGATATGGCAAAAGCCTTTGCAAAGAGCCTCGGTGTAGAAGTAGAATTTGTAAAAATCGATTGGGACAACAAAATCATGGAACTTGACGGAAAAACCATCGACTGTGTATGGAATGGTATGACTCTGGTAGACGAAGTTTTAGCAGGAATGGAGTGTTCTAAACCATACTGCAGCAATGCACAGGTTGTAATCGTTCCGGCTGACAAGGCTGACCAATATCAGACAACAGAAAGTCTTTCAGGCTTAACCTTTGCTGTAGAATCAAAAAGCGCAGGAGAAGGCCAGGCGGAGGCACTGAAGCTTAACTATGTCTCTGTAACAGCACAATCCGACGCACTGATGGAAGTTGCAGCCGGTACTTCTGATGCTGCTATCATTGATTCCTTAATGGCTGGTGCAATGGTTGGTGAAGGAACAAGTTATAAAGATTTGACTTACACAATTGGCCTTAACAGTGAAGAATATGGTGTTGGTTTCCGTAAAGGTTCTGACCTTGCGGCAGCTTTAAATGAATTCTTTGCAACAAGCTACAACGATGGTTCCATGATGGGATGTGCTAAAAAGTACGGCGTACAGGCTGCCATCATTGAACAGTAATCATTACGATAGAAACTAAAAAGGCAGGATATACATATGGAACAGATACTGGAACAAATGCCGATTGTCATAAATGCATTGAATGTCGGCTTTCTACAGACCTTAAAACTCTTCTTTATTACGTTAATAGGCGCGTTCCCGCTCGGTTTGATCATTGCGTTTGGTTCGATGTCCCGTTTCAAACCACTTAGTTATTTCACAAGAATTATTGTTTGGATCATAAGAGGTACTCCTCTTATGATTCAACTTTTGATTGTTTACTATTTCCCGGGTCTGGTATTTAAGAACCCAATTTGGGGTAGCGGAGAATCCGGCCGTTTTCTTGCAGCAGCTGTATCGTTTATTTTTAACTATGCCTGCTACTTTTCAGAAATTTACCGTGGTGGAATTCAGAGCGTACCTGCAGGACAGGAGGAAGCCGGTCTCGTACTTGGCATGACAAAGCGCCAGATTTTCTTTAAAGTTACATTGCTCCAAATGATAAAACGAATTATTCCACCAATGTCAAATGAAATTATTACATTAGTAAAAGATACTTCTCTTGCCCGCATTATTGCACTACAGGAAATCATTTGGGCAGGGCAAGCGTTTATGAAGGGTTCACGTGGCATTTCCGGTGCCATCTGGCCACTCTTCTTTACCGGTGTTTATTATTTGATATTTAATGGTATACTTACCGTTCTTCTCGGACACTTAGAGAAAAAACTAGATTATTTTCGATAGGAGGTGCGTAAGAGATGTCCATTTTAGAAGTAAAAAATATATACAAACGTTTTGAACGTACCGAAGTCTTAAAGGATGTCAGCTTCTCTTTAGAGAAGGGGCAGGTTGTTTCGATTATCGGTTCTTCCGGGAGCGGAAAGACTACTCTTCTTCGATGTCTGAATTTTTTGGAACGCCCGGATAAAGGAATCATCCGTGTCAATGGAGAGACTCTGTTTGACGCAACCGATTCTGCAACACAGTTAGAATCCCAGATAAGAAAGAAACGACTGCATTTTGGACTTGTTTTTCAATCTTTTAATCTATTTCCTCAATATACTGCACTCCAGAATGTGATGCTTGCCAAGGAACTATTGGCAAGAGAACTTCCTGATTACAAGGAACGAAAAAAACAGATTCACGACGAAATTGAAGCACAGGCGAAAGCACTTTTAGACCAAATGGGACTTTCTAATCGTATGGGGAATTACCCACATCAGCTTTCCGGCGGACAATGTCAGCGTGTTGCAATTGCTCGGGCTCTTGCACTCCAGCCGGATATCCTATGTTTTGATGAACCTACTTCTGCTCTTGATCCTGAGCTTACCGGGGAGGTCTTAAAGGTTATAAAAGGATTGGCTGATCAAAACACAACGATGATTATCGTAACTCATGAGATGGCATTTGCAAGAGATGTTTCCAACCATGTTATTTTCATGGATAATGGATATATTTTAGAGCAGGGTGAACCAAGTCAGGTCTTTGAGAATCCAAAAGAAGAAAGAACAAAGCAATTTCTCAGCCGTTTCCATCAGGGATAACTTCAATAAATATAATTTTCTATTTTAAATGGGCAGTCGAAATACTGCCCATAATTCATTTACTCACTTTTTCATCACAACCACTGTCCACTGGAATTCACATAGTAACTTCCTACCCATGTACTTGCTGCCATTTGACCTGATGAATAGAAATAATACCAACTTCCATTAATTCTTTTCCATCCAGTCACCATTGCCCCGCTCGACTCCATGTAGTACCAATAGTTTCCTATGTGCACCCAGCCAGTCGCCATTGCTCCACTTGATCTCATGTAATACCATGTGCTTCCTACCTGTACCCAGCCAGTTGCCATTGCTCCATTCGATCTCATGTAATACCATGTGCTTCCTACCTGTACCCAGCCAGTTGCCATTGCTCCATTCGATCTCATATAATACCATGTGCTTCCTACCTGTAGCCAGCCAGTTGCCATCGTTCCATTTGATCTCATGTAATACCAAACACCATTTACCTTCTGCCATCCGGTTGTCATTTTTCCTTCATTTGTGAAATAATACCAGCTTCCACCTATCTTCTGCCATCCGGTTAGGTTTTCACCTTGAAGGTCTCTGTAATACCAGACTCCATCAACGAGTGTCCATTTGTTACCGTCTGTGGCTTCAAATACAATTTTATTATTCTTGGCAAATGTTTTAGCATAAGAGTCTGATGTTCCATAAATTGTAAGTTTTGATGTATTCACAGCATGCAGTGCATCTTTAGAAATACTTGTCACAGTGGCTGGTATATATAATTTCTTCAGATTGCTGCAATTATTAAATGCATATGCCGGAATCTTTGTAATTCCTTTTTCCAATACTACTGTCTGCAAATTATCTTTGAATGACAATGATGCTGTATCCAAAATAGCAGTACCTGCAATATTTATTTCTGTCTTACCATGTGGTACAGTTAACAACTGTGTTTTATTGTAATTATACACTGCACCATCATATGAAGAAAACTTCTTATTTCCTGTTTCAACCTGAATATTCTTTAAATAAGTATTTGAAAATGTCATTTTCGAATCATACTCTGTAGTTTTTGCAGGTATTGTATAGCTCTCAGATGTTTTTTGTGATGGATATAATAATAATTGACTCATATCCTTTGTAAACAATACGCCGTCTTTCGCTGCATATTTTACATTGCCGGATGCAACACTCACTGATTTCAATGTATCGCTGTCCACAACAACAATATTTTCGATGTTTTCTCCAACATATATACTTTCCACACCATATTTTTTATCCAATAACTCGTTGGAAACTGTCTTAACCTTTAAGTCCTTATACATATTTGGAACAATTACATTTTTACTTCCAGTTGTTCCAATCACTGCAACTCCACTCTCATAGCCTAAAACATTTCCCTTATCATCTGCTACTGAAGCACTGCAAACTTTTCCTACAAAATGATCTTTCAGAAAATCTTCCGCACCGATATCAAAATATCCCCAGATTGCATCCGAATAGAACCAGCCTTTCTCTGTATAAATTGCGTTCCACTCATGTGCCCCCTGCGGTGTAGTTCCTGTTATACAAACAGCTGGAACACCTGCCAGATTCAGCATTGCTTTGTATAAATTTGCGAATCCGCCACATACTGCCTTCTTTATCGTAAAGACATCATATGGTGCAATTCCAATTGTGGATGTAGAATTATCTGCAACACCGATATTCGTTCTAATCCATTGGAAAATAGCCTCTGCCTTCTCATAGTCAGTCATACCACTTTTCACAATCTCTTTATCTATACAAGCTTTGATTGTTGCTGCCTGTGTACTTGTCATTGGAGCCAAAGTCTGATCCCACGTATTAGTTGTTCCTAAATCACAGTAACTTAAGAATTTCAAATCTTCTTGTTCATATGTAATGGTAGTATTGCCGCTTTCCCTTACTGTAATATAATTCTCTGCCAGGACCTTCTGATAATTTCCACCAACCTTCACTTCAATGACATTCTTTTCGTCAACATCAGCAGTCAGATACTTAGCTGGAATTGTAAAATATTCAGTCGCAGTAGTTCCAAGTGTCACATTCCCGATCATCTTACCATTCACATAAATATTCGCAACCCCTCGCAAATCACTACTATATACGGATAATTTCAATCCATTCTGCCCTGGTGCGACAACATCTGCAGGAGCACTCTTTGTTGTATCGGCCGGAAGTTGCTTTCCATCTAAAGTTGTTAATGTCAATTCTAAATTGGTCGCCGGAGTAAAAAACTCATTCGTAAGTGTATCCTCTGTCGCCATCTTTGTATCCAGCCATGCTATATGACTAGTTAACCACTCGCTTAATCCTCTTACATCTTTGTCAAAACTCTGCTTATAAGGCCATATTTTAGAGTTATTTTTTCCAGATTCTGAAATCAACTCATAATACTCATTAATCTTTGGCACCAAGCCGGCAATCGCAGTATCATGGATTTCCCAGTATCTTTCCTGGGCTTTCATCAAGAAATACGGGTCGTGTACCAGATTTTTATACCACATATTTCTCTGAGCGTTTCTATCAAAAAACAAAGTTGCCCATTGGTCTGTGTACCATGTATCTCCTTCCCCATTCGAGCTGTAATCCATATCCCACATGGGTCCCATCTTCACAAGTTCATCAGTGTCCTTATACATATAGGTACTTTTCTTATTAAATTCTTCGTTAAAGAAGATTTCATTAATAAGCCAATAATCTACAAGTGCATCAAAATCAAACAACTCGCTGTAATGCAGCTTTTCTCCGTCATATTCAGCCACATAATCATCCGAGTTCACAGCATCTTCAAAGCTTTGGATATAATTTTGTACATATGATATCATATCCTTATTTGTACTTACAAACTCAGGGTTCTTAAACATAATTGGCTGTCCGTTATTCGTTTTGAAACGGGAAACCTCATCAAAATACTCATCTAATTCCATAAGATATCCACCATTAATAGATGGAATCTCAATACCGTATTCATCTACATTATAAATTTTGCCCCCAAAGGCCACTTTGCCACTTGTAATCCAGCTCATATCTTTTTCTTTCATAAAAGTTTCCAGGTCACTTTTCATTTCCTCGCTAAGCGCCTCTTGAGTTGCAATTTCAGCGGCAGAATCCTCTGCAAAAGATTCCCAATCATGAATATCCACGCGTGTTCCATCTACTCGAATCTGCTCACATAATTGATATGTGCCAACATATTCCCCATTCATGACAACATCGACCCATGTGCTCTCCATATATGGCATTCCTAATAACCCCGAGAAATCATATACAAGTTTGTTACGCATAAGACTTTCATCCGAATAATTCGCCAACAGAACCCAATGTTTATTTTTTCCCATGCCTAAAATATCTGTCTTCTTATCCAATTTAATCTTATACGGTTTTTTAGGCATATTCCATGTGGAATTACCACGTCCTTTTATTTCAATCGCTCCATCATACAGTTTTTTCGAATCTGAATATGTATCATTTCCCTGTATTCTCATAGTAGCATTAATATAATCGTCTTTACTTTCTATTTTTTGTCCATTCTCCGTATCAATGTAAACAACAGGCAGTTTACTTTCATAACTATCTGCTGCTAATGCATCAATCGGAAGGTTCGTAACCAATAATGCAAAAACCATTATCATTGTTGTAATCCTTTTCCAACACCTTCTCATCATCTCACAGCTCCTTTTCTTATTCTTGAATTACGACCCTCAGTCGCCGTTGGTATTACTTATGAATATTTTACCATATACTTAGGAAAAATAATATTCTTATTTTGACTTTTTTGAATTAGTCACATTTGGACTTTTCTATAATATAGAAAACTACAGATGAGGTGTTACTATGATTTATGAGAATATTCGTAATCTGCGTGAAGACAGCGATAAAATTCAAGCTGAACTTGCCGAATATCTTCACGTGAAACAAACCACATATTCAAAATATGAATTAGGGAAAATCAATGTACCTGTTGATGTTTTCATCAAACTTGCTGATTATTATGATGTGTCAGTTGATTATCTGTTAGGACGGACAAAAGTTAAAAAAATGCAGGTATAGTAAAATGAATAATTTTAAGCGACAGGCTGTTTGCTCTGTCGCTTAAAATTTTCTGCCATATTCTGTCCGTTCCTGCTCCTTCAGAGACTTCATCTTTCGAAAATAAGAACTCATTTCGTCAGCCATCCCCGAAAGCCTGTTTAACAGACTTGAAAAATCATTCAGCATTTCATCATTCTGAAAATATGGATAAACAATATCATGGTCCACTTCTCCCCATCCTTCTTCAAATAATGTTCTGCCCTGAATTTCCACATAATAACCTTTATATTTGATAATATAATGCAGTGAACGGTAAATGCCTCCCGCCTTAATCTCCAACAGGTTCGCATCGTAAAGTTTGTCGTCTCCCGGTCGCTTGTAAACTTTCGGCCGTTCTGCAATATAATAATGGTCGGGATTATCGTCAAAATCCGCAAGACGCCTCACAACATAAAGCTTTGGATTATTTTCAAATACATTCGTGATATGATTATGGAAATGAATCCAATCTTCCCGATATAAAAAGAACACACGTATTCCAATCAAATCGGTAATATATTTATAATAATTTCCGCTATTGAGGCTTCTGAACTTTTCTCTATCCTCCCTGCGCTTACGGATAATCTTCTCGATTAAATGTCCCGGTTTCTTTGTACGATAACGATACGAGTGAATACCTGCTTCCTCAATATCGTACAAATAGTCATTGACAAAATCTTTCCCTATTTCACGCAGCATCTCCTGTTTTTCCTGATAATCATCGTAAATTGCAGCCAGCTCTTCCCATGCAATCCCCGCCTGTTGGAACTCCGCTTCTGTAATATTATACTCTTTTAAATATTCTTCTTTGTTTAGCATAGATGCTCCTCTTAAATTATATAACAGTTACCCATACAGTATATCACGAATTGGGAACGTAGTAAATTCATTTAACTACTTGCATATACTTAAATTTCCGCAAAGGAAAAGACATCCTTCTTGGGATGCCCTATACCTGCCTGTTTTTCGGTTCTACTGCCTCCGACCTGACATTGTGTGTCTGATTCTGATTTTCAGGCTTTACCTTTTCAGTAATACTATTAAATTTGTTTTGATTTCGTCGCTGTTGCTGTTTCTCCTGTTGCCTTTTATTCATAGTCTCACCTCAGAGATAGTATGTGCGGCAATAGCTCATTCCATACCGTACTGCTGACTCATCTTGCATTCATCGTATACTTAAAGTATCTCAACTCATAAGTGATATCAAAACAGAATTCCCGAAATAAAAAGTTAGACACGTCATTAGCGATTTGCTCAGATGATGTGTCTAACTAGTATTTTGTAAATAATATATTGTATGTTCCCTCAGCTAAATTCGCATCTCACCTTACAGCTCATGCTCATTATTGTTCGGGAACGGCCTCGCACTAAGCTCAAACCTCGTCTAAGGACTCGTTTTCGCTAAGTTGCGTTCGGTCTAGAATTTACCGTTATCAGCAGCTTCCTGAATAGAAACTGCAACTGCAACAGTCATACCAACCATTGGGTTGTTACCAGCCCCGATAAGTCCCATCATTTCTACGTGAGCAGGAACTGATGAAGAACCAGCGAACTGAGCATCACTGTGCATACGTCCCATAGTATCTGTCATACCATAAGAAGCTGGACCAGCTGCCATGTTATCTGGGTGAAGTGTACGTCCTGTACCACCACCTGAAGCTACTGAGAAGTATTTCTTACCTTGTTCGATACATTCTTTTTTGTATGTACCAGCTACTGGATGTTGGAAACGAGTTGGGTTTGTTGAGTTACCTGTGATAGAAACGTCAACTTTTTCTTTGTGCATGATAGCAACACCTTCTGTTACATCGTTTGCACCGTAGCAGTTAACTTTTGAACGAAGTCCATCAGAGTAAGCTGTTCTGCTGATTTCTTTAACTTCGCCTGTGTAGTAGTCCATTTCTGTTTCAACGAATGTGAAACCGTTGATTCTTGAAATGATTTGAGCAGCGTCTTTACCAAGACCGTTTAAGATAACACGCAATGGTTTTTGACGAACTTTGTTAGCTTTTTCAGCGATACCGATAGCACCTTCAGCTGCAGCAAATGATTCGTGACCAGCTAAGAATGCGAAACAATCTGTATCTTCTTCCAATAACATTTTTCCTAAGTTACCATGTCCTAAACCTACTTTACGTTGGTCAGCAACTGAACCTGGGATACAGAAAGCCTGAAGACCTTCACCAATTGCTGCCGCAGCATCAGCAGCTCTTCTGCAACCTTTTTTAATTGCGATTGCAGCACCTACGATATAAGCCCAGCAAGCATTTTCAAAACAGATTGGTTGGATTCCTTTTACTTGATTGTAAACGTCTAATCCAGCATCTTTTGTAATTTTTTCAGCTTCTTCAATAGAAGCGATTCCATAGCTATTTAATACCGCATTGATTTGGTCAATACGTCTTTCATATGATTCAAATAAAGCCATCTTTATGTCCTCCTTCTATTATTCTTGTCTTGGGTCAATGATCTTAACAGCGTCAGCTACGCGGCCATATTGTCCTTTAGCTTTTTCCCAAGCTGTTGTTGGATCATCACCTTTTTTGATGAAGTCTGTTAATTTTCCAAGGCTTACGAATTGGTAACCGATGATTTCGTTGTTTTCATCTAATGCGATACCTGTTACATAACCTTCAGCCATTTCAAGGTAACGTGGTCCTTTTGCTAATGTTCCGTACATTGTACCAACTTGTGAACGAAGACCTTTTCCTAAGTCTTCAAGACCAGCTCCGATTGGAAGACCGTCTTCTGAGAAAGCAGATTGTGTTCTACCATAAACGATCTGTAAGAATAATTCTCTCATAGCTGTGTTGATAGCGTCACAAACTAAGTCTGTATTCAAAGCTTCTAAGATAGTTTTTCCTGGAAGAATTTCTGAAGCCATAGCTGCAGAGTGAGTCATTCCTGAACATCCGATTGTCTCAACCAATGCCTCTTGGATGATACCATCTTTAACGTTTAATGTTAATTTACAAGCTCCTTGTTGAGGTGCACACCAGCCAATACCGTGTGTTAAACCTGAAATATCTTTTACTTCTTTTGCTTTTACCCATTTTGCTTCTTCTGGGATTGGAGCTGGTCCGTGATTAGCGCCAATAGCTACAGGACACATAGTTTTTACTTCATGTGAATAAATCATGATTAAAACTCCTTTCAAATTATGTATAATTTCTTCTTGTAATGTTTGTTAGAACTTTAACATCACATATATTATTATTTTCTCACAAACTTGTCTTTTCGTCTATATATTTTTTTATTTTTTTATGAATTCGACAAATTTTCCAGCAAAAATTCCAATATTTTCTGTACAGTCTCCTGACGATTCTGTTCCCGTGTCCCATGAAGACACAGTTTTTTTACCTTTGTATTTCCATTTACATAACAGCCGATATAAATCAGACCGACCGGTTTTTCCTTGGTGCCGCCTCCAGGCCCCGCGATTCCGGTTGTGCTAAGCCCTACCTCCGCATGTGCTGCATGCGCTGCACCTCTCGCCATTTCTTCTGCCGTTTGGGGGCTTACTGCCCCAAACTGCTCCAGGGTCTCATGGGCAACACCTAGAATCCTCTCCTTCGCCTCATTTGAATACGTGATATGTCCCTCATTATAGACTGCCGAAGCGCCCGAAACGTTCAGAATTCTGCCCGCAAGAAGTCCTCCTGTACAAGACTCTGCCGTTGTCACTGTATAATGATTTTCTAAAAGAATATGAACAATGTGTTCTTCCAGATTCATTTTACATCCCGCCCTTTGTCAAAACCTCTTTATTCTTTGCTACATAGTCAATCAGAGAGATAATCGTAAGTGCAACTGCTGCCCAGATAGAAATCTGCGTGATTGTCTGTAACACTGGATTTGCAATATCTAAAAGCAATAAAATAATCATTGTCATCTGTACAACCGTCTTAATTTTTCCCCAATAACTTGCTGCAATGACAATTCCACTGTCTGAGGCAACAAGGCGAAAACCACTGATAATAAATTCACGGCTGATAATCACGAGTACTACCCATGCCGGAAGACAACCTGTCTCAATCATGCAAATCATAGCTGCACTCACAAGCAGCTTATCTGCAAGCGGATCCATAAATTTCCCAAAATTCGTTACAAGATTATACTTTCTTGCAATCTTTCCATCTAACAAATCCGTAAGACTAGCAATACAGAAAATTACCAATGCAATATACTTTCCATATCCCTCTGCAAGTGGTGTGATCATAAAAACTACAAAAACAGGAATCATTAAAACTCTTAATACAGTCAGTTTATTTGGTAAATTCATTATATAATCTCTCCTATCAAATCGTATTCTAATGCGCCGGTTATTCTTACTTTTGCAAAATCTCCCGACATCAGTTCTTCATCTGCCTCTACAAAAATCAATCCGTCTACATTCGGAGCATCTTTATATGTACGTCCAACGTAAGCATTCTCATCAGCTACTTTTCCCTCAATCATAACCAGCACTTCCCTGCCAATCATGTTTTCTGCCAATTCAAATGCGATCTCCTGCTGAAGCTCCATAAGATCTGCCTGACGTTCTTCTTTCACATCTTCCTCTATCTGCCCTTCCATTACAGCAGCCGGCGTATCCTCCTCCGGTGAGTAAGTAAATACACCCAGGCGGTCAAATTCCATCTCATCAATAAATTCCATAACTTCCTCATGCTGCTCTTTGGTCTCCCCCGGGAACCCGGTAATCAGCGTCGTACGAAGTGCAATCTCTGGAATCTCCCGACGCAGTTTCTCAATAATCTCTACCAACTGCTCTTTCGATGTTCTTCTGCCCATGCGTTTTAAAATATCGTTACTTGCATGCTGAATTGGCAAATCAAGGTATTTGCAAATCTTGTCCTCTTCTTTGATTACCTGAATAAGCTCATCATAAATTTCCTCTGGGTAACAATAAAGAATCCTTATCCAGCGAAGTCCGCAGATTTTACATAATTCTCTCAAAAGCTTATGCAGTGATTTTTCTCCGTAAATGTCTTTTCCATAAAGCGTAGTTTCCTGAGCTACTAAAATTAATTCTTTTATGCCTTGATTTACCAGTTCTTCTGCTTCTTTTAGCAGGTGTTCCATCGGCACACTTCTGAAATTTCCTCTGATTTTTGGAATAATGCAGTAAGTACAGTGCTTGTCGCATCCTTCTGCAATTTTCAAATATGCAAAATGTCCTCCGGTTGTCACAAGACGTCTGCTCTCAACCATTGGAAGTGCATCAATATCTGTCATCTCTACACTTATCTGTCCTTCTAAGGCTTTATCGATTGCCTCAACAACTTTATCATAAGAGGCTGTACCAAGTACTGCATCTACTTCTTCAATCTCATCTATAATCTCCTGCTTATAACGCTGTGCCAGACAGCCTGTGACAATCAACGCTTTTATCCTGCCTTCTTTTTTATACTCTGCCATCTCCAAAATTGTCTGGATACTTTCCTCTTTGGCATCATTGATAAAGCAGCAGGTATTAATCACAATGACGTCTGCCATATCTTCGCTGTCTACCATCTGGTATCCCCTCTGAGCAAGAAGCCCAAGCATAACTTCTGAGTCCACGAGATTCTTATCGCATCCCAAAGATACAAATAATACATTCATATTCTTTCTCCTATACAGTTACTAAGGCAGATACTATTTCTTCGCATCTGCCTCATGATTTGTTTCAATTATTCTTCTGTGTCTTCTGCAATAATTTTAATCTTTGCACTATTCAGCTCATCAATTGCGATTGAAAGAGGCTTCTCTCCGTTCTTTGTCGGTACCAAAGGCACATCACCATCGATAATCTGTCTTGCTCTTTTTGAAGTTGCAAGTACAATCGAATAACGGCTGTTGACAATCTTTGTTGCCCCCTCTTCAACCTCCTGGTTTACTACTTTCATCAAATCTGTGTATGATGGATGTAACATAGATTATTCTCCTTTCGAATTCGCTTTTAATTCTTCTTTTATCTGATACATAAAGTCTTCATTACGAAAACTTCTGTAATGCTCACTCTGGATAATATTATGCATCTGCTCTACGCACACCCGCAAATCATCATTGATTAGAATATAATCATAAGAAGCAAGTCCTTCTGCCTCTTCTGCTGCGCGTCGCATACGCTGTTCAATCACTTCCATTGTCTCTGTTCCTCGGCCTGTCAGCCTTTCTTTCAAAATTGCTGCACTCGGCGGTGTTACAAACAACAACAATGTCTCAGGGAATTGTTCTTTCACTTTCAAAGCACCTTGTATCTCGATTTCCAAAATAACATCTTTTCCGGATGCAAGCTGTTCATCGACATATGCTTTTGGTGTCCCATAATAATTACCCACATAGTTAGCATACTCTATTAATTCGCCTTGTGCAATCATTTTTTCAAATTCTTCAATCGTTTTAAAGAAATATTCTTTACCATCGACCTCTGTTCCACGTGGTTTACGTGTCGTTGCAGAAATGGAAAGTGCATAATTATCATACTGTGTCAGCAGTTCTTTCATCAATGTTCCTTTTCCGGAACCGGCAAACCCCGACACAACTATAAGAATTCCTTTTTTGCTCATACTGTTTTACTCCTATTCGATATTCTGGATTTGTTCTCTGATTTTTTCAATTCCTGTCTTCAAATCAATTGCATGGTTAGAAACCTCTAAATCGTTCGCTTTTGAAAGAATCGTATTCGCCTCACGGTTCATTTCCTGCGCAATGAAATCGAGTTTACGCCCAATGCCTTCTGTTTCTTCCAGCGTTGTTCTCACATGCTCAATATGGCTTTTTAAACGTACGGTCTCTTCGTCCGTACATATCTTGTCTGCAAAAATAACAACCTCTGCTGCAATTCTGCCTTCGTCAATCTGTGTATCTTCCAAAAGTTCTTTAACCTTAGACTCCAGCTTTGCACGGTATTCTTTGACAATCTCCGGCGAACGTGTTTCGATATAAGCCACAAGTTCTAATAGTTCATTTAACTTGTCAAGAATGTCCTTTTTCAGATTCTCACCTTCCACAATTCTCGTCTCAACAAACTGTGAAAACGCACCTTTCAACGCTTTCTCGAGTACGTTCCAGAGTTCTTCTTCGTCCACTACCTGTTCTTCCATAGTAAGTACTTCAGGATATCTCGACAGAGCAGAGACACGGATATCATTATCTAATGAAAATTGTTCCTGCATTTGTTTAAAATATTTTAAATATTCTTCTGCGAGTGCTGCGTTATATTTCAACGATACCTGATTTTCACAAGCATCTTCATATGTAATGAATATATCTACTTTTCCTCTCTGGGCATATTGCTTTAATAAGTTACGGATGGATGTCTCAAAAAAATTTAATTTCTTCGGCATACGTATATTGACGTCCAAATATCTGTGATTCACGCTTTTTAACTCTACAGTAAATTTGCGCTGACCTTCCGATATTTCACATCTTCCGAATCCTGTCATGCTCTTAATCATATGTTTTCCTCCCTATATAGTCAAGTCTTTTTCCCTTTAAAATAAAGGATTTTTTGAT
>CALBNS010000128.1 GCA_937896665.1 uncultured Clostridia bacterium
GTATCTAAACAGGGGAGTTCTGGCAGATCTAAAACTATTGATGAACTTCGACATGCTGCGGTTTTATGATATGCCGAGTGCAAAGCTGAAAGAAATGCTGTACCTTTTAAATACCGCAAATCTGGACAGCTATGGTTTTCATCACCCAGAAGCCCATGTAATAGAAAGCGGGCCGGTGGTTTTCTGCGGCTGGCTGGATCACCGCTGCGAGCGGCCTTACCGTACAGAGGTACAGCTTTACAAAGCACTGCTCTCTTTAAAAAGGAGCATTGACCGGGAATGTATCATCACTGCCCAAAGAGAAGCCTTGCAAATGCTGTGCTGCGTGATTGCCAATCTGGAATACCGATTCTTCAAAGCCTATGGCATGGAGATTGAGGACAAACGCACTGTTTACAGCGCGTGCAGGTACCATCTGATACCGAAGGAAGATGAACCGAGCGTATGCTTGATGCGTGACTGGATCTATCTGCCGAGTGCCTAAAGGAAATGCTTTGAATTGTATATAGGTGCATGGAACTTTCACCCTTTTTACCCCACACTATGTTGATATTTCTTTAAATGTTGGGTATAATATAAATGGGTGAGGACAATGAGTTTAATAATCAGTACCGTAAAAAAGGAAAAACAGCGGATCGATTACATGTTGGAAAAATACCGGGAAATTTTGGCCGGACTTCCTAAAGGTACGATCTCGGAAAAAAAGGTCAATGGAAATACCTATTGCTATTTAAAATACCGGGATGGCAAAAAAGTGGTTTCAAAATACATTGGGAAAAACGATATTGAATCCATACGCGGTCAGATTGAAAAGCGGCGTCATGTGGAGGCAATGATTCACTCCCTGACAGAAGAACAGAAATTTGCAGAAAAAGTATTGGAGGGAAAGATATGATCTTATATCATGGAAGCAATGTGATAGTCTCCGAACCAAGGCTGATCCAGCAAAACCGATTTTTGGATTTTGGGTTTGGCTTTTATACGACTACCAATAAGAAACAGGCAGTTTCCTTTGCGGAAAAGGTGTACCGCAGACGGAAAGAAGGCGGAAAGATCGTCAATGTCTATGAGATTGACGAACAGGTTGCCTTTTCGGAATGTTCGGTATTACATTTTGAGTCTGCCGATGAAGCGTGGCTGGACTTTGTATCGGATAACAGATCCGGCAACTATGAAGGACCGGAATATGATTTTGTTTATGGCCCTGTTGCAAACGATGACGTTTATACGACCTTTACCCTCTATACATCCGGTGTTCTGACAAAGGAGCAGACATTGGAAGCACTGAAAATCAAGAAGCTGTATAATCAGTTGGTTTTAGGTTCTGAAAAGGCATTATGCTATCTGAAATTTAAAGGAACTTTGCCGGAGGTGGAATGGTAATGGATGAAAAGAAATTTGAGGCTATGCTCACCTTGATCGTACCAAAGACAGTTAATTTGATTACAGAAAACTATCCATATGATGAAGTTACAGCATATAAAGAGTTTTATGCCTCAAAAGTTTATTCGCTGTTGGAGCAGGAAGATACAAAAATGTGGCATTTCAGTCCTTTAACGCTGTTCAATATGTTTGACCAAGAAAAAAGGACTGGGGATTTTACGATCCCGGAGGAGGTATGATTATGAGTAAAGAAGGAAATTTTTTAGCGTACTGTATCGAAAAATATAAATCTGCGAAGCACCTGACAGGAAAACAGGTTAGTGAACTGTTCAGCAAATACAATGTATGGGACTATATCTATTCATGTTTTGAGGCGCTGCATACGACTGGCGATAACTATATTGTGGAAGATATTGACTTGTATATTGAAGCGCGTCAGCAGGCAATGGCATAAAGCAGATGATACTATCGACTTATTCAACCCGTTTGTTTTAAACAAGCGGGTTTTTCTATATTTAAAAGGAGGTACAGCATATCGATCAAAAAGAATTTTACCGTATTTTTCAAGAGCAGGTCAAAGAGTGCGACCGCCTGTTAAACCGTAAAGCTAAGGAATATACCGGAGATAACCCGGACCGCCTCAGTGCGTTTAAAACGGCTGCGGTCATTCAGGGAAGCACCCCGCAGCGGGCGCTTGCCGGGATGATGGCGAAGCATGTCATTTCAATCTATGATATGTGTTTCGCACAGGAGGCTTCTTTTGATATGGAAGTCTGGAATGAAAAAATAACAGACACTTTGAACTACTTATTTTTATTAAAAGCTATTGTAAAGGAGGAAAACGACTATCGATCGAATTGAAACATGCGTATTAAACTGCTATGCTGTGGAGGAAGCAGAAAAAAATATGGTATTCACTGCAAGGCTGACACAACGAGGGCATAAGATCCATTCCATGAAAGACCTTATGACCTTATACCACCAATCTTACACCGGGGAGACTGTTAAAATATCAGTTCCCTCCCACATCCGACAGTACAGAAATTTGCGGCTGTCACCGTTGCCGTTGTCGGCACCAGCAGACGATTTTTGGCACAGATTACCCGCCATCAGAATGAAACAAAATTTATGAGCGCGTCTTTGCAGTACAGCGATTACGCCGGTCATGCGGATTTTGTGGTTCCCTATGAGGTATTAACAGCCGATCCGTCAATCCGTGACTTCTATCTGAAAAGCTGCCGGGAAGCAATGAGCGCTTATGAAAAGCTGGAGGCAATGGGGATTTCCAATGATTCAGCCGGTTATCTGGCATTACAGAGCCTTCGCAATATCCTGATTATCAGCGCAACGCCCTATCAGTGGAAGCACATGATCGGACAGCGGGTATGCAGGCGCAATACGGAAGAAACCCGGTATGTACTCTTAAAAATATGGGATGACCTGTACCGTTTGAGTCCGCAGCTATTTTCACCGGAGCAGACCGGTCCTTTCTGTCAGAGGGATTGCTGCAAAGAAAAAAAGATGTCCTGTAAAAAACCGGTTTCAAAAAATATGCTGCCGTCAGAGCTTCTTTTGCAGGACTTTCCCGGAATCAGGAAAGGAGGCTGCGTTTGAAGATAAAGCTCCTTGATTTTGGACTGCCTAAGGAACACCTTCCCTTCCGCTCCCATGACAATGACGCGGGTGCCGATGTATATCTGCCTTTTGACTGTATAGTAAAGCCGGGAGAAGTTGCCAAGATCCCTTTGGGCTTCGGCCTGGAACTGCCGGACGGATATGCGGGATATATTTTCCCAAGAAGCAGCCTTGCGGCTAAGGGAATCGTATGTGAACTGCCGCCTGTGGATTCCGGGTATCGAGGTCAGATCCATGCTATCGTCAGTAATGTAGGCAGCCAAAAGCAGCAGCTTCTAAAAGGCTCCCGGATCGGTCAGCTTGTCATTATGCCGGTGATTATCGCAGAATTTGTCGATGAATTTGGAGAAGCCAGAGGAACCGGCGCTTTTGGCAGTACGGGAAAATAGGGTTGATTTGTTCCCTTTGGGGAATACTAAAGTAAGATTAAAGCGGCCAGCTTCAATCGGGCTGACCGCTTTACTTCTTATCGTTTATTGATTCGCAAATTCTCATCTCCTATTTTTCGCAAATTAAATTTTCCGCCAATCAGCTCGTTTTTGTATATACTCTGCTCCATCTGCAGTTTAGGAACGTCAGGGTTTGCGAATTGTTATCTCCTTCCAGATCTAAAAGAGATATGACCTAAGTCATATCTCCATATTGTTTCGCATATATTCCCAATGCCTCTGCGATGGTGATTGCGTCGACTGGTGATAACCAGCGGCTTAATTGTTCTCGATTCCAGAATACATCTGTCAATTCTGCAAGCGGACTCCCGACTCCCCATTCAGGAATACATATATACCACCCATATTCATATTGACCTATTATGGCATTTTCAATATACTTTTCCTTTCATTCCTTTGCTGATTTATGGGATTTGCTTAGTGGTAATATCTATTACCATTTCAGCTATCTGCTTAAAAGTGCAATGCAAAGAACCTCTAATGAAGCGCATTAAGACATCGGAATAATGCAAAACCAGTATTCAAGGAACGGAGATTATCTCTTATGACTTTACTATTTGAAAATGATACAAGTGGTATCATAAAACGTATATCGAGTAAGAGTCTAAACTCTAATCGAAAAAGAAATATATTTACTATATTGACGATTATTCTTGCTAGTGTCTTATTGTCAGCTATTGTACTATAATGGTTTTGGTGTAGCTCAAAAGACAGAGAATCCGTACTTCTTCTACTCATTCCCGTGGCAGGTAATATTGATCTATATAGCGATTCTTGTGATTGTTCAAATGATATTGATTTCTTATACAACGGGAACCTTTAAAAAGCAGTCTTTGGTTGAACAAATGAGAGAAATGGAATAATAACAAATTGGCCGGAGTGACGAAAATGACTACTCTGGCTAATTTTTTTGTTTTTAGGACATTTCTGCAACATTTCCCTTTTAATATCATTAAAAAATGATAAAGGGGGATGTGCTATGAAACCTATTCTACTTGTAGATCGAGAACGATAAGAAAGATGGAACAGACAATGAAGAAAACAATATTTGAAGAAATGGGCGGAACTTATATCAGACAAGGGGATTATCTTATCCCCTGTCTGAATGTGGAGACGCTAGAAACTGAGTTGTTTAATCGAAACATTAAATGTGCGAACTCATAATTAAGTGTGAAAAGGAACTTGCCATATCGTTGTATGTATGATATGATAAGAAAGAAACGAATATATGTTCTGGGTTTGGAGGACGCAATGAAGATAAGTTATAAGAAATTGTGGAAGCTGCTAATTGACAGAGAAATGATGAAAAAGGATCTTGCTGAAAAGGCGGGGATAAGTAATGCGTCAATAGCAAAGCTTGGAAGAAATGAGAATGTAAATACGGATATATTACTTAAGATATGTGTCGCATTAGAGTGCGAAATTTCGGATATTTTAGAAATTGTTCCAGATGAAGTGGAGTGATTGGAGTGGACAGACTGACTAAAGAGCAACGCCACAAGAATATGAAAAATATTAGATCAAAGGATACATCGATAGAGCTGAAACTGCGTAAGGAATTGTGGAAAAGAGGTTATAGGTACAGGAAGAACTATTCTGAATTACCTGGTAAACCAGATATTGTGCTAACCAAATATAAAATAGTTATTTTTTGTGACAGCGAATTTTTTCACGGGAAAGACTGGGAAGTGCTAAAACCTCAGTTGGAACATGGGAAAAATGCAGAATTTTGGATTAATAAAATATCAAAAAATCAACAGCGTGATAATGAGATAAATAAGCAACTGAAATTTCTTGGATGGACTGTGATTCGATTCTGGGGAAAAGACATTATGAAAAATACGGAAGAGTGTATACGGGTCATAGAAGAAGCTGTTTTTGATGCAAAATATAATGATTACGATATAGAGTAGAGGAGATTTCACATGTATAAATCAATAGATTTGTTTGCCGGCATTGGAGGAATTAGAAAAGGTTTTGATAAGGCATTTGGAAAGAAAATCAAGACAGTATTTGTAAGTGAGTGGGATGCGTATGCACAGCAGACTTATAGGATTAATTATAATGATAAATTTGATATAGCGGGTGATATTACACAGATTGATGAAAAGAATATTCCAGAATTTGATATTTGTCTTGCTGGTTTTCCGTGCCAGGCATTTTCTCTTGCCGGTAAGCGTATGGGATTTGACGATGACTATAAGGGGTTATGCAGGGGAACGCTTTTTCAGGATGTGGTACGAATTTGCGAATATCACAAGCCTAAAGTTATTTTTTGTGAGAATGTAAAGGGGCTTGCCATTCACGATAGAGGAAGAACATATAAAGTTATAAAAAAGGCTTTTGAACAGATAGGATACACTGTTTATGATAAAGTTTTAAACAGTAAAGATTTTGGGGTACCACAGAACAGAGAACGTATTTATATTGTGGCTTTCAGAAACGATATAGATAGCAGCAAGTTTAAGTTTCCAGAGCCTACTAATCCTAATACATGCATAAGGGATATTATGGAAGAGAATGAAGTCAGTGTTAAATATTATCTGTCTACAGTTTATATTGATACGTTAAAGAAACACAAAGCACGTCATGAATCTAAGGGGAATGGTTTTGGCTATGAAATAAGAGATTTAGATGGTAAGGCAGGAGCCATTGTATGTGGCGGTATGGGGAGAGAGAGAAATCTTATTATTGATAAGAGGCTTACAAATTTTGTTCCCGTTACACATATTAAGGGCGAAGTGAACAGAGAGGGAATTAGAAAAATGACTCCGAGAGAATGGGCAAGATTGCAGGGGTTCCCAGATGATTTTAAACTTGAATTGGCTGATACACATTTGTATAAACAGTTCGGTAACAGTGTAACGGTTAATGTTATTGAGGCAATTGCCAAAGAGATAAGGAAGGTGTTGGAGAATGGCAAATAAAGATGGAAGAATGTCAGGTAATAAAGGTGAATGGTCGGAGTTATATGCATTTATGAAATTACTCAGTCAGGGAAGAGTTTACGCTGCTAATGAAAGAGTGGAGAAGATAGATGAGGTGTATTATCCGATTCTTAAGATTATGAGAGAGGAAGTAAAAGGGGAGATCATTGACTATGTGATTGATAATGACCTGGTGCATTTGGAAATACAGTCAAAGCGTGTCCTGAGTGTGTCAAGAAAGTCGTTGGATGATAATGCAAATCTGCTCTTGCAGGAGATTGCATCACATAGTGGCAGTTTTGAAGTAGAGGAAATTGCCAATTTTGCAAATGGAATAAAAGTCGCAAAGATTAAAGCACCATCAGTGGATACAACGGATATTTCAATGCAGATTGAAGACATTCACACTAATTTTATTCGCAATGTAGGGTTTTCAATTAAATCAGAAGTAGGGCATGCACCTACTTTGATGAATGCAGGTGCAACGACTAATTTCATATATAGAGTTACGGGTATAACACCTGAACAGGCAAATGAAATCAATGCTATTGATACAAGAACCAAGATTAAGGATAAAATGGCAAAAATTGCCGAATATGGCGGTAGTGTGAAGTATTGTGGAATGAACCATGACGGTTTCAAAAGAAATCTTATTATGGTGGATAGTAGTATGCCTGAGATTATTGGAAATATGTTGTTATATTTCTACTCAGAAGATGTGAAGGAATGTGATAAGCTGGTTGAAATGCTTGGAGAAAGAGATCCTCTTGGATATGGTGATGCTATGATGTATACATACAAATTTAAAAAATTTCTATGTTCGTGTGCATTAGGAATGAAACCGGCAAAACCTTGGGACGGACTGGATGAAGCAAATGGAGGTTACATAATTGTAAAGGCAAATGGAGAAATTTTGGCTTATCATATTTATAACAGAAACTTTTTTGAACAGTATCTGCTAGATAATACGATTTTAGAAAGGGCTTCCACAAGTAGACATGATTATATGAGTCTGTATGAGGAGGATGGGGAAATGTATATTAAAATGAATTTGCAGGTAAGGTTTAGATAGATAAGGGAGATTATGGATGAGTGAAATAGTAATCGAAATCAAAAATTGCAACTGTATTAAAGAAGCTAATATAAAGATTGAAGAAGGAACATTGAATATAAAATATGGTTCTAACGGTACTGGAAAATCCACAATCAGTAAGGCGATTTTTCAACAAAATGAAGCTATTCAGAATATTAGGGCTTTTTTACCTAAATATGCAGAGATTGTTAAATATAGTGATGGAGAAATTTCAAAAAAAGGTGGTGTTGGTGAATTTTTAAAGGGGAATGGTGCAGGTTTTGATAAGTATGATGAACTGAAAGGTTATAAGTCTTTTTATGACAGAGATATGGTTAGTGTTACTAAATGGGCGAAGTGGAGAAATGATGGTATAAAACAGATGCACGGAGAAAATTGCCCTTTTTGTGCTGATAAATTGAAAAAAGAAATAGATAAAGAAAATGAAGTGATTTCGAAAGTATTTAAAAATTCAGCTCTTTCAACGGCAAATGCTGTTTTGGAATATTTACATGAGTCAGTAGCAAAGAATTATATCAATGAAGATGCAATATCCGTTCTTCAAGAATACATTAGCAGTACAGGAAAAGAAGATTCTTTAGTGTCAGAGTTGAAAAGTTTGGGGACGGAAACGGAGTATTTATACAAGAAAATTGAAAAAATCTGTCTGTTTAGACCCATGAATGTAACTCATGAACAATTAGAAAATATTGATAATAACTTGAACGAGATGTACATAGATAAGAGGCAGATTAATAAATTTTATTCGACTGAGCTTATTTACGAAATGGTAGATGAAGTGGAAAATAAAATTAATAATCTGAAGGTAAATACTGGGAAATTAAGAGGTTTATTTGTACAACACGAGAAAAAGTTGGAGGCATTGATTAGTAAAAGGAAAGACGACATAAATCAATTCTTTTTATTGGCAGGATTTCCATATAAGTTTGAGATTATACCTGATGGAGAAAATAAAGCGATTTCATATTTATCACCGATTAATACGGAGGATATAAAAGTATCTGATCCAGATACACATTTGAGTTGGGGAGAAAAAATGCGTTTTCTCTTGTTATGTTTATGTTTGAAGCAGTAAGCGAAAAGGCAGATTTAATTGTATTGGATGATCCGATAACATCGTTCGATAAGGATAAAAAATTTGCAGTAATTAGAAGATTGTTTGATAATCAGAAGGTAAGTTTTCGAGACAAGACAGTACTTATGGTAACGCATGATATGCAACCGCTTATTGATTATGTGCATAATGATTTCTTTAAAAGAATGAGATTAACCACACCTGTGAAAGCAAAATATCTGCTGAATGAAAATGGTACTATAAATGAGTATGAAATATTAAGGGATGACTTGTTAAATACTGTGGAATTGACAAAATCAATTGCAAATGACTTAAATAGAAATATGGCGGTACGTATTGTGAATGCTCTGGAAGTGCCTAAGTCAATGCGAGCCTTGGGAATCAATGCTTCCAATC
>CALBNS010000129.1 GCA_937896665.1 uncultured Clostridia bacterium
GTGGCGAATTAGGGATTGTCAAAATACATTCCAGACCGTATCATCCTCGCGGAAAAGCAAAAATAGAACGAAGCCACAGAACCGAAAAGACCGTTGGATAAAAAATCCCTCCAAACTCCAAAAACGAAGTCAGAGGGTAATCAAGGCACAACAAAGCTGCCCACCGAACCTCGTTTTTTTATCCGGTGGGCTTGTCCTGTCTATGTATTATAAAAGGATAGAGCCGATGATCTGTGAGATTTCAATTCTCACAAGTTCATCGGCTCTGCGTCTAAGGCGTGTGGCTCTTTGATGACTGTTATCTCTAAATTTGATACTTCAATCAATGTTTCCTGCTTACATTTAGGACAGTAGAGAGAATAGTTTTTTAAAACGGAATCTTCCCTAATTTTATCACGAGTTTTATTGCCACAAACAGGGCAGAGTAACCATTTTGTTGACATTTATTCCCCTTTCCTGCTTAATAGAAATAATTCTTATAAAGCTATCTCGCACCAATTTGATACTTCTGATATATTCTTTTTCCTGCAAAGAACAATAATGCCGCAATTACCAAATATATAATTGAAGCAATCTGGAAATTTGTTAGATATTTTCCGACCAGAGAAACCAGTCTATCGTCCCATAATTCCCATGTCACCAATAAATTAGTAGGCAATAAATCATATATTTGGGAAAGCACTCTAAATTGATAAGGTATATCTATCATCATTGTTAGAATCATAATTCCGATAGGAATTGCCATAACCGCAACATTGTTCTTTAACAATTCTGATAAAAACATAATAACAATGCTATATAAGACAGATACTACTAGCAACATAAAAAATAAAAGCAAAACCGACTCGCCTATACTCATTATCCGTGATGACAGAGGAAATGCACTCTGTAGTGCTGCATTGAAACCATCAGTTCCATAAACCACAACGCTTGAAATAGCGGTTGTTCCAAATAGAACGATTGATGATACTGCACCAAATGTTATTCCTGCTAGCATTTTCGCTATATATAATTGTTTTCTCCCATATTGACTACATAGGGTGATAGCATCTGTTTTTCGTGAATGTTCCATTGAAAATACATTGGAAAGACATATTGCAAGCATAAGCAACAGCATATAATTTATCGTATATACATACACCCATAGATTGCTATAGGCATCTGTATATTCATATGTTAACGGTATTTTTATTTGCGAGTCTTTTTCGTTCCAAAACTCAATTTCCTTTTCCGTAAGCATCTGGTCTGTACGATTTTGGGAAATAGAATTTTTCCTCTCCGAATAAAATTCATCAGAATCCATTTCCTGTGATAGTTCATCATCCCCTATAATATTTTGCACAAACAGATAAATCGGTAAATATTCCCGTACTTCTCCCCCTGCCACTTCTTCTTTATAAGAATCCTGCATTTCGTGAAGTAAAGCATCCTCAATGCTTCTGCCCGAAAGACTTCTTGCATACTGCTTGATTATTTGCATCCTTTCAAAGCTATTGCTTTCCCCACCATATGAGGTAGAAAGCAAATCAGAAATACCCACAAACACACATAGAAAAACCATGATTATCCCAACAATCCACACAATTTTCCTATGCATGATCTTTTTCATTTCATAGAGATATAACCTACCTAACCAATTCATTTTAATCCTCCTCAAACTGCTTCAAATAGAATTGTTCTAAATCGCCAAAGTTTTCCTGCCATTCGCCTTGATATATCAACTGTCCATCTTTCATCATCAATATATTATCTGCAATGTGTTCAATATCTGAAACAATGTGCGTTGACAGAATAACAATGTTGTCCTTCCCAATCTCCGCTATGATATTACGGAAACGGACACGTTCTTTCGGGTCAAGCCCTGCGGTTGGTTCGTCCAAAATAAGCAGGCTCGGATTATTTAATAGTGCTTGCGCTATCCCCAGACGCTGTTTCATACCGCCAGAATAGTTTTTAATTTTTTTATTTGCATTCGCTTCCAATGATACAATTTCTGAAAGTTCATCTGCTTTATGCTTTGCCTGCTTTTTTGTCAGCCCCTTTAATGTTGCCATATATAACAGAAAATCCATACCCGTAAAATCTGGATAGTATCCAAAATCCTGCGGAAGGTATCCTAATTTTGCACGATATTCTTCTGTTGTAACATCTATACCATCAAACATGACTGTTCCACTATCTGGCTTTAAAACACCGCAAATCATCCTCATAAGCGTTGTTTTTCCCGCTCCATTCGCTCCCAATAAACCATGTACCCCTTTTTGCAATTTTAGGGAAATACGATCTACCGCTATTTTATTTTGATACTGCTTCGTTAATCTATCTAAGATAAGTTCCATGCTAATTCCTCCGTCTGCTCAATATTTTTTTTCATTTCCTTTGCCACTAACATAATCAAAGCGACAAAGCCAATTATCCAGATTGGCATATATTCCATTCCATGTATTCTCCTCGTTGCCCATCTCATCTTCCTTATCTTCTATCAAAAGTTCATCTTCCAATGCTTCTGTTTGTCTGCCACGATATGTATCAGCACATAAATTATGGGCTATTGTATATAAATATCTTATTTTTTGCCCCCTTTCACAGTAATTGCTATTTTCCAGAAAATGAAGGAAGGTTTCTTGTGTAATATCTTCCGCCATCTGCTGATGGCGCAATTTAAAGTAGCAGTAGCGATATATTTTATCATACTGTTCATCAAAATCCATATGTATTTCTGAAACCTCCTTTCACTTTGATTAACGTTTTTGACGGTTGTGATGTGCGGTTTATTCTAAAAAAAATTTGACTTTCTATTGTACGGATTACATTATCCATATCAACATAGCAGATAGCACATAAAAATTCCTATACAAAAACGATACACCTATTTATATAATAAGTGTATCGTTTTAACATCTTGTATTATAAATAGATTACTTCCCGTTCCACGCACTCCCTCGCACACGCCCGTATGTTATTCATTTTCCCAACCCGTTCTAGGGCGTTTTCTGCTTTTAACTGCTCCGTAATACCCTGCGTCCGTTTCATATCCTCTCTGAGCCGTTCAAAGCATTCCTGTGCCTGTTTATCAATCTCGGCAAGATATGTATTCAACTTGCCGCTTGTCAGCAGATTGATATATGTACCTGTGCGGTACTCTTTCAGATACCGCAAGTGCCGCTGTCCCCATATGCCTATCGGCTGTTCTTCCTCGGCGGGTAATGTAAGACAAGGAATTAAGTAGTCGCCCTGCCTTTCGTATCTGCCGCCCATTTCTTCAAATAATGATTTTGCCATTGTCTGTTACCTCCACATTCTTTTTTATTTTGAATGTCCGCAAAATCCGTCCTACATCAGAGGGTCGCCACGGACAGTCTAAATTGTGAATTCACAATCCATAATCGGTTGAAACGGTAGCAAAAAAGTTATCCACTTTTGTAGTAAAAAGACTTTAAAACAAAAATTTTATTGACTACATATCCCTTTGAAATTATGAAATTATTTGATGTTTTGTCTTACCTGTTCTCATACATCTTCTCATAATAATTCTGATATTCGCCGCTGATAATTGTTTCCCACCATTCACGATTATCCAGATACCATTGAATGGTCTTCTTAATACCATCAGCAAACATCGTTTCTGGAAGCCAGCCCAATTCTGAATGAATCTTAGTTGGATCAATCGCATAACGCATATCATGTCCCTTACGATCAGTTACATAAGTGATAAGGCTTTCTGGCTTTCCAAGTTCCTTACAGATTAGTTTCACAATATCAATATTTCTCATCTCATTGTGTCCACCAATATTGTAAACTTCTCCTACTCTTCCCTTGTGAATAATAAGGTCAATTGCTTTACAGTGATCTTCTACATATAACCAATCACGAACGTTTACTCCTTCTCCATACACTGGAAGAGGTTTGTCATTCAAACAATTTGCAATCATTAACGGAATCAATTTCTCTGGAAAATGATATGGTCCATAATTATTAGAACAACGAGAGATACTTACTGGCAAACCATAAGTACGATGATAAGCTAATACAAGTAGATCTGCTCCTGCCTTGGAACTACTGTAAGGAGAACTTGTATGAATCGAAGTCTCCTCGGTAAAGAACAAGTCAGGTCTATCTAACGGCAAATCACCATAGACTTCATCCGTAGACACCTGATGGTAACGCCTGATACCATATTTCCTGCAAGCATCCATAAGCACCTGTGTACCAATAATATTGGTCTGTAGAAAAATTCCAGGGTCTTCAATGGAGCGATCCACATGACTCTCTGCTGCAAAGTTAACCACCACATCTGGCCGCTCTTCTTCAAATAACTTGTTAACAACATCCCGGGCACAAATATCCGCTTTCACAAAACGGAAGTTCTCATTATCCATAACAGGAGCTAATGTAGATAAGTTACCTGCATAAGTTAATTTATCCAAGCAGATAATTCTATATTCTGGATGCTCCTTCAACATGTAAAATACAAAATTACTTCCTATAAATCCGGCTCCTCCGGTTACAATAATCTTCATAGTCCTATTTCCTCATCCTTCCATCTGCTACCGCCATTAGGTGTTTTCCGTATGTAGACTTACCATAAATCTTCGCTGCTTCAATCAATTGTTCTTTCGAAATCATTTTATATCTATAAGCAATCTCCTCGGGAGCAGCTACGATGATTCCCTGTAAATTCTGAATCATCTGAATAAAATTTGCAGCTTCCATTAAGCTGTCTATTGTGCCTGTATCTAACCATGAGAAACCACGCCCCATAACATTACAATTCAACAAATCCTGTTCTAAATACATAGAATTCAATGTTATAATCTCTAACTCCCCACGTTCAGAAGGCTTAATCTCTTTTGCTAACTTACTTACACCCGCAGGATAGAAATACAATCCTGTCACAGCATAATTACTTTTTGGATTTTCAGGTTTCTCCTCCAATGATAACGCTTTCCCGTTGTCATCAAAGTCAACTACACCAAATCTGTGTGGGTCATCCACATAGAACCCAAAGACAGTAGCTCTTCCGTTCTCTGCTGTCTTAACAGCACTTTTTAACATATTTCCAAGGCCATTGCCATAGAAAATATTGTCACCAAGAATCATCGCACATGGTTCATTACCGATAAATTCCTCGCCGATAAGAAATGCTTGCGCAAGTCCTTCTGGCTTAGCTTGAACTGCATAGGACAATTGAATACCGAATTGATGACCATCACCTAAAAGTGCCTCGAATCGAGGAGTATCTTCTGGAGTAGAGATAATCAGAATATCCTTGATATTAGCCAACATCAGTGTTGTAAGCGGATAATAAATCATCGGCTTGTCATATACAGGTAATAGTTGCTTCGATGTCACCATTGTTAATGGGTATAATCTTGTGCCAGCACCTCCGGCAAGAATAATTCCTTTCATCTCTCAATCACTCCTTAGTATAATGACCAGATCCCTCTCAGAGAAAAACCTTCCTAGCATTTCATCTAATGTATAATCCCTTATGATTTTATGTATTACAGCATATGTACCGATCCGTAGGCAACTACTACGATCAGCCCGGTCTTCCATGCCTGATAAAGTCGCATCCGGAAAATACTTCAGAAACGCTTCGTTTGGAATCATCATGGTGCCATCATCAACGCATAGTTTACCTATCGTTG
>CALBNS010000130.1 GCA_937896665.1 uncultured Clostridia bacterium
CTTGCGACAGCTATATTAGATTATCACATCTTTTCGCTGTTGTCAACAACTTTTTGAAACTTTTTTATTATTTCTGACTGACACTCGTGTATCTCCTACTTGGTGTTTCTTGTCAGATTTTGTTGCCTCACCAACAACGAATGTTATTCTAGCATGCGTTTTCCAAACTGTCAATACTTTTTTTATTTTTTATTTTATTTGTACAATTCGCACAATTGCAGGCCGTTTTCTAACGCAACAGCCTGCAATTATCACTATATACCGTCATTTATAATAACCGAATAGCTTCATTAATCGTCTTTACACCGATAATTTCAATGCCATTTATATTTTTTACAATCTCCTTAGACACCATAGGCATGATACAAGTTTCAAACCCTAATTTCTTTGCTTCCGCCACTCTCTGCTCCGGCATATTCACCGCACGCACTTCTCCACTTAACCCAACTTCTCCAAATACAATTGTTTTTTCCGGAATTGGTTTGTTCTTATAACTGGAAACTATCGCCATCACAATTCCAAGATCAATTGCAGGCTCATTCATCTTAATTCCACCTGCAATATTCACATATGCATCATAATTTGCCAGATGAAGTCCGGCTCTTTTCTCCAGAACTGCCATCAAAAGATTCACACGATTATAATCTGTGCCGGCTGCTGTTCTTCTCGGCATACCAAAATTACTATTGCAGACGAGTGCCTGAATTTCTATTAAAATAGGACGTGTCCCTTCCATAGAACAAGCCACGACAGAACCGGATGCGTTTTCTGGTTTACCGCTCAACATAAATTCAGATGGATTGACCACTTCTTTCAAGCCATCTTGACGCATTTCAAACACTCCAATTTCATGTGTAGAGCCAAAACGATTCTTCACACTACGTAAGATACGATAAGACGCGTGCCTGTCCCCTTCAAAATACAACACTGTATCTACCATATGTTCTAAAACTCTTGGTCCGGCAACCGTTCCTTCTTTTGTTACATGTCCCACCACAAAAATCGAAATGCCCAGACCTTTTGCAAGCTGCATTAACACATTCGTGGATTCCCGGACCTGAGACACACTTCCCGGCGCAGATACAACCTCTTCACTGTACATAGTCTGGATGGAATCGATGACCACCACTTCCGGTCTGTGTTTCTCTATAACGCCTTTAATTACCGCCAGATTCGTCTCACACAACAAAAAAATATTTTCTCCAAATTCCCCCATGCGATTTGCACGAAGTTTAATCTGCTTTAAAGACTCTTCTCCCGAAATATAAAGTACCTGTTTCTGTTTTTCGCATAACCGCTGACAAACCTGTAGCAACAACGTTGATTTCCCAATGCCCGGATCACCGCCGACTAAAATGAGCGAGCCTGGTACGATACCTCCGCCCAGAACTCTGTCTAGTTCTGCTATTCTTGTGCATATCCTGTCTTCATTTGTTGTTTGAACATGATTCAATGCGACTACTTCCGTATCTCGCACACGCTGCACTGTGCTCCCTTTCGAAAAAGAAACTGCTTCCTCCACAAATGTATTCCACTCTTTACACATCGGGCACTGCCCAAGCCATTTGTTTTCCTCATGCCCACAATTCTGACAGAAAAATACTGTTTTTTTGCCCTTTGCCATCCTTCTCCTCCAAAAATAAAGCTTATGCAGGCAGCGCCATTAAGCGACTGCTTCCCCTGCATACAATAAAGAGAGCTGAGTAAACAGCCCTCCTTTTACTTTAATCTATTTCTTAACAATTTTGACTTCTACAGCCTTGTTCTCATTCAAATCAACACTCACACTCAGCTTTCCGCTTAAGTTTGTATCCATCTTTCCAACGCTGACATCATCTAGAAATACTTCGTATCTGCTTTCTGCTTCAAGTCCTACCGTAAACTGTGCAGAATCAGAACCATATACTTTAAAAGAGACACCATCTTCTGTTACTTGATAATCCAATACAGCAGTTCCCGGAACCGATTCATAAACAAACATTCCGTTTCGCTCTAATTTTGTAATCTCATTAAATGTTTTTACTTTATATATGTCTCCTTGAAATTCAAATCCTTCCACTTTTGTCTTTGAATCAAGTGTGTAATCACCAAAACTAAGTGCACCATTCGTTTCCGCCCTTAATAATTCACTTATCACTGCCATCTTCTTTCCTCCTAAGTCGTATCTTCTTGTCGCTTATCTATACAAATTGCTGTCTTCATTATATAATAAACAAAATGGTTTGACTAGTTTTTTCAAGACTTTGTATAAAATTTTATTTCCTTTTTCGAAATACCAATTTCTACTTCCGTCCCACGCTGAACATCCCCGTTCAATACAGCCTCTGCCAAAGCATCTTCCAATTCACTCTGTATTACACGGCGTAAAGGACGGGCACCATATTTTTTATCTGTCCCTTTTTCTACAACATATTTTTTCACAGAATCACGGATAGTCAGTTGAATGTTCAACTGCTCTTTTGCACGCGTAGTCAGCTCTTTGCACATCAACCCAACAATTTTCTTCAAATGTTCTTCGTTCAGAGAATGAAAAACTATCGTCTCGTCAATACGGTTTAAAAATTCCGGACGAAATAGACGCTTTACTTCTTCCATAACATTCGACTTCATCTTCTTATAATCTGCTTCTGCATCCTCCTGCGTGACAAATCCAAGTTTTTTAGGCTCTACAATCGCCTTTGCTCCCGCATTGGACGTCATAATGATAACTGCATTTTTAAAATCCACCTTACGTCCCTGTGAATCTGTAATATGTCCATCATCAAGTACCTGAAGCAAGATATTAAACACGTCAGGATGCGCCTTTTCAATCTCATCAAACAGCACTACAGAGTATGGATTTCTGCGAACTTTTTCACTCAGCTGACCTCCATCTTCATGTCCGACATATCCCGGTGGGGAACCAATCAGTTTTGATACACTGTGCTTTTCCATATACTCCGACATATCCACACGTATCATCGCATCTTCCTTGCCAAATAATGCTTCTGCAAGTGTCTTTGAAAGTTCTGTCTTACCAACACCTGTCGGTCCTAAAAATAAAAAGGAACCAATCGGACGTTTTGGATCTTTTAAACCTACACGCCCACGTTTGACCGCTCTCGCCACTGCACTGACTGCCTCCTCCTGTCCAATCACTCGTTTATGCAGAATTTGCTCTAATTTCTGTAACCTTGCGCTCTCTGATTCTGCTAGTTTCCGAACAGGAATTTTCGTCCACGAAGCCACAACATCTGCTATATCTTCTTCATTTACAATAAGTTTTCGCTTTCCGTTTGCATTTTCGAAACGTTTTCGCGTACTTCCTATCTTTTTCATCAGCTCCTCCTGTTCCTTATGAATCAGAGAAGCTTCAGCAAAATCTCCATTTTTAATTTTTTCTTCCTTCTCCACACCTAATGTCTGCAAAAGAACTTCCATATCATTTAAATTTTCCGGCACCTTAAATCCTGCAAGGTTTGTTTTGGAACATGCTTCGTCCAATACATCTATTGCTTTATCCGGTAGATTACGATCATTAATATACCGTTCCGACAAATCAACCGCTGCCTGTAGTGCTTCCTGCGTAATCTCCACATGATGATGCATCTCGTATTTTTCTTTCAAGCCTTCTAAAATGCACATACATTGTTCTTTTGTTGGCTCTTCAATGGTAATTGGCTGAAACCTGCGCTCCAACGCCGCATCTTTTTCGATATATTTCCGATATTCCGCAATTGTTGTTGCACCAATCAGTTGAATTTCCCCACGGGCCATGGATGGTTTTAAAATATTTGCCGCATTAATCGCACCCTCCGCACCCCCGGCACCAATAATTGTATGAATTTCGTCCAAGAACAAAATTACATTCCCATCCGCTTTGACTTCACGCAGCATTTTTTTCATGCGCTCCTCAAATTCTCCACGATACTTTGAACCTGCCACCATACCGGATAAATCCAGTGTCAAAAGTCGCTTGTCTTTCATACTCTCCGGAACCATGCCGGCAGCAATCCTGCCCGCAAGTCCCTCAATAATTGCAGTCTTACCAACTCCAGGTTCCCCCACAAGACAAGGGTTGTTCTTTGTACGTCTACTGAGTACCTGCATCAAACGTGCAATCTCATTTTCTCTTCCGATAACAGGGTCCAGTTTTCCTTCAGAAGCCTGTGCTGTCAAATCTGTGCTATATTGTTCCAATGCACCACCCTGTACTCTGCCTTCGTTTCTATTTTCCTCCAGATATTCTCTGGGATTTGCCCCTATCACATCTAATACATGTGCCTGTATTTTTTCAAGATTCACATTCATAGTTGTAAGAATTCTGGTGCCCACACAATCAATGTCCTTTAACATTGCAAGCAACATGTGCTCCGTTCCAATCTTTTCAGAATGAAGAAATTCTGCTTCCTGAAAAGCATTATCAAGCAGATATTCTAATCTTGGACTAAACTCCAATGTTCTTTTTGGTTTTACTTCATTTACCGGAGAAATCAATTCATGAATAATCTTTATGATTTTCTCCTCATCCACGTGATTTGCTGCCAGTACCTGTCCTGCTACTCCTGTAACCTCTTTTCCAAGTCCTAAAAGCAAATGCTCTGTTCCAATATATGGGTGGTTATATTTCTTTGCCAATGTTCTGGCAATCTCTAATACTCTCGCAGCCTGTTTTGTAAACTCTTTCTGCATATCATTCCTCCTGTTATCTATACTCATCAAATATCTCGTCTACAAGCTCATGGATTTCTTCCCTTGTTATCTGCCTGCATCTGCCTTTGGCAAGTACAATCGCAAGCTGACCCTTCATTTCTTCCAATGCTTGTAATTTATTCAGATCAATCGCAATTACTGCGCCTCTTCTTCTATCTAGTCGGATAATTCCCTGCTCTCGTAAAACTGCATATGCTTTATTCACTGTATGCATATTAATTCCAATATTTTCCGCCATCTGGCGTACTGACGGAAGCGAATCTCCTTCACGAATTCTGGATGTGGCAATTCCCATGATAATCTGGTTGCATAATTGTATATAGATCGCTTCATCACTGTTAAAATCAATCTCTATCATCATATTTCTCACCTTTTCTCTTCTGTTTGTTATAATAGCATTATAACATTTCGCACAAATTTGTCCACGAAATTTTATCAAATGCTCTAATAATTTCTTGACAGTAATATTTTCCTGTGTTTTAATATAATTAATATAACTACCTTGCATTGCAAAATAGTAATAGGCAGGTGATGCGTATGTATGATAAAACACAATTATTAAAGGGAATTTATGAAGGCTGTATTTTAAAAATCATCAGTGTGAATGACGCATATGGTTACAAAATCGTTTCCACGCTTCAGGAAAAAGGATTTACAGAAATAAAAGAAGGAACAATCTATCCGCTTTTACTACGCCTGGAAAAAAACGGTTATATTACTTCAGAATTTCGGGTTTCCGAAATTGGACCATCACGGAAGTACTATAAGATTACCGAGTCAGGGAAAATACGTATCTCAGAATTTGAAGGAGCATGGAAGGACGTCATCCGCATGGTAGATTTTGTGTTTAAAGATAATCAGGAGGGTTAAATTATGGCAGATCAGTTACGTTTATTAAGAAAAGAAAATAAACTTCGCAGAGCATGTCTAAAGAAGGAAAACAGAGAAATGTTGGATAAGTGGATTACTTATGCAAAAGCTTCTGATATAAATCCTTACGATTTTGAATTATGCTGTAAGGAGTTAATTGGGATCGCACTGCAGAAGGAGTTGGAAGGTAAAGATCTGGAACACTTTTTTGGCGAAGATAGTGTTTTTCATCTTTGCCTGGAGAATAAAATTCTTAACCAATTGGACAATTCCAGGAGTACCGGCTATTACCTTTCACATTCTGCTCGGTGGATTAGGGATTGTATTAACTGTGTTTTACAAAAAGTATATTAATGAACTTGTTCAGGCACGCCCTTGGCAGGATATGTAGGGAGGGGCGTTTTAAATGACACGTAAGAAATTGCTTGGAATAATCATTACTACAACAGTTTTTCTCATTTGTGCAGTTATTCTAATAAAAAATAGAGAGATTAAAAAACCATTGCCCCGGGATAATGATACAGAGTTTGCGTCCGGTTCAAAAATATCAATTGAAGAACTGATAGAACTCCAAGTTAAATCTTTATACAAACTATGCAAAGTATGGGGATTTACTAAATATCATCATCCTTCTGTTGTTGATGGGACACTAAACTGGGATGCCGAATTATTTCGTGTAATCCCAAGAGTTTTAAAAGCTACAGATCATAAAGAAACGAACGAAGTATTATGTGATTGGCTGAAACAATTTCCTTTTAAAACCAATTCTCCTGATGAAGATGCTTCCATTTGGATTGATGTCCAAAACAAAAATGGAGGAATTACATTAGATACATCATGGATAGAGGACATTGAATGGTTGGCCCCAGAGCTGTGTACGGTTCTAAAAAACCTATTCTTTATTACAACCGTCAAGCCCTCATTAGATTTATTCAGACAATTTTCAACATCCCTTAATATTTGACTTTTTCCACTGTTATTCGCACCAGTAAACACCACTATGCTATTACAAGCGAGAGGTAGAACAGTCCCATCATTGAATGCAATACTTTGCATGAAAACTTGAGGTTTTTGCTCCGCAACCGTTGCTATAGTTTCATTTTCGACACCCATAAATAACCTCCCTATTTAGTCAAGTGTTTTTCCTTTTATTCGAAAGAAATTTCAGTTTTTTATCGCATCTAAACGAATATCCTTTAATAAATATCATTTAAATATTCTTGTAATATCCTGATACCGATTCACTACCCGATAAATCTCCACAAACTCTTTTCCGACCTTATATATAATTACATAATCATTCCAGATTGCATATTTGTAATCTGTTCGGAAACTAACACGTTTTGATAACTCATCTCCCATCCCTGGAAACAACTGTATATTTTCAAATTTGTTATAAATCTTTTCTATTGTCTCAGTCGCCTTCTCGGCATTGTCATCAGCTATATAATCACGTATTTCTTTCAAATCTTTTACAACGAGCGGGTTAATCCGAAGCTTCATCATAGATTATTCCCCCCATAGCTGCTTTAAGTTCATCCAGACTTAACCATCCTTCTCCATCTTTTACAGCTTCTTCTGCTTCCTGCAATTTCATCAACAGTTTCTTTTCTGCTCTATCTTTTTCATAATCTTCAATATCAAGCACTACAAATCTTCCTCTTCCATTCTTAGTAAGAAAGACTGGTTCCCCTGCCTGACAGTTCTTCAAAACTTCATTATAATTTCTTAAATCTGATACTGGTAAGATATTTGGCATATGCATTCTCCCTTCTCAATAATATTCTTATCTACTATTAGTATACACCAAAAGCTGTAAAATTCAACGTGAAATTTTACAGCTTTTCCTTTTAATTATCTTCTACACACGGTTTAAATGACATGAAGGTTAATCCTCCACCAATCACACCTCCCACAACCGGGATTACATGAACTGAATCCTCTGATTTATTGTAACCAGAAACTTCTTTATTCCGGTCTATGTGCTTCGCGATAAGTTCAAAGGGAAATACCTTGCCTTGCTCGATTCTCTTTATCATAAGAATCTGCTTTACTTTTCAGAAGCCTGTAAATATTTGCAGAATCTCAATGAATGGAACAAACTGAAAGATTCCCTTTACAGTAAGGACTGGTGTCCTTATATCAAAGAAACCTTTAACGGATTTGGCAATCCGGTCATGCACCATAGAAACCGATGCATTTGCCCCCGTAGTTAAAATCACAAATCGATTCTGGTTCTGAAACTGATTAAAGCACCCTGCCATAAACAAAACCGGCCCGTTTCTCTCAAAACTGTATTTTTCTTTCTGTGGATTCCACTCATAAAATCCTTTTGCAGGGATCACACACCGCCGATGCAGTACACTTATAATGAAAAGGAGTCACTCACGACTCCTTTCCTGATACACATATATTGATTTTAGTGACATCCACAGCCTGTATTGTTCCTATTCTTCCTTGTACACTCGCCGGCTGCCGGACACCCAATGCATTTTACACCCTTCTTTTTTTGCTTCCTTATGTAAGCAATTGCCATTCCCATCATTACCAAAATAATCGCTATAATAATGAAATCTATCATACCGATGTCCCCTCTTTCTAATCATTAAGCATTCTTCTTTTTTAATACATATTCAGCCGCTAAACTTTTATTTGTTTTCTGAATTAAGTATATCACAATTCCTGCCATTGCCAATACAGCAATCAGTCCTGGAACAAATCCTACTCCCACAGAACCTGTTGTGATAATAGTACCTATCTGGTATACAAGGAACCCAACTGTATAGCCTGTTCCAAGTTGAAGTGCAACACCGCCAAATAACCATTTTCTGTCTTTAATTTCCGAATTCATAGCACCGATTGCAGCAAAACAAGGTGGTGTGTAAAGGTTGAACATCAGGTATGCAAGAGCCGCAGCCTTTGTAAGACCCATTACTGCTGCAACTTCATTTGCACCGCCAACTAATGCTAATTCCTCTGTATCAATAAAGTTTGTAATTGCATAACAAACAGCCAATGTACCAACAACGTTTTCTTTTGCAATAAAACCTGTAACTGCAGCTGCTGCAAGCTGCCATGCTGCAACACCTACGATTGGAACAAGCAATACTGCCACCGGAGATGCGATTGATGCAAGAATAGAGGTATTTTCCATTCCTTCCTCAACAACTTGAAGTTGCCAGTTAAATGTCTGCATAATCTGTACAACCGTGTTACAGACAAGAATAATTGTACCGGCTTTGATAATATATGCCTTTGCACGGGACATCATAGACATAAATGCTCTCTTAAAACTAGGGATCTTATATTCCGGAAGTTCTATAATAAAGAAAGACTTTCTATTCTTATGTCCTGCAATCTTATTTACAAGCAGCGCACCTATAAGGATTAAGACAATACCCACGAAATACATCAGGGTACCAACCCATGATTCATCACCAAAAAATGCACCCGCAAATAACGCAATAACCGGAAGTTTTGCACCACATGGCATAAACGGGGCTAGCATAGCAGTTGCTCTTCGTTCTCTCTCGTTACGAATCGTACGACAGGCCATAATACCAGGAATTGCACATCCTGATGTAATAACAAATGGGATAATCGATTTTCCTGATAAACCAACTTTTTTGAAAATCGGATCCATCACAACACTTACACGCGCCATATAACCACAGTCTTCCAATAAAGCCATCAAAAAGTACATAACCATTACAAGCGGAAGGAAACCAACAACTGCGCCTACACCGCCGATGATTCCATCCACAAGAAGGGCCTGCACAAACGGAGAAGCTCCTGCAACCCAGCCTGCAACTATTTCTTGAAAACTTTCAATCCATCCCACTAACGTATCTGCAATGAATGGGCCTAATGTCGATTGTGAAATATCAAATACAAGGAACATTACAACAGCAAAGATTGGAATCCCCAGCCATTTATTTGTCAGAACTGCATCCACTTTATCCTGATTATTCTTGTGTTTTGTCAGAGTCTTCCGTTTTTCTACCTCAACCACAATTCTATTCACGAATTCAAAACGCTTTCTGTCCGCATTTTCCACTTCAATCTTATCTGTCAGATTGATTTTACCCTGTACATATGGCGCTTTCTGTTCTGTACCTTTCAATTTGACCGCCATTCTAACGACCTCCGTCAGACCCTTGTCATTTACAGATGTAGAAACGGTTTCAATTACTGGGCATCCCAATTTCTTTGACAATGCTACTGTGTCAATTTTATTTTCTTTCTTCAAATTGATATCACTCTTGTTCAGCGCAACAACTACCGGAACGCCTAATTCCAGCAACTGTGTTGTAAAGAAAAGGCTACGGCTCAGATTCGTAGCGTCAACAATATTGATGATCACATCCGGATTCTCATTTTTTACATAACCACTTGTGATACTTTCTTCGGATGTGAATGGAGACATCGAATAGGCACCTGGCAAATCTACCGCAATCAACGCTTCTGTTCCTTCGTAATAATTTTTCTTAATCGGGCTTTCTTTCTTATCTACTGTAACACCAGCCCAATTACCCACACGCTCAGACCTTCCTGTCAGTGCATTGTACATAGTGGTTTTCCCACTGTTTGGATTACCTGTTAAAGCAATTCTCATGTTTAGTTCCTCCTTATTTAAATTAGTTATTTCTAACTGCTATTTAAAAAATATAGTGATTGTGAAATCACTATATAAAAATAACTCCGGCTAATTCATTATCAATATTATATCTGGCATCTTTGATAGAAACAACGCATCCACCTTTCAAGTGCGAAATCACGGTAATTGGTTCTCCACTATAGCAACCAAGCGAGAAAAGAAATGCATTCAGTTCTTCATCATCTGTCAAAATGTCTTTGATAATATACTCTTTTTCTATTTCTGCATGTAAAAGATTCATGATTCCTTCCTATTCTGTCAAGCCCAAATCTATTGATTTTACTGGCTTTGACGTAT